>CAZHUU010000013.1:0-35058 GCA_964535335.1 uncultured Mycobacterium sp.
CGATGATGGCCCGCTGCTGGGCGATCAACTGGTTGTAGCGCCAGGTGTTGGCGTGCACGTCCAGCAGCCTGCCCTCGGCCACCCGCTGGGCGTGGTCCAGCAGCGTCCCCGCCTTCGGGCTGGTGATCCGCCCGGTCTCGTCGCACTCCGTCGGCAGCTTGCCCGGGTCGAGGTGGGCGGCCACCACGTCGTCCTCCCAGCTGGAGAAGAACACCGACGAACCCGGGTCGCCCTGCCGGCCGGCGCGGCCGCGCAGCTGGTTGTCCAGCCGCTCGGTGCGGTGCCGCCCGGTGCCGATGACGTGCAGCCCGCCCAAGTCGGCCACCTTCTTGTGGTCGGTCGAGTCGTCGTCGACGTCGGAGCCGCCGAGCCGGATGTCGGTGCCCCGGCCGGCCATCTGGGTCGAGACGGTCACCGCGCCGAGCTTGCCCGCCTCGGCGATGACGCGGGCCTCCTCCTCGTCGTTCTTGGCGTTGAGCACCACCGCGGGCACCCCGCGGCGCAGCAGCCGCTCGTGCAGCTCCTCGGACTCGGCGACGTCGTGGGTGCCGACCAGGATCGGCTGACCGGTGGCATGCACCTCGATGATGTGGTCGATGATGGCGTCGTTCTTGGCCGCGGCGGTGATGTAGACCCGGTCGGCCTCGTCCTCACGGACGTTCGGGGTGTTGGGCGGGATCGGCGACACCCCCAACTTGTAGAACTGGCGCAGCTGCTCGCCGGCGGCCAGCGCGGTGCCGGTCATACCGCACACCGTCGGGTACCGGTTGATCAGTGCCTGCACCGTGATGGTGTCCAGCACCTCGCCGGTCTCGGTGGTCTCGATGCCCTCCTTGGCCTCCACCGCCGCCTGCAGGCCGTCCGGCCAGCGCTGCAGCGAGGCGATCCGGCCGCGGGAGGAGTTGATCAGCTGCACCGCACCGTCGCGGACGATGTAGTGCACGTCGCGCTGCAGCAGCACGTGGGCGTGCAGGGCGACGTTGACCTCGGTCAGCGTGGTGCCGACGTGCTCCTCGGAGTACAGATCGATCCCACCCAGTGCCGCCTCAATTTTTTCAGCGCCGGTCTCGGTGAGGTGGACGTTGCGGCTGTCGCTGTCGGTGTCGAAATCCTGGCCGGCGACGAGATCGCCCACCAGGCGCACGATTTCGAGTTTCGGGGTCTCCCGGTGGGTGGTGCCCGCCAGCACCAGCGGCACCAGCGCCTCGTCGACGAGCACCGAGTCGGCCTCGTCGATCAGCGCGACGTCGGGGTTGGGCGAGACCAGGTCGGCGACGTCGGTGACCAGTTGGTCGCGCAGCACGTCGAAGCCGATCTCGTTGACCGAGGCGTAGGTGACGTCGCACTCGTAGGCCGCCCGGCGTTCCGCGGCGGTCGATTCGGCGGTGACCCACCCGACGGTCAGGCCCATCGCCTCGATCAACGGTCCCATCCACTCGGCGTCGCGGCGGGCCAGATAGTCGTTGATGGTGACGACGTGCACGTGCCTGCCCGCCAGCGCGTAGCCGGCGGCGGCGATCGCGCCGGACAGCGTCTTGCCTTCACCGGTGGCCATCTCGACGACGTCGCCGGCCAGCATTCGCACCGCGCCCAGCAGCTGAACATCGAAGGGACGCAGGCCGGTCGTCCGTTCCGCCGCCTCCCGGGCGATGGCCAGGAACTGGCCGATGTCGGCGGAGTCGGCGAGGTCCTCCAGCATCAGCAGCTTGGCGGCCTTGCGCAGCTGCTCGTCGTCGAGGTCGCCGGCCTTGTCGGCGAACTTCTCCGAGGACGCCACCTCGGTCATCGACTGCGCCTTGACCTTCTCGGTGGTCGCCCCGACCAGACGCCAGAAGCCCCTACTGAGCCGGCCGGGACCGGCCTCCCCGGTCTTGGGGCTGGTCTTGGAGGTCGTCTTGGAGGTCCTGGCCACGGCTCAACGGTACCGGCGGCACCTGCCCGCGCCGCGCCGGCCGATCCGGATCACGCCAGATTCGACCGCCGCGGGTAGGCCACCACCGGGTCGGTCAGCGTGTTGACCACGGTGGCCACCCCGCTGTCGAAGGCCCGGCGCAGCGCCGGCCGCAGCTCCTCGGGTGTCGGGGCCGCTGGCCCGCAGGCGGCGTGCGATCAACCGGCCGGCGTGAACGGTGTGCCCGAGGGGGCGTCGATGCCCATCCGGCGAGCCTAGCCAGCGGGCCGTGGGCGGCACCCGAAGCTGACATTTCGCTACGCATCTGGTGCTGTCATCCGCCTGCGCCACCCGGCCGGGGTAGGTTCGCCGGGTACGCATGGGCGTCCGGGGGACGTCGTCGCAGGAGGAAGCCGCGTTGGAGAACTTCAAACCGTCCCTGGACTGGGCGCACGAACTCGTTCCCTCGGTGCTGTGGATCCTGAAGACCTACGCGATCACCGCCGTGCTGAGCCTGCTGGTGTTGGTGGTGTTGGCCCGGTTCACGGTGTGGGGCCGCCAGTACTGGCGGATCACCGGCGACTACTTCAAGGGCCGCAAGAGCATCGGGGTGTGGGCCTGGGTGGCGGTGCTGCTGCTGTCAACCATCATCTCGGTGCGCCTCGACGTGCTGCTCAGCTACTACGGCAACGACCTGTTCACCTCCCTGCAGGTGGCCTTCCAGGGCCGCGGCGCAGACAACGACGAGATGCGGGAATCCGGGATCCACGGCTTCTGGATGGCGCTGGTGGTGTTCGCGATCCTGGCGACGATCTACATCAGCCGGGTGATGCTGGACATCTACCTGACCCAGCGGTTCATCATCCGCTGGCGCATGTGGCTGACCGATCGGCTGACCTGCGACTGGCTCGACGACCGCGCCTACTACCGCACCCGGTTCACCGACAGCGACATCGACAACCCCGATCAGCGCATCCAGTACGACGTCGACATCTTCACCGCCGGGGTCGGGTCCTCGCCCAACACGCCGATGGTCGGCACCTCCAGCACGCTGCTGTTCGGGGCGATCAACTCGCTCGTGACGGTGGTCTCCTTCACGGTGATCCTGTGGAACCTGTCCGGACCACTGACGCTGCTGGGCATCACCATGGGTCACGCCCTGTTCTGGGTGGTGCTGATCTACGTCACCTTCGCGACGATCATCGCGTTCTGGATCGGTCATCCGCTGATCCGGCTGAGCTTCCGCAACGAGCTCACCAACGCCGTGTTCCGCTACGCGCTGGTGCGGTTGCGCGAGGCCGCCGAGGCGGTCGGGTTCTACCGGGGTGAGGACGTCGAACGCGGATTGCTGCGAACCCGGTTCGCCGCCATCATCGCCAACTACAAGCGCTTCGTGAACCGCACTATCGCGCTGACCGGCTGGAACCTGTCGATGAGCCAGATCATCAACCCGCTGCCGCTGGTCATCCAGGCTCCCCGGCTGTTCAAGGGCCAGATCGACCTCGGCGACGTCACCCAGTCCTCGAGCGCGTTCGGCTCGATCCACGATTCCCTGTCGTTCTTCCGCAACGCCTACGACCAGTTCGCCGCGTACCGGGCCGCGATCATCCGCCTGCACGGCCTGGTGGAGACCAACCAGGCGGCGCGGGAACTGCCCACCCTCACCACGGTGGACAGCCATGACGGGTCGGTGGAACTCAAGCGGGTCGAGGTGCGCACCCCCTCCGGTGCGCAACTGGTGGATCCGCTCGACGTGCGGCTGGAGCCGGGCGAGACGATGGTCATCACCGGGCGCTCGGGCGCGGGTAAGACCACGCTGCTGCGCAGCCTGGCTCAGCTGTGGCCGTACACCTCGGGGACGCTGTGCCGGCCGACCGAGGACCACGCCACGATGTTCCTGTCCCAGATGCCTTACGTGCCTCTGGGCGACCTGCGCACGGTGGTGTCCTATCCGGCCGCCTCCGGTCAGATCAGCGACGAGAACCTGGTGCGGGCCCTGAGCCAGGTCGCGTTGTCGCACCTGTCGAACCGGCTCAACGACGTGCAGGACTGGGCCAAGGTGCTCTCCCCGGGCGAGCAGCAGCGTGTCGCGTTCGCCCGGGTCCTGCTCACCCGGCCGCGCGCGGTCTTCCTCGACGAGGCCACCTCGGCGCTCGACGAGGGCCTGGAGTTCGCGCTCTACGACCTGGTGCGCACCGAGTTGCCGAACACCATCCTGGTCAGCGTCAGCCACCGGCACACCGTCGAGCAGCATCACACCCGGCACCTGGAACTGCTCGGCGAGGGTGCGTGGCGCCTGGGCCGGATCGCCGGGAACGAGCCGGCCCCGGTCTGAGCTCGGGCGGGCACGCGGGCTCGGAGTCCCTGACTCCCGGCCCGCCGGACGTCGCTGTCCCGGCCGGTAGTCGTTGTGCCCGGCTATGAGCGACTATCCGCCCCGACTCCCCTCGGGCGTCGTCCCCGGGCGCCGGTCACCCGGCAGGAGTCGCTCGAAGCCGGGCAACACCACACCTCCTCCGGGCTAGTGGCCGAGTCGGGCCCCACCGACATTTGCGGTGACGTCACCGATGTCGTCCGGTTGCTGAAATGCTTGGCCGCGAATCGATCACCGCCGGTTAACCCACGTCGAGGAGTGCCCCCGTGGAGATGTACACGCCGTCCCTGGATTGGGAGAACGAGCTGCCCCACTCGTTGCTGTGGGTGGGCAAGGGCTGGTTGATCAGCGCCGCGATCCTGCTCGTCGTGCTGGTCGGGCTGGCCCGGTACACCACCTGGGGACGGCAGTTCTGGCGGATCACCGGCGACTACTTCACCGGCCGCGCGAGCATCGGGGTGTGGGCCTGGCTGGGCGTGCTGCTGGTATCGGTGCTGGTCTCGGTGCGGCTCGACGTGCTGCTCAGCTACTACAGCAACGACCTGTTCACCTCGCTGCAGGTGGCGTTCGAGGGGGCCGGCGCCGGTAACGAGGCGGTTCGGAACTCGGGTATCCACGGCTTCTGGGTCGCCATCGTCACGTTCGCGATCATCATCAGCGTCTACATCGGCAGGCTCATCCTCGACATCTATCTGATGCAGCGCTTCGTGATCCGCTGGCGGGTCTGGCTGACCCGCCGGCTGGCCGGCGACTGGCTCACCGGCGACGCCTGCTACCGGGGCCGGTTCATCGACGTCCCGATCGACAATCCGGACCAGCGCATCCAACAGGATATCGACGTCTTCACCACCGGCATTGGCGCAGAACCGAATTCGCCCACCGTCGGCACCTCGGCCACCCTGCTGTTCGGAGCGGTGTACTCGCTGGTGTCGGTGGGATCGTTCACCCCCATTCTGTGGAATCTGTCCGGGCCGCTGACCGTGTTCGGCGTCACCCTGCCGCACGCCCTGTTCTGGATCGCGTTCCTGTACGTGTTCTTCGCGTCGGTGATCGCGTTCTGGATCGGTAAGCCGCTGATCCGGCTGAGCTTCCGCAACGAGGCCACCAACGCCGCCTTCCGCTACGCCCTGGTGCGGTTGCGCGAGGCCGCCGAGGCGGTCGGGTTCTATCGCGGCGAGCAGGCCGAATACCGCGTCCTGACAACACGATTCTCCGAGATCATCGCCAACTACCGCGCCTTCGTCCGGCGCAGCCTGATCTTCGTGGGCTGGAACCGATCGCTGACGCTGATCGTCACCCCGCTGCCGCTGGTGATCCAGGCGCCCCGGCTGTTCGCCGGTCAGATCTCGTTCGGCGACGTCAACCAGTCCTCGAGTGCGTTCAGCGCGATCCACGACTCGCTGTCGTTCTTCCGCAGCGTCTACGACTCGTTCGCCGCCTACCGCGCCACCATCATCCGCCTCGACGGCCTGCTGACCGCCAACGAACAGGCCAGGGGCCTGCCCCGGCTGGCCGCCGAAGAAAGCGCCGACGGCTCGATGGAGCTGTGCGACGTCGAGATTCGCGACCCGGGCGGCCGGCTGCTGATCGACGACCTCGACCTGCGGCTCGCCCCGGGCGCGTCGCTGCTGATCACTGGCTCGTCCGGGTCGGGCAAGACGACGCTGCTGCGCGGGCTGGCCCAGCTGTGGCCCTACACCACCGGCACGCTGCGCCGCCCCGGCGACGGCGAGGACGCCATGTTCCTGCCGCAGCTCCCCTACCTGCCGCTCGGCGACCTGCGCGCGGTGCTGTCCTATCCGGCCGTCGAGTGCGACGTCGGCGACGACGAACTGGTCGCCGCCCTCGACGACGTGGCGCTGGGCCAGCTGGCGGGCCGGCTCGACGAGGTCGCCGACTGGGCCAAGGTGCTCTCGCCGGGCGAGCAGCAGCGCATCGCGTTCGCCCGGGTGCTGCTGGCCAGACCGAGGACCGTGTTTCTCGACGAGTCCACCTCGGCCCTCGACGAAGGCCAGGAGTTCGCTCTCTACCGGCTGCTGCGCACCCGGCTGCCGGACTGCATCCTGGTGAGCATCGCCCATCGTGGCTCGGTGCACCAGCACCACGAGCAGCATCTGCGGCTGCTCGGCGACGGTGACTGGCAGCTCGACCGACGGCCGGAGCCGGTGGGCCTATAGCGCTGCGCCGCAGGACCTTTTGGTGTCAGGCCGGCAGCGCGGCCGCCGCGGCGGCGTGCCCGGCCCGGCGGCCGAAGAACGAGCCTTCCCCCAGTTGGGTGCCGCTGGAGTAGCCCTTGCCGTCCTGGGCGATGTTGGACGCGCAGGCGCCCGCCGCGTACAACCCGGGGATCACCGTGCCGTCCGCCCGGAGCACCGCGCCGTCGACGGTGGTGGCCAACCCGCCCATGGTGAACCCGGAGTACATGGCGCGCCCGAGCGACAGGTCGAACACCGCATACGGGCCGGTGTCCTGCGCGGCGCAGTACTCGGGCTGCTTGTGGAAGTCGGGGTCTTCACCCCTGGCCGCGAACTCGTTGTAGCGCTTCAGCGTCGCGTCCAGGTTGCCGGCCGGGATGCCCAGCGCCTCCTCGATCTCGGCCACCGTCTCGTAGCCGTCGAGGAACTTGATCAGCGGCATCGCCGGCATCTCGGTGTGCGCCTCGTCGACGATCAGGTAGGCGGTCTGCTCCGGCTGCTCCAGGACGAACGCCGACGTGCGCGAATGGTAGGAGTCCTCGGCCACGAACCGCTTGCCCTGCGCGTTGACGATCACCCCGGTCAGCAGGATCTCGGGCGGGTAGGGGGCCGCGGTGATGAACTGCTCGTCCATGAATTTCGTTGCGCCACCAGCCGATTCACCCAACCGGATGGCCAGTCCGTCATCGTTGGGGTTGCCGAGGATGTACGGGGCCACCAGGCCGTGATGCTTGGTCTTGCGCGGCTGGCCCAGGGCCGGGGTGTGCTCGGCGACCATGTCGGGATTCATCACGAAACCACCCGCGGCGATCACCACCGCCCCGGCCCGGATCGCCCCGGTCTCGGTGAAGCGCTTCCAGCGCACACCGACGACGGCGCCGTCCTCGACGATCAGGTTCGTCGCGCCGGTCTCGTAGTGCACCTGCACACCGAGTTCGTCGGCGCGCTTCACCAGCAGGTCGATCACCATCGCCGCGCCGCCGAGTTCGCCCGGCACCGGCATCGAGTGACCCCGCGGGGCGGGCTTGGCCTGTTCGCAGAACGGCCAGACCTTCTCGTTGCCGGTGTAGGACAGCCCCTCGGTGCCGGGCGGGACCACGACCTTGCCGGGATAGAAGCTGCGCTCGAACTCGAAGCCGAGGTCCTCGAGCCAGTCGAAATGCTCGACGCTGCCCTCGCAGTAGGCCCGGATCTTGTCGAGTTCCGGGTCGCGGGACACCGCCACCAGGTAGGAGTACATCTCCTCGGCGCTGTCCTCATGCCCGGTGGCGATCTGGACGGCGGTGCCACCACCGAGGTAGAAGTGCCCGCCGGCCATCGCGGTGGTGCCGCCGGCCGCCGCGGCCTTCTCCAGCACCAGGACCCTGGCCCCGTCGGCCGCCGCACTGACCGCCGCGCACCCGCCGGCGATGCCGAAGCCGAGCACCAGCACGTCGACGTCATCGGACCATTCGGTCACCTCGGCGGCGGCCACGGTCGGCGGGATGTCCAGGCCGCTCATCGGGCTCCTCCGGTCATACTTGCTCCTGTTCTGGACAGGTGTCCGATCACGGGATCGAGGATATCCCGGCGAGGCCACGCTGGCTAGAACGTGTTCTAGTTTTCCGCCGAGCCGGCCAGCAGGTCCACGAGCAGTCGGATCTGCTCGTCGAACAGGGTGGCCGGATCGCTGAAGGTGTCGGCGCCGTACTGGCCGAACACCTCCAGGCTGATCGCACCCACCACCAGGCCCCAGGCCAGGGCACACCGGATCACCAGCGCGTCGTCGCCGGGGAAGTCGAACTCGGCCCGCAGTCGCTGCAGGTCGGCCGACAACGGCTGGGCCACATGGTGATCGGTGAGCACGATGTCGCCGGTGGCGACGCCGGTGGCGACCGCGTCGAACAGCGCCCCGACCACCCGGGTCCCCGGCGCGGTGGTGATCTCGACCGGGGCGTGATAGCCGGGTACCGGGCTGCCGTACAGCAACGCCCAACAGGCGGGTTCGGCGAGCGCCCAGCGCCGCATGGCGTGCGCGATCGCGGCGACGTCGGCGCGCCACCCGTAGCCGGCGTCCGCACGGGCCCGCTCGACGCCGTCGGCCAGGTCGGAGTAGGCGTCGGCGAGCAGCATCGTGAGCAACTCGTCGCGACCGGCGACATAGCGGTAAACCGCCGAGGACACCATGCCGAGGTCCCGCGCGATGGCCCGCACCGATAGGCCGGCGGCGCCCTCGGTCGCCAGGTGCCGACGGCCCAGCGCGATGATCTGCGCCTCGATGCGCTCCCGGGACTCCTGGCGCTTGCCCATCGGGCCAGTGTGACACAGAACGAGAACACTGCTCTTGATTTCCGGGCGAGGTATCGGGATCCTGGATTAAGAGAGCGATGCTCTCACTTCATCCCGACTTCGAAGGAGCAGCTCATGACCGTTGCCTATGACCGACCGAACGCCGCGGCGCGGACGGTGAACGCCGTGATCCGGTGGCTGGCGGAGGCCGGGGTTAGCATCGCCGGCACCCGCGCGTTGCGGGTGCGCGGCCGCAAGACCGGGGCCATGCGCGGCGTCGTGGTGAACGTGCTGCGCGTCGACGGTGTCGACTACCTGGTCTCACCGCGGGGCGACACCCAGTGGGCACGCAACGCACGGGTGGCCGGCGAGGTGGAGGTGGGGCCGCGCTGGCGGCGGACGTCGGTGCCGCTCACCGAGGTGCCCGACGAGGCCAAGCCGGCGTTGCTGAAGCGCTACCTGGACAGGTGGTACTGGGAGGTCAAGGGCCATATCGGCGGACTGACGCCGCAATCGGGTCCCGAGGAGATGCGCTCGGTGGCCCCGGGGATCCCGGTGTTCGCCCTGGCCCGCTAGTTCTGCTGGGTGGCGGCGACGTTGATCACGCCGGCATCCTCGCGGACCTGCTGGCCGGTGGCCTGCCAGGACACCGCGGCGGGCAGGTCGCCCCAGGTGCTGTTGAACAGGCCGATGATCACGGCCTTACCGTTATCGGCCAGGGCGTAGACCGGGCCGCCCGAGTCGCCCTTCTGGCTGAGCACGCCGTTGGTCATGGTGAACCAGCCGTTGTTGACCCGTTCGATCGAACCGCAGGTCTCGCCGGTGACGACCCCGAAGTGGCACACCGGCTGGCCGGCCGACAGCGGGGCACCGGGGTCGGCCACCAGTTGGCGGCCGCCGGGCAGGACGTTGTTGATCTGGACGTCGGTGGCCAGCGTGATCGTCTCGTAGTCGGAGATCACCTGGTCAGTGCGGATCACGGCACCGTCGGGAGTGTTGTCCCGTGAGGTGGACACGGTGCCGATGTATCGGCCGTTGCGGTCGGTGACCGGCCCGTTACCCCGGCAGTGTCCCGCCGAGTAGGCGATCCGCTGCGCGGGATCGACGAAGCCGAGCGTGCACAGGTTGGAGTCCTGGCGGATCTCCATCCCGGGGTAGACGACGACACTCGGGTCGGCGTTGGCCATCGAGGCCAGGGACAGGCCGACGGCCACGGCGGCCCCGGCGGCGAGTACACCTCGTGAACTGAAACGAGCCACCGTACACCCCGATCCCTCGGCGGCCCGTTAACGACGCGGCCGCAATAGTGTGTCGACTGTGTATCGGCTTCAGCTGCCGATCGTTACCAAACGCACTATTGCGTACCCGCGTCGTTTCCGCAGTTAGTCCCTACGGAATGGTGATGACCTGCCCGACATTGATCAGATCGGGGTTGGCGATGCCGCTGGCCGCCGCGATCTCCGGGTAACGATTTCCATCACCGTAGAAGCGTTCGGCGATGGCGAACAGCGTGTCGCCGGACACCACGGTGTAGGTGCGCGGGGCGGGCGGCGGCGGAGTCGGCTCCTCGACGGCCACCGGCGCGACCTCGACGTCCTCGACCACCACCGGCGGCGGGGCGTCGGTCTCGGTGCGGGTCGACCAGGCCGGCCCGTCGGCGGCATACAGCACGACGTTGCGGTCGTCCTGGACGACCACCTTGACGCTCTTCTTGCCCTTGGTGTCGCTGTGCCAGATCGGCTTGTCCCCGGCGTAGAGCACGAAGTTTCCGTCGGTCTGCACCTCGGCGCGTTCGCCGCCCTGTCCATCGGTGCCCGAGGCCCACACCGCTTCCCCGCGCGCGGCCAGGACGAGGTTGCCGTCCTCCTGCAGGGTCAGAGTGTACGCCCCGTTGTTCGAGGTGATCGAGTCACCCTTGCCCAACTTCTGGCCTTCGCTGAGTGTGTCTCCCACTGTTTTCCTCCTGTAAGACGCCCCCTTCTCGGGCGTGCGTCCGCGAGCCTACTGACGTTGCCGTCAACCGTGGCGCGTTGGGGTCAATGGGATCGAAAACCACGGTGAACTATCAGGAATCCCATCACGAATCGAAGCCCAGCCCCAGCTTGTCCAGTACCCGCAGGAACAGGTTGCGGTCCCCGGCGTTGTGATCGGCCCGGTCCAGCGACCACTTGGTGGCCTGGATGCCGATGCTGGCGAACGGCTCCGGCGGGAACGGCAGCGGCTTGCGACGCACCATCTCCAGTTCGGTGCGTTCGGTGGGGCGCCCGTCGAGCAGATCGAGGCACACGTCGGCGGCGAACCGGGCCGCGCCCACCCCGAGCCCGGTGAACCCGTTGACGTAGGCGATCCGGCCGCGCCCGGCCAGCCCCCAGTGCGCGCAGAACCGGGTGTTGGTGTCGATGGCGCCGGCCCAACGGTGGCCGAACCGGACATCGTCGAGCTGCGGGAAGGTGATGAAGAAATGCGCGGCCAGCCGCCGGAACACCTCCAGGCGGTCCTCGTACATCGGGTCGACGCGGCGGCCGTAGTGGTACACCGCGTCGTAGCCGCCCCACACGATCCGGTTGTCGGCCGAGAGCCGGTAGTAATGGAACTGGTTGGCCGAGTCGCCGATACCCTGCCGCGAGCGCCAGCCGATGCGGTCCAGCTGGTCGTCCGACAGCGGTTCGGTGGCCAGCACGTAGTCGTACACCGGGACGGTGTGCAGCCGGTTGCGCCGCAGCAGGCTGGGAAACACGTTGGTGGCCAGCACCACCTTGTCGGCACTGATCAGCCCGGCCCCGGTGCCCACCCGAACTCCGCTGCGCCCGGTCTCGATCGACGTCGCAGCGGTGTGCTCGTAGATCTCGACGCCGTGCTCCGCGCAGACCCGGGCCAGTTCGAAGACCAGCCGGGCCGGGTTGACGATGGCGCAGCTGTCGCTGAACAGCCCGGCCCGGTAGGTCGGCGAATGCACCTCGGCCTGCACCTCGGCCTCGTCGAGCAGCCGGCCGGAGCCCTCGGCGGCCGCCTCCCGCAGCCAGGCGACCTGATGGGACTCGGTGGCCACCGCGAGCATGCCGGTGCGTTCCCACTCGGTGTTCATGCCGTACTTCTCGATGTCGGCCTGCATCCCGTCCAGGTTGGCCAGGCCGAGCTGCTCGAGGCTGTCGAATTCGGCCGGCCACCGCGACTTCCCGTTCTCCTCGCCGTGGGTGATGCTGGCCTCGACGAATCCGCCGTTGCGGCCGGAGGCGGCCCAGCCCACCCGTTCGGCCTCGATGAGCACCACCTTGGCGCCGGGATTGCGTTCGACGGCGTGCAGCGCGGTCCACAGGCCGGCGTAGCCGCCACCGACGACCAGCAGGTCACAGCTCAGCGGGCCGGGCAGCCGCGGGTATTCGGGCCGGGGAATGTCCAGCCACATCGAACCGAACTGCGCGCCGGCCAGCGATTTGGCGATCAGCTCCGGATTGACGTCGGCGTCGAAAACGGTGTGCACCAGAGCATGGTGCCACGCCGGCGCCGCTTCACTTGGCGAACCGGGTGAGCACGGGGCCGACGGTGGCCAGGATGAACACGTACGGCGTGGCGACCGGGGCGATCGCCGTCACCGTCGCCCCGGCCAGCCCGATGATCACCAGCGAGAACTCGCCGCGGGCGATCAGCGCGGTGCCGGCCCGCAGCCGGCCCGGGCGCGCCACTCCGTCGCGGCGGGCGGCATACGCCCCGGTGGCCACCTTGGTCAGCGCCGTCACCGCCGCCAGCGCCAGGGCCACCGGCAGCATCGGCAGCAGGTCGGCCGGGTCCACCGACAGCCCGATCGCCACGAAGAACACCGCCGCGAACAGGTCGCGCAGTGGTGTCAGGACGGCGCGGGCCCGGTCGGCGGTCTCCCCGGTCAGCGTCAGCCCGACCAGGAAGGCGCCGACGGCGGCCGAGGCGTGCAGATGTTCGGCGACGGCCGCGACGATCATCGTCAACCCGAGGATCCGCAGCAGCAGCTGTTCGTCGTCGGGGTGCGAGATCAACCGGCCGACGTAGTGGCCCCAGTGGTAGGAGGCGGCGAATGCGCTGCCCAGCGCGGCCAGCGCCACGCTCATCCACAGCAGCGCCTGCCACCAGGTGCCCCCCGCGGCGAGCACCGCCAGCACCGGCAGGTAGGCGGCCATCGCGAAGTCCTCGAGCACCAGCACCGAGAGCACCGCCGGTGTCTCGCGGTTGCCGAGCCGGCGCAGGTCGTTGAGCAGCCGGGCGATCACCCCGGACGACGAGATGAAGGTGATGCCCGCCATCGCCAGGATGCCGACGGCGTTCAGCCCCAGCAGCCAGCCCGCGATCGCGCCGGGGGTGGCGTTGAGCACCAGGTCCACCCAGGCCGACGGCAGGTGCCTGCGCATGCTGGCCCCGAACTCGCCGATGGAGAACTCCAGGCCGAGGGTCAGCAGCAGCAGCACCACCCCGATCGACGCGCCGGTCGAGACGAACTCCCCCGCGGCGGGCACCGGCGCGATTCCGCCGTTGCCCAGCGCCAGCCCGGCCAGCAGGTACAGCGGGATCGGTGACAGCGCAAAACGGCGGGCGGCCGAGCCGAGCACGGTCAGGACGATGAGGATGGCGCCGAGCTCCAGGAGCAGCGCCACCGAGACTTCCACGGGCTCAGCCCTGTTCGATGATTTGCTGGACTCCGGCAATGCCGTCCTGGGTGCCGATCACCACCAGGACGTCGCCGGCGCGCAACACCTCCGATGGCCCGGGTGAGGCCAGCACCGTCTCGTCGCGCACGATCGCGACGATCGAGGCGCCGGTGCGGGTCCGGGCCCGGGTCTCGCCCAGCAGCCGGTCGACGAAGCCGGAGCCCGCGACGATCTTGACCTGGCCGGCGTCGAGTCCCGGCACCTCCTTGGTCAGGTCGGCGAACCGCTCCACGATCCGGGGGGCGCCGAGGATCTGCGCCAGGGCCTCGGCTTCCTCCTCGGTGAGCCGGAACACCGAGCGGGCCTGGTCGGGGTCGGCGGCGGCGTAGAGGACCACCTCGAAATCGCCGGTGCGCCGGGCCACCACACCGATCCGATCCCCGTCGTGGTTCTCGAACTCGTAACGCAGGCCGACGCCGGGTAGCAGGACTTCCTTGACCTCCATGGGCTCCATCCTCGCCGTCGGGTGTTCAGACCTGTGCGGGGCGCAGGCGCTCGCTGGGCTCCCAGCCCGGTGGGCCGAAGACGTAGCCGAACCGGTCGCGCCATCGGGTCGCCGCCCGGACGTCGCGGGCGATCGCCACGTATTCGCGGGTTTCCAGTTTCCAGATGTTGAAGGTGTTCACCGGCTTGGTCAGCCCGTAGTGCGGCCGGAACAGTTCGGGCTGGAAGGTGCCGAACAGCCGGTCCCAGATGATCAGGATGCCGCCGTAATTCTTGTCCAGGTACTCGGGATCCATGCCGTGGTGCACCCGGTGATGCGACGGGGTGTTGAAGATGAACTCGAACGCGCGCGGCAGGGTGCCGATGCGCTCGGTGTGGATCCAGAACTGGTAGACCAGGCTGATCGAGAAGCTGATGAACACCATCCATGGCGGAACGCCCAAGAGCGGCAACGGAATCCACATGATGATCTCGCCGCTGTTGTTCCATTTCTGCCGCACCGCGGTGGCGAAGTTGAAGTACCGGCTGGAGTGGTGGGCCTGGTGGGTGGCCCAGATCAGCCGCACCCGGTGTGCGATGCGGTGGTAGGCGTAGAACAGCACGTCCACCCCGACCAGCGCGATCACCCAGGTGTACCACTGCCGCGCGGACAGGTGCCACGGCGCCACATAGGCGTACAGCGCGGCGTAACCGAGCAGGGCCAGGAACTTCCAGGCGCCCATCGTCGCGACCGAAACCAGCCCCATCGAGATCGACGCCCGGGCATCGCGGGCCAGGTAGGAACCGGGCGCCGGCCGGTCGGGGTCGGTCTCCTCGAAGTGCTGGACCCGCCGCGCCGCAGTCCACTCGATGGTCAGTAGCAGGATGAAGAACGGGACCGCGAACAGCACCGGATCCCGCATCGCCGGCGGCAGCACCGACAGCACGTCTGCAATCCGATCCACCCGGACACCTCCCGGGACCGGAGTTTAGTCGGCGCCGCCCGATTCCTCCGGCGTGGCGTCGGGACGGGCGACCAGCAGCTGCCAGATCAGGGTGGCCAGCCCCACGAACACGGCCAGCAGGGTCAGGATGAACACGATGTACTCGTGCCATTTCGACAGCACCTGCCCGCAGCCCAGGCCCTCCCACGGCAGCGTCGACAGCGCCCCCACCAGACCGAGCGACATCACCAGGACCGTCACGCCGGTGGCCACCCGCTGCACCGGGTCGATCCGGTGGCGGCGGAAGAACCCGGCCTCGATGCCGAGCGTGATCAGCAGCAGGGGAATCACGTACGACATCTGGTCGAAGTAGCGCGGGCTGACCGCTCCCCAGCAGGAGAACACGTAGAACTGGCCGCGCTGGCTCAGCGGAATGTCCTGCGCCGCGGCGGCGGTGGCGGGGTCGAGCTGGCGCATCACGTCGAGGCTGCGGTAGTCCCACCACAGCGCGGCACCGGCATACGCGGCGTAACTGCCGATCACCAACGGGGCGACGGCGCGCACCCGCTGCCAGTCCAGCGGCATCTCGGCGCGTCGACGGGCGCTGAACAGAGTCATCGGATCGGCGTTGAGTGACGACATCAACACCAGCCCCATGGCCAGCGCCAGCATCAGGGCCAGCAGTTGGTCCAACCACACCGGGGGGTGGCCACCCACCACGATCAGCGTCACGTCGCACAACAGGATGACGACCGCACCGATCCACCACCAGCCCCACAGTCCCGAAGCCCCGCCGTCGATCCGGTCGATCCTGCGTTTGAGCAGGCCGACCGCGAGCAGGGTGACGGCGTCCACCACGATCTCGATCGCCGCTGCCGCGGAGTCGTCGCGCCCGAAGGCCTCGAGCACGACGGTGACCATCTCCTCGCTGAAGGCGAAGCCGAACAGCAGCAGGACGATCACGCCGAACACCGGTGCCCCCAGCGAGCGGGACATGGCCGGGGCCGGTGTCGTCACCATGAGCGTCTTCCTCCCCGGATGTGTGGCGATCAGGGTAGTGGTCCGAGGCGTTCCCGGCGCGGTTTGGCGCGGCTCGCTTCCCGCCTGCGGCCGTGGCCGTCTGCGCCGGGTGACGGGGGCTATCCTCAGCCCGGCTGATCATCACGACTTATCACGACGGGGGGCGGCGGGCGTGCGGAACTGGGCGCTGCTGCTGGGCGCGATCGTCACCGAGGTGACCGGCACCCTGTCGCTGCGGGCCGCCCAGGACCACACCGCGTGGCTGCTCCTGGTGGTGGCCGGTTACGTCGCGTCGTTCACCTTCCTGACGTTCGTGCTGCGCGCCGGCATGCCGGTCGGGGTGGCCTACGGCATCTGGGGAGCGCTGGGCACCGCGATCACCGCGACCCTGGGCGCGGTCATCTTCGGCGACCCGTTCACCGCGCCGATCCTGCTCGGGATCGCGCTGATCATCGGCGGGGTGCTGCTGGTGGAACTGGGATCGCGCCCGCACCCGGCCGAGGACCCCGCACCGTGATGTGGCTGACGCTGGCCGGGGCCATCCTGGTCGAGGTGTTCGCGACGATGTCGCTGCGCGCCTCCGAGGGCTTTCGCAAGCGGGCCTGGATCGCACCGGTGGTCCTCGGCTACACCGTCTCGTTCGCGATGCTGTCCTGGACGCTGTCGCTCGGCATGCCGGTCGGCGTCGCCTACGGCGTGTGGTCGGCGTGCGGCGTGGCGCTGGTGGCGGTGGTGGCGCGGCTGCTGTTCGCCGAGCCGCTCAGCTGGAAGATGGCGGCGGGGATCGCGCTGATCGCCACCGGGGTGCTCACGATCCAGCTTTCCGGATCGGTCTGAGCGCACCGGCCAGGACCGCGACCGCGAGCCCGGCCAGCGGCACGGTCAGCAGCCCGGCCCGCAGGCCGGCGGCGTCCGCGACCGCGCCCACGATCAGCGGCGAGCCCAGGAAGCCGACCCGCATCAGCCAGGTCAGCACGGTCAGTCCGGTGCCCGGCCGCAGACCGGGCAGTTCGTCGGCGGCGTGCATCGCCGCGGGCACCATGGTCGCCGACCCGAATCCCGCCGCGGCGAACCCGGCCAGCGTGCCCGGAATGCTCGGAAAAGCCAGGGCGGCCCCCATCCCGGCCGCGGCGATCAGGCCACCCGCCCGCGCGACCGCCGGCTGCCCGAACCGGTCGGCCAGCCGGTCACCGACCATCCGCCCGGCGAACTGGAAGCCCACCACCGCCACGTAGCCGAACGCGGCCAGCGCCGCCGGCGCGGCCAGGCCGTCGCGCAGATACAGCGTCGCCCAGGAACTGCCTGCGTCCTCGATGACCGCGCCGGCCACCGCGAGACCGACCAGCGCCGCCAGCGTCAGGTACACCGTGCGGCGCGCACCGCCGCCCGCTGCCCGGTCCCGGGTGTCCCGCTCCGGCGGCTCGTGATCGGGGCCGGGTAGCAGGAACCGGTAGGCCGCCAGGCAGAGCCCGCTGAACAGTGCCCCGGAGGCCGAAAGTTGCACGGCGCGTGGGATTTCCAGGTAGATGGCTGCGGCGCCGAGAAGGCCGCCGACGACGGCCCCCACCGACCACACCGCGTGCAGCGAGTTGATGATGAACCGCCCGTAGCGGCGCTGCACCCGCAGGCCGTGCACGTTCTGGGCGACGTCGGTCACCGAGTCCGCCGCCCCCGCGCACAACAGGGCCGCCGCCAGCGTCATCGCGCTGGGCGCCAACCCCGCGGCCAGGGTGAACGCCCCGATCAGGACGCTGCCCGCCACCGCGACCACCGACGATCCGAACCGCCGGATCAGCGCGCCCGCGGCCGGACCGCTCAGCAGCGCCCCGGCGGAGAAGGCGGCCACCGCAGCGCCGAACACCGTATTGGTCAGGTGCAGGTCGGACTTGATCTCGGGCAGGCGGGGCAGCAGGTTGGCGAACACCGCGCCGTTGGCCAGGAACAGCGCCGCGGTGGCGACGCGGGCGGCCCGGTCACGTGCGTCCACCCCGGCGCCACCCATATGGGGCGACGCTACGGGGAACCGAGCAAGATGGCACCCATGACGCAGCTGGAGCCCTCGCTGTCCGAACTCGCCCGCCGGTACGGCGTGGCCACCGAGTACCACGACTGGACCGGCCGCCCGATCACCGTCACCGCGGCCACGCTGGTCGCGGTGCTGGGCGCGTTGGGGGTGCCCGCGGCCACCGAAGAAGACCGGACCGCAGCGCTTTCGGCGCACGACCGCAGACACTGGGCACGGGCGCTGCCGCCGACGATCATCGGGCGCAACGATGCCGAGACGTCCTTCTGGGTGCACGTCACCCACGGCCATCCCGCGCACGTCTGGGTGCGGCTGGAGGACGGCACCGTGCGCACCGGCGTCCGGCAGGCCGACAACTTCACTCCCCCGTTCGACCTGGACGGCCGGCTGGTCGGCGAGGCCACCTTCGTGCTGCCCGCCGATCTGCCGCTGGGCTACCACCGGGTGCACCTGCGGAGCGGTGGGTTCGAGACCAGCACCCCGCTGATCATCACGCCGTCCTGGCTCGGGATGCCGGCCCGGCTCGGCACCCGCCGCGCCTGGGGGCTGGCCACCCAGCTCTACAGCGTCCGGTCCAAGAACTCCTGGGGCATCGGCGATCTGGCCGACCTCGCCGACCTGGCGGTGTGGGCGGGTGCCCGGCACGGCGCGGGTTATGTGCTGGTCAACCCCCTGCACGCCGCCGCGCCCACCACACCGATGGAACCCTCGCCCTACCTGCCCACCTCGCGGCGGTTCACCAACCCGCTCTACCTGCGGGTGGAGGCCATCCAGGAGTTCGGCTACCTGCCAAAGCGGGGCCGGGTGGCCAGACTGCGGGCCGAGTTGCAGGCCCGGGCCCGCCGGCACGACGGGATCGACCGCGACGCCGCCTGGGCCGCGAAGCGGACCGCGCTCAAGCTGGTCTACCGGGTGCCGCGCTCGGCGGGCAGGCAGCTGGCATTCGACGCCTACCGGGCCCGGGAGGGCCGGGCCCTGGACGATTTCGCCACCTGGTGCGCGCTGGCCGAGAAATACGGCGGGGACTGGCGGCGCTGGCCGGCCGGGCTGCAGCACCCGGCGAACCCGGAGGTCGCCGACTTCGTGGCGCGCCACGAGCGGGCGGTGGACTTTCACCGCTGGCTGCAGTGGCAGCTGGACGACCAGCTGGCCGGCGCGCAGTCCCAGGCGGTGCGCACCGGAATGGCGCTGGGCATCATGCATGACCTCGCCGTCGGGGTGCACCCGACCGGCGCCGACGCCTGGGCGCTGCAGGACCTGCTCGCGCTCGGGGTCAGCGCCGGCGCCCCGCCCGACGAGTACAACCAGCTGGGCCAGGACTGGTCGCAGCCGCCGTGGCGGCCGGATCTGCTCGAAGAGGTTGGCTACCAACCCTTCCGGGCGTTGATCGAGGCGATCCTGCGGCATGCCGGCGGCGTCCGGATCGACCACATCATCGGCCTGTTCCGGTTGTGGTGGATACCGCAGGGCGCCCCGCCCACCGAGGGCACCTATGTGCGCTACGACCACGAGGCGATGATCGGCATCGTCGCGCTGGAGGCGATCCGCGCCGGAGCGGTCGTGGTGGGTGAGGACCTGGGCACGGTGGAGCCCTGGGTGCGGCACTACCTGCACGCCCGCGGGCTGCTGGGCACCTCGATCCTGTGGTTCGAGCTGGACCGGGACGGGCACGGCGGCCCGCTGGCGGCCGAACGGTGGCGGGAGCTGTGCCTGTCCTCGGTCACCACCCACGACCTGCCGCCCACCCCCGGTTACCTGGCCGGGGAGCACGTGCGGTTGCGGCACGCGCTGGGCCTGCTGACCCGGACCGCCGAGGAGGAACTGGCCGACGACCGCGCCGAGCAGGAGGCGTGGCTGGCCGAACTGCGCCGGGTGGGCCTGCTCGGTGCCGACGCCGACGAGGAGGACGTCATCCTCGGCCTGTACCGGTATCTGGGCCGCACCCCGTCGCGGCTGCTCGCGCTCTCGCTGGCCGATGCGGTCGGCGAGCGACGCGCCCAGAACCAGCCCGGCACCACCGACGAATACCCGAACTGGCGGGTGCCGCTGACCGATGCCGACGGCGACCCAGTGCTGGTCGAGCACATCCTCACCGACCCGCGGGCGGCTGCCCTCGCCGAGGCACTGCGGGTGGCCACCGCGCCACAGCCGGACTAGCCCGATGCCGAAGCTGAGCGCCGGTCTGCTGCTCTACCGGGTCCGCGGCGGGCAGGTCGAGGTACTCATCGGCCATCCCGGTGGCCCGTTCTGGGCGCGCAAGGACGACGGTGCCTGGACGATTCCCAAGGGCGAGTACGACTCCGACGAGGATCCGTGGCGGGCGGCCGTGCGGGAGTTCGCCGAGGAACTCGGCAGCCCCGCGCCGCCGGGTCCGCGGATCGCCTTCGAACCGGTGAAGCAGCCCAGCGGCAAGGTGCTGTCGGTGTTCGCGGTCGGCGCCGACTTCGACACCACCGAGGCCCGCAGCAACACCTTCAGCATGGAGTGGCCCAGGGGGTCGGGGCGGCTGCAGGAGTTCCCCGAACTCGACCGGGTGGCCTGGCTGCCGGTGGCACAGGCCCGGCGGAAACTGCTCAGGGGGCACCGGGTGCTCCTGGACCGGTTGATGGCGCATCCCGATCTGGCCGGCCTGGGCGAGGGCCCCACCGGCTAGCCTCGATGACCATGAAGCTGGCCGTCGTCGCCCCGGTCGCGGCCGGGGTCACCGCAGATCCGGCGTGGATGGCGGTGTTCGCCCGCCACCTCGAGGCGTGCGGCTTCGAGTCCATCGTGGCCGTCGAGCACACCGTGCTGGCCAGCCGCTACGACAGCGTGTATCCGTACGACGCGTCCGGGCGTGTCGAGTTGGCACCGGACTGCCCGGTCCCCGACCCGCTGGACCTGCTGGCCTTCCTGGCCGGGCAGACCAGCACGCTGGGGTTGGCCACCGGGGTGCTGGTGTTGCCCAACCATCATCCGGTGCCGTTGGCCAAGCGCGCCGCGACCGTCGATGTGCTGTCCGGGGGCCGCCTGCGGCTGTGCGTCGGGGTGGGCTGGTTGCGCGAGGAGGTGCAGGCCTGCGGTGCCGACTTCGCCAGCCGGGGCCGGCGGGCCGACGAGCAGATCGCCGTGCTGCGGGCGCTGTGGGCCGACCACCCCGATGGGGTCAGCCACCACGGCGAGTTCTTCGACTTCGACCATGCGATGTGCTACCCGAAACCCCTCGGCCCCATCGGCATTCACATCGGCGGGCACAGCATGGCGGCGGCGCGGCGGGCGGGCCGGCTCGGCGACGGCCTGCAACCCCTCGGCGTTGCCGGCGCGGAACTTTCGGATCTGGTGGCCGCGATGCGAACGGCGGCGGCGGAGGCCGGCCGCGACCCGGCGGCGTTGGAGCTCTCACTCGGTCACCTGGTCACCAAGGTCGACGCCGAGCGGGCCGGCCGGCTGGCCGAGGCCGGTGCCGACCGGCTGGTGCTGGCCATGCCGCCGGTCACCGATATCGACGAGGCGACGGATCTGCTCTCGGCCTGCGCGCAACGGCTGGGGCTGAGTTCGTGACCGACCGCCTCGCGCTGGCCGCGCTGGTGCACGGCTACGCCGCGGCGGTCGACGACGGCGACATCGGCGCGGTCGTCGCCTTGTTCACCGCCGACGCCGAACTAGTGCTACCGAACCCGCCCGAGGTGCTCACCCCCGTGCAGGCGCACTGCGGACCGGAC
This sequence comes from uncultured Mycobacterium sp., assembly GCA_964535335.1. Classification (GTDB taxonomy): domain Bacteria; phylum Actinomycetota; class Actinomycetes; order Mycobacteriales; family Mycobacteriaceae; genus Mycobacterium. The sequence goes on from CAZHUU010000013.1 coordinate 21,516, forward strand.
GCCATCCAGGCGGCGCTGGCCGTGGTCGCCGCCGTCGGGCGCACCCATCACAGCATCGATTCGGAGCTCTATCGCGATGGCGCGGAACCCGATGTGGCCCATGGCCGCATCGCCGCGACCGCGCACCACTGGAGCCGCCGGCAGGACGCGGTCACCGATCTGGTGTGGTACCTGCGTTACGACGACGACTACCGCCGCACCGGGTCGGGCTGGCTGCTGACCCGCCGCGCGCTGACCATCGACGCGATCGAGACGCGCCCGGCCCGGCGGCTGCGCTAGCGGGATCTATTTCGTCGAACCGCGGCTGAAGTGTCTGTGCCACGGCGGTTTTCACTTCGGCGCGACACCGGTCAGTTGTCGCAGGGCGGTGGTTGGGGCTGGAAGGGTTCGTACCACCACCAATCGGCGCGTTCGCCGGTGGGTCCGGGACACGGTGGTACCGCGGGTGGCGGCTGGTTCGGGGCGTGGGCGATCGATCCCGCGGTGAGTTGTCGTCCGGCGCTGTCGGTGACGACGAGATCGTCGGTCGGGCCGGTGATGGTGAGCAGGCCGCGGTGGTGCAGGCGGTGGTGGTAGGGGCAGACCAGGACCAGGTTGGACAATTCGGTGGGTCCGCCGTCCTCCCAGTGCCGGATGTGGTGGGCGTGCAGGCCGCGGGTTGCACCACAGCCCGGCACCGCGCAGCTGCGATCGCGGCGCTCGAGCGCACGGCGAAGCCGCCGGTTGATCAGGCGGGTCGAGCGGCCCGCGCCGATGACTTCGCCGTGGCGTTCGAACCAGACTTCACAGGTGGCATCGCAGGACAGGTAGCGGCGTTCGTCGTCGGTGAGCAGCGGTCCCAGATGCAGGGCCGCCGCCCGCTGCTCGACATCGAGATGCACCACGACGGTCGTGTGCTGGCCGTGCGGTCGGCGGGTGGCTTCGGCGTCCCAGGCGGCCTCGACCAGACTGACGAACGCCTCCAGGTCACCGGGTATCGGTGCCGCGGCATCCCCGGTGCCGCGAGCCTGTTTCCAGGCGGCGACCAGCGATTCGCGATGAGCGGCCAGCGCAGCCTCAAACTTCGCGGCCTCGGGGTGTTCCAATTTGATACGCCACCAACGGAACTGCTCATCACAACCGGTGGTGATGGACGGTTGCGGGTCCCGCCGCGGATCAGGCTCCGGCCGCGGCTCCAAGCTGACCGCTGTGCGCAGTTGGTTGACCGAGGCTACCGCCGCCAACTGCGCGTAATGCTCATCGGATCCGTCCGCGGCCCGGGCGGCGATGACACCGACCTGGTCGAGCGAGAGCCGGCCCTCCCGTAGCTCGCCCACGCAGCGGGGAAACTCCTCGCTGCGGTGCGCCACGGTGGCGATCGTCGCCGCGTTGGCCGACGACGCGCCCATCTTCCAGGCCACCAGCCCCGCCACCGACCGTGCCCCCGTCGCACCCCACAACCCATCGCGATCGATCTCGGCCACGACCTGCACGATGCGCCCGTCGATGGCGTTGCGCTGGCCGGCCAACTCCGCCAGCTCATCGAACAGCACCTCCAGCCGCCGGGCCGGGGTGGTCACCGTGGACGTCGAGGACATGACGCGATCATTGCACGGGGGTCCGACAAGTTCGGGTCGTGCGATATGCGTTGCGGAACAACGCGATCAACAACGCGATCGATTGCGCTAGCGGACGCCCTGGGCCGCCTCGGTGAGCGCCTCGGTGGCGGCCCTGCGCCGCATCTCGATGGCGTCGCCGATCTGCCGGGCCAGCCGGTGGTCCTGCTGCACGACGGCGTTCATCGCGTCCCGGTGCACCGAGACGATGGTGGTGTCGGTCAGGGCGATCACCCCGGTCAGCATCCGCTGGCGGGTCAGTGATGTGCCGCCGATGTAGTCGCCGACGCCGAGGCGCCCCAGCGCCAGTTCCCGGCCGTCGTCGGCGTAGACGATCATGCCGACCTTGCCCTCGGTGATGAAGCCGACCGCCTCCGGGATGCTGTTGGTGGGCTGGATGATCTCGCCCTCCGCGTACAGCAGCCGCCTGGCCCGGCCGGCCATCGTGGTGACCGCCTCCTCGCCGAGGCCCAGTGCGGCCCCGATGGCGTGCAACCGGCCGTCGAGGTAGGCGCGGTCGGCCTTCTTGGAGAGCTTGGCGCCGTCGACGTGCACGCCGGCGCGCTGGGCCGCGTACCAGGCCCGGTGCAACAACAGGGTTTTGGTCCGAGACTCGTCGGCGGGTGAGCCGACCGGAACCAGGACCTTGAACTTGCCCTCGCCGAGCGCGATCACCTTCGCCGGTGTGCCCACCAGCTTGGTGGGCAGCGCGTCGGCCACCGACTGCAGCGCGGCCGTCACCACGCCCGGCGGGTCGTCCGGGCCGAAACTCAGCACGGCCGTCGCGTTGTAGGCCGCCCCGGTGACCCGGCTCAGGTTGGTGAACGAGCCGGTCGCCAGCGTCGCGTTCGGCACCACCTGGATCCCGTTGCCGGTGTCGATGTGCACCGCGCGCCAGTTCACCTCCACCACCCGGCCCTTGGCCGGGGTGGTGTCGAGCCAGTCGCCGATTCGGAAGGGCTGCTCGAACAACAGCAGCAGGCCCTGGATGACCGGGCCGACGGCGGTTTGGACCGCGAGGCCGATGACGATCGACGTCACCCCGACGGCGGTGATCAGGCCGCCGATGTTGGCACCCCACACCCAGGACAGCAGCAGGCCGATCCCGATGATGATGAGGATCAGCCGGCCGAGGTCTATGAAGATCCCGGGCAGCCGCTCCCGCCAGCTGCCCGCGCGGGCCTCCCCGAACAGCGCGGCGTTGGCGCCGGAGAGCAGCACCAGCATGATCAGGAAGCCGAAAACCGTCGCGGCGATCTTCGACCAGTTGCCGTGCACGTCGGCGTGGGCTTCGACGTGGTCGAGCTGATCGATCAGCAGGTACACCGCCAACGCCGGAAATACCCAGTTCCTCAGCATAGCAACGGGTTTCGCATAGGCGCTGTCCTTGCGGACCAGGAAACCGTGCAGCTCGTTGAGGATCAGCAGGGCCAGCGGCAGCGCGATGATGACCAGCAGCGCCGGCCAGAACCAAGGCTGGGAGGTCAGCCCGCTCATGCCGGTCGCCGCGCGGTGTCGTCGAGTCGCCAGACCTTCTCGGTGCCGTGCTCCCCGGTGACGGTCCCAGCCTCGGTGAAGCTGTAGATGCCCAGCACGGCCTGCTGCACTCGGTCGCTGACGAAGACGCCGGCCGAATTGGTGGCGGCGTGCACCCGGTTGGCCAGGTCCACCGCCTCGCCCCACAGCGCGTAGATGGTGGACCGTTGCCCCACCAACCCGCTCGTAACGGGTCCGCTGTCGATCCCGGCCCGGATCTCCAGCTGGGCGTCGTGCTGGTCGTTGAAGCTGTGCAGGATCTCGCTGATCTCGCGGGCGAAGGCGATGGTGCGGCTGGCATGGTCCACCCGCGGCACCACCAGGCCGCAGGTGGCCAGCAGCCCGTTGTCCTGCATGCTGCGGACCTGTTCGACGCCGTGGCGTTCGGCGGCGGCATCGAACGCCTCGACGAGGGAGTTGAGCATCGCCACCGACTCCTCCGACCGCATCGACCGGGCGAACTCGTCGAAGCCCAGCAGCTGGGCGTAGATCACCGAGACGTTGCGGTGCTGGGAGCTGATGTTCTCCTCGCCCTCGCGATAGCGCCGGGCCACCGGTTCCGGCATCAGGGTGGCCAGCAGTTCGTCGTTCTCGCGGCGCTGCTCGTCGATCAGCGTCTGTTTGGTCTGCAGGCTGGAGCTCATGGCGTTGAACGACGCCGACAGGTCGCCGATCTCGTCGCTGGAGGTGACCGGGACGCCGACCCCCAGTTCGCCGCCGGCCACCCGGCGCACTGCGTTGGCCAGGGTCTTGATCGGCCGGGTCAGGATGCGGCTGAACAGCAGCGACAACAGGCTGACGATCAGCACGATCGCCGCAGTGGACAGCGCGATGTTGCGCGCGAAGGTGGTGACCGGCGCCAGCGCCTCGGACTTGTCGATTTTGGCGATGACCACCCAGTCCAGCCCCGGGATGTCGAGCGGGGCGTAGGCCATCAGGGCTTCCGGACCCAGGTAGCCGGGAGCAGTGGTGACACCTGACTTGCCCGCCAGGGCTTCGGTGACGGCTCCGGCGTCCACCGGCTGTAGCAGGATGCTGTCGCCGGACTCGACCTCCCGCCTGGCGACCTCGTCGGGCGTTCCATTCGCCACCACGTCCTTCTCGAACTGCTCGGGGCTGGTCAGCAGTTCCCGGGACACCGAGCGCATCAGCTTGTCGCGACCGGCCAGATAGGTCTCCCCGGTCCGTCCGAGACCGTCTTTCTCCCAGTTGCGGTTACCGGTCATGACGTTGTTGATCTCGGCCGGACGGAGTTGGAGCGCGAGGGCCCCGTGAATGCCCGTCGCATCACCGATCGGCGTCACCACCCACGGCGTGGGCACCCCGTAGGCCGGCGCGTACGGCTCGAAGTCGGTGATGAAGACCTGATCCACCGAGGTGGCCTGCATCGCCTGCCGGTAGGCGTCTGCGAAATTGGTGGTCCGGTAGTAGCCGCCCAGCAGGTTGGCGCCGAGGTCGGCTCCCTTAACGGCCGAATAGACGATATTGCCGCTCGTGTCCAGCAGCATGATGTCGTCGAACCCGAACCGGTCGGCGAAGTCGGCGAAGAAGTTCTGGTACCGGGCGTTGTGCGCGGACCACGCGCTGGGGTCGCCGGCCGACTGGACCTTGACGGACTTCTCGAAGTCGCCCTGGGCCGGAACCATGTAGAGGTCCTGCAGATAGGTCTGCGCATTGGAGGTCGGCATGTACAGTTCGGGATCGGCTTTCTTGCCGGTGCCCTTCTCGAGTTCGGGACCGAACACCGTCTCGTAGTACTTGGCCACCGCCGCCGGCGCGCCCGGCGGCAGCGGAGTCTTCTGCAGGTCGGCGAACGCGGTGCTGAAGTCGCGCACGGCGGTGACCGTGGTACCGCTGTGGGTGAGAATCGCCGCCGAGTCGGTGATGCTCTTCAGGCCGTCGGTGATCTCCCTGGCCCGGGACTCCCGCAGCTGCGTCAGCCGCTGGTACTCGGCGTTGCGGATGGAACTGGTCCCGGACAGGTAGCCGATCACGCCCGCCACCAGCACCGACAACACGCTGACGGTGAGCAGCATCAGCAGCAGCTTGGATTGGAACCCCAGCGACCGCAGCCGACCTCCGTGCTTCACCGCTCTCGACAACCGGCCCACGACAACTACCCCCGTCTGTCAGCATCACCGCTGACCAGCGGATATTAACGCATACGAAAGTTTGGCTGCGCCGGATGCGGGTGGCGCAGCGTCTGCCAGCGACAACGGCCGTCGATAGGATCACACCCATGCCGATGGCCGAGGGTGAGTCGTTTGCCGGCTACACCGTCGTGCGGTTGCTCGGCGTGGGCGGCATGGGTGAGGTCTACCTCGCCAGGCATCCCCGGCTGCCCCGCAACGACGCCTTGAAGGTCCTGCCGCGCGCGGTGACCGGCGACGACGAGTACCGGGCGCGCTTCGAGCGGGAGGCCGACATCGCGGCCACGCTCTGGCATCCGAACATCGTCGCGGTGCACGACCGCGGCGAGTTCGACGGCCAGCTGTGGATCGCGATGGACTACGTCGACGGCACCGACGCCGCCGAACTGTTGCGCAACTATCCGCACGGACTGCCGCAACGCGAGGTGCTGAAGATCGTCACCGGTGTCGCCGAGGCCCTGGACTACGCCCACCAGCGTCATCTGCTGCACCGGGACGTCAAACCCGCCAACATCCTGCTCGCCAGGCTGGAGTCGGGTGAGCAGCGAATTCTGTTGGCCGACTTCGGGATCGCCCGCTGGGACGACGACGCCAGCGGCCTGACCCAGACCAACATGACCGTCGGCACGGTGTCCTACGCCGCGCCCGAGCAGCTGATGGGCCGCGACATGGACGGCCGCGCCGACCAGTACGCGCTGGCCGCGACCGCCTACCACCTGCTGACCGGGGTGCCGCCGTTCCAGCACTCCAACCCGGCGGTGGTGATCAGCCAGCACCTGACGGCACAGCCGCCCAGCCTGGCCGCCCACCGTCCGGAACTGGCCAACCTTGACCCCACACTGCGCCGGGCGTTGTCGAAGGAGCCCGCGGACCGCTACCCGCGCTGCGTGGACTTCGCGCACGCGCTCGCGCGGCACATCACCATGCCGTCGTCCGGCGATATCGCCACCGACCCCAACGCCACCGCGCGGACGCCGATCACCGACGCCGCGCCGGTGGGCGGCGAGCCGACCGGCGGTCGGCGGTCGGCGTGGCTGCGGCCGCAGGTGCTGCTGCCGGTCCTGCTGGCGGTGCTTCTTATCGGTGCGATCGCCTTCGTCGCCGGGCGCTTCCGCGGCGAGGACGTCGAGGCCAAGGACATCCGCAGCACCACCGCCAGGCCGTCCACCACGGTGGCCCCGCCCCCGCCCGCGACGACCAGCCCCGAGACCACCACCGCGCCGCCCAGCGTCACCACCGACACAGTGACGCCCAGCGTCACCACCGACACAGTGACGCCCAGCGTCACCACCGACACAGTGACGCCCAGCGTCACCACCGACACGGTGACCGCGACCGCCACCCCGGCGGCGGCGGTCGTGGGGGCCCGGTGCAGCGAACCGGGTGCCACCGGGGTCACCGCGGACGGCGCCACCGTGTACTGCACCCAGCTGCAGTACACGAACCGCTATCTGTGGTCGGTGCACTCCGATCAGATCCCCAACCCGGTGGTGACCTCGTCGCCGACCGCGGCGCCGCCCTCGGAGGACGAATCGCCGGTGCGTATCTGCATGCAGGAGACCGGGCACAGCCGGCTGCGGTGCGCCGCGGACATCCTGCGGGGCAACGGCGGCTGACCCGGCACGACACCGCCGCGACCTGGCCCGATCGGCGCCCGGACAGGCGGGTGAAACGCCTGGGGGCCATCGCGGCGATATGCCGGGGGTAGGGCGTTCGGCCGCGCCTTCGACGTCTCACCGCCCGGTCGACTGCGCTATCTTCGACGAGAAGACATGACGGAGGTCGTAGTGAAGAAGCTGACCCTGGTTGCCGCGGGCGTGATCGCGGCCGGCGCGGCGGGAGCCGTGCTGGGTATGGGGCCGAGCGGCGCCGACCCGTCATCCGACGCCAACAACATGGCCAACGTGACCGGTCAGCAGTACGGCAAGGCGGTGGCGATCCTGCACGCCATGGGTTACAAGGCGGTGTTCGGCGGGGCCGTCGGCGGTGACGTGCCCCAGTCCCAGTGCGTGGTCCAGAGCCAGAAGGCGCTCGGCGGCGGCCAGAGCGCGCCCAAGATGCAGCTGATCCTCAACTGCACCAAGGAGGCGCAGTCGGTGCTCAACCAGGGCTTGGGGCCGGTGCCGGCGCAGAGCGGTGCCGGGGCGGGTGGTGCCCCCGGTATCGGTACCGGCGACGGCGGCAACCGGCCGACACCGGGTGCGCCCGGCACCGTCACGGTGATCCCCACCCAGGTGGGCTGACGATCCCGGGCGGACGGATGCTGCGGCCACGGCGCTTCGAGCCGGAGCTCGGCCCCGGCCCGGTTCCGATCCAGGCCCGCAAGGTGGACTTCGACGTCTCCGGCGTGCAGCTGCACTGAATTCCCGGGCATCCGGTGGCCTCGCACGACAGCTGGCCGACCAGCCTGCGGGCGCATTCGAACCCGGTGAACCCGCTTCCCACTATCAGCACCGAGGACATCGAGCCGTCGGGTACCCGGGCCGCCCGCGGCAAACGTGACGGCCGGTTGCGCGGTGCCGACCCCGGGCAGCAGGATGGGACACCTTATGGCGCGATCGCTGGGTCTGGCCCGCTGGGATCTCCTGCGGCCACTGGACATGCTGTCCTCGGTGTGGTCGTCGGCGGCCGCGCTGCCGCCGGTCAGTTCGGGGGCGGCGGTCGCCTACCGGACACTGTTCACGACCCTGCGCCGGCTGGTGGTCGGGCGGACCCTGACCATCAACACCGAGTCCGGCGACATCACCCTGACCGTCACCGAGTTCGAGTCCCGCCTGGACGTGCGCAAGCTGGCCGTCGGCCAGCTCAACGACGTCCGGCTGACGGCCACCGACGTCCGCTGGGAGGACCGGCGTTTCGACGAGGCCCGCCTGGTCCTGCGCAATGTGCACCTGCGCCCGGGTGTCCCGCCGGTGCTGGTGGCCGCGCCGGTGGACGTGACGCTGGTGATGTCGTCGAACGCGCTCGACGACCTGCTGCGCTACGCGTTCCCCCGGTTGAGCGGGCACGTCGACGACGACGGGGTGGCCCGGTTGCGCTGGGCCCGCCGGCCCGAGATGGGGTGGCTGGAGGTCGACGTGCGGGTGGACGGCACCACGCTGTGGCTGCATCCGCGGGTGCTGCGGCTGGGCCGGCGGCGCTGGCAGCTGCCCACCCGGATGCCCACCTACCCCGTTCGGCTGCCGGAACTGGCCGACGGGCTGACGTTGACCGACCTGAGCCTGGCGCCCGGGCAGGTCAACGTGTCGGGCACGCTCGCCGAGTGGCACGCCGAGGTGCCCCGGGCCCGGGTCGAGGATGTGCTCACCCAGCTCAGCGCGCTCGGCAGGCCCTTGAAACTGACCTGAAACTCACCTGAAGTTCACCCGGCGCACGCCGGCCGGCTAGTCCGGCTGCAGCCTGCCCACCGGCGTGGTGGTGGCGGCGTGGATCAGCAGCTCGGCGAGTTCGGCGGGCCGGCTCAGGAACGGTGAGTGCGAGGCGTCGATCGTCAGCTGTTCGACGCCGAGCCGCTCGGCGACGGTGTCGGCCAGCCAGCGTGGCATCGAGCGGTCCTCGGTGCAGCGAATGAAGCTGCGCGGCAGTTCGGCCGCCCAGAACCGCGGCACCGACACCGGGGTGTCGTTGACCGCGCCGAACTTCTCGGGGCCAAGCCGGTCGAAGGCCCAGCGCGCGGTCTGCTCGTCGCAGTCGTGGTAGAAGTACCGCCACGCGCCCGCGAAGTCGGCGAAGGTCATCGACCCGTCCTCTGCGAAGTGCAGGTAGCCCAGCATCTCGCCGACGTCGCCGTCGAAGTCCCCCTCCTCGCTGTTGCGCATCGCCATCGCCTCGGGATAAGTGCGGCCCTCGCGGGGCAGCACCGCCGCCAGATAGACGATGTGGCCGACCTTCTCGACCGCGGCGTCCGCGGCGACGGTGGCGTCGAACCCGCCCCCGGAGTGGCCGACCAGGACGTCGCCGGGCGCCAGCACCTCGAGAATGGCGTCCCGGCGGGCCGGAATGGTCCACGCGCTCATCGGGTCGTCGATGCGGCCGCCGTGTCCGGGCAGGTCCACCGCGACGGCGTCGTGCCCGCTCCGCGCCAACTCGGCGACGGTGCGGTTCCAGCACCAGGCGGCGTGAAACCCGCCGTGGACGAACACGAACCGCATCCGAAAACCCGCTAATCCCAGGCGGAGGCCACGGCCTCGGCGACGTCGATCACCTTGGCCTGCTGGGACGCCGGGCTGTCGACCTCCTCGGAGACGTGCGCGGCGATGAACCGCCGGATCTCGGTGTCGATACCGCCGATGATGCGCAGGATCTCCCCGCGCATCGACTTGGACGTCACGTGCACCGCGATATCGGACGGGCGGGGTTTGGCCACGTCGATGACCAGCAGCAGCGGCTCGGCAGCGCGGGCGGTGGCGCGCAGCGCGATGTCGCCGTCGACCTTGAAGCGTTGCCGGTCGATCCGCAGGTCGACGATGAGCTCGATCTCCAGTGGGATCCGGATGGCGAAGGTCAGGGTGTCCCCGAGGTTGCGGCGGACGTGCGGCTGGTTGACCTTGACCCGCGCCGTCACCTTGGCCAGGCCGCCCGGCCCCTGGGCCATCGGCCCCATCTCGAACTCGTCGCCGGCGATCTCGGAGAGCGCCGACGCGACACGTTCCTCGGTCACCGCGATGTCGAAGAATCGGCGGCCGAATTCCTCGTAGGTGACGAAGTTGTGCGTGTGCATAGGGCTCTACCGTCTCACGTCCGATGTCGACGGCTGAGTGTGGACCGATAACGAAACGCTCGCGACTGCACTATCAAGTTGGTACCGGAGATCACCGGCTTGGCCGGGTCGGCGCCCGGTCCTTAGGGTGGAGTGATGCGGGGACGCGCGAGGTGGGGAGATCTGGCGGCACGGCTGCTGCGGATGCGGGCGCTGGTCCGGGCGCCAATCTGGCTGTACCGCTTGGGCTTCGGCTTTCTGCTGGGACAGCGCATGCTGCTGCTCGAGCACCGTGGCCGGCGCAGCGGCCTGGCCCGCTACAGCGTGCTGGAGGTGGTCGATCGGCCGCGGCCCGGAAGTTACGTCGTGGCCGCCGGATTCGGTCACCGGGCAAAGTGGTGCCGCAACGTGCTGGCCGATCCCCGGGTCCGGCTCAGCGTGGGATTCCGGCGGGGTGTGCCCGCCCGGGCGGTCCCGCTGTCGTCGGACGCCGTCGACGCCACCCTGACCCGCTACGCCGAACAGCACCCGGCGGCCTGGTCGGTGTTGGGTCCGACGCTGCGCGCCGCGCTCGACGCTCCGCTCGCGGAACTGCCGATGTTCGAATTGACCACGGCGACAGCATCTGCGTGACACCTGAGCGCCCCGATTAGCCGCACTCACCGCGGATTCGGGCGCCCGCCGCTAGGGTTCGGATGATTTCGACTGCGGGACAGACGCCAGGAGACACCCATTGCCGAACCACGCTGACAACCGGTCGCCGCTGCGCAAGGTGATCACCGGCGCGTCGATCGGCAACGCCGTGGAGTGGTACGACTTCGCCATCTACGGTTTCCTGGCCACCGTCATCTCGGTGAAGTTCTTCCCGCCGGGCAACGAGACCGCCGCCCTGCTGAACACGTTCGCGATCTTCGCGGCGGCCTTCTTCTTCCGGCCGCTGGGCGGCTTCTTCTTCGGCCCGCTGGGCGACCGCCTCGGCAGGCAGCGGGTGCTGGCCGTGGTCATCCTGCTGATGTCGGCCTCGACGCTGGGCATCGGCCTGCTGCCCACCTACGCCGCCGCCGGGGTGCTGGCACCGCTGGGCCTGCTGCTGTTGCGCTGCCTGCAGGGGTTCTCCGCCGGCGGCGAGTACGGCGGCGGGGCCTGCTATCTGGCCGAGTACGCCACCGACCGCAGGCGGGGGCTGGTGGTCGGGTTCCTGGTGTGGTCGGCGGTGCTCGGATTCCTGCTCGGCTCGGTCACCGTCACCGTGCTCACCTCGCTGCTTCCCGACGGCGCCATGGAGAGCTACGGCTGGCGCGTCCCGTTCCTGATCGCCGCTCCACTGGGCCTGGTCGGCCTCTACATCCGGATGCGGCTGGCGGACACCCCGGCGTTCGAGGCGCTGTCCGAGTCCGACGAGGTGGCGCAGTCCCCGCTGAAGGAGGCCGTCACCACCGCCTGGATCCCGATCCTGCAGGTGATCGGCGTGATGATCATCCACAACGTTGGCTTCTACGTCGTATTCACCTATCTGCCAACCTATTTCATCAAGACCCTGCACTTCTCCAAGAGCGACTCGTTCATCTCGATCACGGTGGCCAGCCTGGTGGCGCTCGTCCTGATCCTTCCGCTGGGCGCCCTGTCGGATCGGATCGGCCGCCGGCCGCTGCTCATCGCCGGTGCGGCCGGTTTCGCCCTGCTGGGCTACCCGGCGTTCCTGCTGCTGAACTCCGGGTCGCTGACCACCGCGATCCTGGCGCACTGCCTGCTGGCCGCCATCGAAGCGGTGTTCGTCTCGGTGTCGCTGGTGGCGGCGACGGAACTGTTCGCCACCCGGGTGCGCTACAGCGGACTGTCGGTGGGCTACAACGTCTCGGTGGCGGTCTTCGGCGGCACCACCCCGTACGTCGTCACGCTGCTGGCCGCCCGCACCGGCAACGACTATGCGGCTGGAATCTATGTGGCGATCGCGGCGGTGGTGTCGCTGCTGACCGTGCTGACCATGCGGGAGACCGCCGCCAAACCGCTACCGGAGCTGGGCGGCGTCACAGCTCCAGCATGACGGTCACCGGTCCGTCGTTGACCAGTTCGACCTGCATGTCGGCGCCGAACACCCCGGTCGCCACCTCGGCGCCCAACTCCCCCAATGCGTCGGCGAACACCACCACCAACGGTTCGGCCAGCGAGCCGGGGGCCGCGGCGTTCCAGGTCGGCCGCCGGCCCTTGGCGGTGTTGGCGTACAGCGTGAACTGACTGACCACCAGGATCGGCGCGCCGGCATCGGCGGCCGACCGCTCGTCGTCGAGAATCCGCAGCTGCCAGAGCTTTTCGGCCATCCGCCGGGCGACATCGGTGGTGTCGGTGTGGGTGACACCGACCAGGGCCAGCAAGCCCTGGCCGGCCGGCCGGATCTCGCCGACCACCTCGCCACCCACCGACACCGAGGCCGAGGTGACCCGCTGCACCAGCACCCGCATGCGGGCCGAGCTACTCCGAGCCGGCCGGCGCGTACCCCAGGATGGCCTTGGTCTCCAGGAAGTCGGTGAAACCGTCTTCACCCCACTCGCGGCCGTTGCCGCTGGTCTTGTAACCCCCGAACGGTGCCCTGATGTCGAAGGCGTGGTTGATCGTCACCGCACCGGCGCGGATCCGCCTGGCCAGCGCCCGGGCCTGGTCCAGGTCGGCGCCGGAGACGTAGCCGTACAGGCCGTAGTCGGTGTCGTTGCCGATCGCGACGGCCTGGTCCAGGTCGTCGTAGCCCAGGATGCACAGCACCGGGCCGAAGATCTCCTCGCGGGCGATCGTCATCTCGTTGTTCACATCGGCGAACACCGTCGGGCGCACGTAGTAGCCGGTGTCCAGACCGTCGGGGCGGCCCGGGCCGCCGGCCACCACCGTCGCACCCTCCTCGATGCCCTTCTCGATCAGGCCCTGCACCTTGTCGAACTGCACCTTGGAGGCCACCGGCCCGATCGCCGAGTTGTCGGACAGGTCGCCGACCTTGACGCCCTCGGCGGTGGCCTTGGCCACGGCGACGGCCTCGTCCATCCGGGTCTTGGGCACCAGCATCCGGGACGGGGCGTTACAGCTCTGCCCGGAATTCATCATCATCACCGCGACACCGGCCGCCACGCTCTGGCCGAACGCCTCGTCGTCGAGCACGATGTTCGGGCTCTTGCCGCCGAGTTCCTGGCTGACCCGCTTGACCGTCGGGGCGGCGTTGCGGGCCACCTCGATGCCGGCCCGGGTGGAGCCGGTGAACGACACCATGTCGATGCCGGGATGGCTGGACAGCGCCACACCGACGCCGGGCCCGTCGCCGAAGACCATGTTGTAGACCCCGGCGGGCAACCCGGCGGCGTCCATGATCTCGGTGAAGATCTGCCCGGAGTACGGGGCGACCTCGGACGGCTTGAGCACCATGGTGCAGCCGGCGGCCAGCGCCGGGAACACCTTGCAGGCGATCTGGTTGATCGGCCAGTTCCACGGCGTGATCAGCCCGCACACCCCGACCGGCTCCTTGACCACCATGGTCTCGCCGCGCTGCTCGGAGAAGCTGAAGTTCTTCAGCACGTCGATGG
>CAZHUU010000013.1:35077-60982 GCA_964535335.1 uncultured Mycobacterium sp.
CCCATCATCACCTGCGGTCCCGCGGCCAGCGACGGCGGTGCGCCCATCTCCTCGTGCACCGCGTCGGCGAGGTCCGTCATCCGCTTCTGGTACTGGTCGAGGATCGCCTGCAGCACGTCGAGGCGGTCCTCCTTGCTGCTCACCGACCACCCGGCGAACGCCGCGCGGGCGGCCTTGACGGCTTTGTCCACGTCGGCGCTCGAGCCGAGCGCGATCTTGCCGCCGATCTGCTCGGTGGTCGGGTTGTCGACGTCGAGCGTGCGCAGCTCGACCGGATCCACCCACTGCCCGTCGATGTAGAACTTCAAGTAATCACGCATTGCGTCATCTTCTCCTATTGAGTGCCTTCGGCGTACCAGGTTCGGAATCGGTCATACTTCGGCATCTCCTCGGAGTTGGCCTTCGGGTCGATGCACACGTGCACGACGCCGACCTTGCCACTGGCGTACGCCCGGGCGATCGCCGGGCCGATGTCCTGCTCCTTCTCCACGTACTCACCGTGGCAGCCGAAGCCCTCGGCGACCTTGTCCATCCGGACGTCCTTGCTCCAGTGCACGCCGGGTTGCGGGGACGGCTGCTCGAACGTGCGCTTGTACACGCCCACCTCCAGGCCCCACTGGTGGTCGACGCCGACCACGCACACCAGCGGCAGGTTGCACCGGGCCGCGGTCTCCAACTCCGCGATGTGGAACAGGAAGGCCGAGTCACTGGTCAGCAGCATGACCGGCCGGTTGCCCCCCTCGGCGACGGACGCGCCGATGGCGTACGGCAGCCCGGTGCCCAGGTGGCCGAAGTTCTGGTTCCAGATCACGTCGCGCGGCTTGGCCTGCGAGTAGGTCCACTGGAAGATCACGGTGGCGCCGCCGTCGCGCACCATGATGCCGTCCTGCAGTTCGTTGAATGCCTTGGTCGCCTCGACGACGAACCGCGCCGGGTGCACCGGGGTGCGTCCGGTCGGGGCCTCCTCGGCCACCCGTGCCAGTTCGGCCGCGTCGGCGTCGATCAGCCCCGCCAGGTTGGGCGACGGCGTGCGTGGGGTGTCCCGCAGGGCATCCACCAGTTGCGGCACCACGCCGCGCAGATCGCCGACCAGCGCGACGTCGACGGGCCGGTTGACCCCGATGGCGGCCGGATCCTGCTCGACGTACACCCAGCTGCGGTTCGCATTGTTGGCCGCCCAGTGCTGGGTGCGGCCGTAGTGCATGGGCTCCCCGAGTTCGGTGCCCAGGGCCACGCACAGGTCGGACTCCTCGACGGCCTGGTTGGCGGCCGGCGAGAACAGGTAGGGGAATGTCCGGTCCTGCAGTCCGGGGATGAACGACGTCCCGCCGGAGGTCTGGATCACCGGGCAGGCCATCAATTCGGCGAGTTCGGCGACCTGTTGTTGGGTGCGCGAGGTGTGCACCCCGTGACCGACGAGCAGGATCGGCCGCTCGGCGGCCCGGATCAGGGCCGCCGCCTCGGCGACCTCGCGGGTTCCGGCGCCCTGGTCGACCAGCCGGTATTCATTCGGCCGCAACGGATCCGCGACATCGAGTTCGTCCAGGATCACGTGCGAGGGGAACTCGACGTAGCACGGGCCGGGGGTGCCCGACATCGCCCGGCGGATGGCTTCGCGGATGATCTCGTCGGTCTGGTCGGCGTACTCGATCGAGGTGCTGTACTTCACCGATGCCGCGAAAAGCGGCTCCTGCCGGACGAATTGGATGCGGCCGCGGCGTACCCGGCGTTCGGTGACCCGGGCCCGCTGCCCGCCGAGGAAGATCACCGGCGAGTTCTCCACCAGGGCACACTGGATCGCGCCGGCCATGTTGGCCATGCCCGGACCCAGCGTGCCGATGCACAGGCCGGGCCTGCCGGTCATCCGGGAGGCCGCCTCGGCCATGAATCCCGCGCTCAGCTCATGGTGCGGCGCCACCACCGACCAGCCACGGGCGTCGGCCTCGGTGAACATGTGCACGAAGTTGGGGTCGGGAATCCCGAAGATGGTGTTGATTCCCTCGGCCTCGAACAGGTCGAGGATCCGCTTGTAGACGGGTACCGCCATCGTCATCGTCTCCAGTTCTCGTAGCGCTGCGCCAGTTGGGCGCGGTGTGCTGCCGGGGATCCGAACAGCGAACGGTTCAGGGCGGCCCGCTTGAGGTAGACGTGCAGGCCGCTCTCCCAGGTGTATCCGATGCCGCCGTGCAGTTGAACGGCCTTTCCGACGACGTCGACCGCACTGCCGCACGTGTGCGCCTTGGCCATCAAAACCCTTGTCGTCGCGTCCGGTTCGCCCCCGGCGACCGCCTCGACGGCGTCGGCGACCAGCCGTCGGGCGACCGTGACCGCGACCAGCATGTCGGCGCAGGCGTGCTTGACCGCCTGGAACGAGCCGATGGCGCGGCCGAATTGGTGACGCACCCGGGCATAGGAGACGGTGGCCACCAGCATCGCCTCGGCGAGTCCGAGGCTGTCGCAGGCCACCGCGAGTCGGGCCCGGTCGATCAGCCCGGCGAAATCGCCGTCGGCGACCGTCCACACCGCCGACGCGGCCACGGCGATGCTGGCGGCGGACACCGTTGCCAGGCTTCGGGTTTCGTCGAGCACTGTCCGGTGCTGCACGTCGAGCTCGGTGGCCGCAGCCCGGATCAGCACCGTAGCGCCGTCGGGCGCGGTCGCCGGCAGCAGCAGTTCGTCGGCGCCGACCGCGTCGGGGACGAACTCGGCCCGGCCACTCACCCGGTCCCCGTCGAACCGGAACCCCGGCGCCGTGCCGCCGTCGGTCGGCAGCGCTACCGCCGCGCGAACCTCGCCGGTCACCACGGCCGTCATCAGCTGATCACGGGAGATACTGGGCGCCAAAGTATTCAGTGCGCCGACGGTCAGGACCGCGCCGCCCAGGTACGCACCGGGGGCGGCGGCCCGGCCGATCTCGTCGAGGATCACCGCCGTCTCGGCGAAACCCGCCCCGGCTCCCCCGCACGGCTCCGGCGCCTCCAGTCCCACCCAGCCGGCCCGCACCAGCAGCGGCCACTCGACGGTGCCCTTGGCCACGTCCTTGGCCAGCAGATCCCGCGCCACACTGCGCAGTTCGTCGTGCAGATCATCCAGGCCCGGCGTCACGGCACACTCGGCTCCCGGGGCAGGCCCAGGCCCCGCTCGGCGATGATGGTGCGCTGGATCTCGCTGGTGCCGCCCGGAATGGTCCACTCCCAGGACCCGATGAAGTCCAGCAGCCACGACCCGGACTCCCAGCCGCTGGACGCCGGCTTGGTCAGCCGGGTGTGCGCGGCCAGCCCGCCGACCTCGGTGCCGAAGTCGGTCATCCGCTGCAGCAGTTCGCTGTAGTAGAGCTTGACCACCGAGGCGTCGGCGGGACCCACGGTGCCCGCCTCGCCGGCCTGCACCACGTCGCGGCACAGCCCGCGCAGGCCGCTGATCTCGATCTCGAACTGCGCCAGCCGATCCCGCACCACGGCATCGTGGAGGAGCCCCTGCTCGCCGCAGGCGCGCACCAACCAGCCGAAGCCGGCGTTGCCCAGCCGCTCGGCCAGCTCCAGCATCGTCAGCCCGCGTTCGGCGCCCAGTGTGGCCTGGGCGACCTGCCAGCCGCTGTTCTCCGCACCGATGAGGTTTGCGGCCGGGATCTCGACGTCGTTGAGGAAGATCTCGCAGAAGTGGGAGTCGCCGACGGCGTTGCGGATCGGGCGCACCTCGATCCCCGGTGTCGTCATGTCCAGCAGGAGATACGAGATGCCGTGCCGCTTGGGCGCATCGGGATCGGTCCGGGCCAGCAGCAGGCACCAGTCCGCGTGCACGGCGCCGCTGGCCCAGAGCTTCTGACCGTTGACCAGGTAGCCGTCCCCGACCCGGCGCGCCGTGGTGCGCAGGCTCGCCAGATCGGAGCCGGCTTCGGGCTCGGAGAAGCCCTGCACCCAGATCTCGCCGTCCAGGATGGCGGGCAGATGCCTGCGGCGCTGCTCGTCGGTGCCCGCGGCGAGCAGCGTGGCAGCGGCGTGATGGATGCCGACGAACGCAAGCACCAAGCGCGGCGCGTCGTGCGCGGCGAGTTCGGAGTACAGCACGATCTGCTGGGCGACCGACATGCCGCCGCCCCACTCCGCCGGCCAGTGCGGCACGGCGTAGCCGGCCTGGTGGAGTTCGGCGAACCAGCCCTGCTGGAACGCGACGAACTCGGCGGCGCTCGCCCCGGTCTGGGTGGCGCGCCAGTCCGCGGGCACGTGATCGCGGCACCACCGACGCACCCCGCCCCGGAAGTCGTCGAGGTCCCCGGACACGTCGCAGTTCACGAGAACAGGCCCGTCAGCCCGCGCCTGCCGACCCGCCGGGCCAACTGCTGCCGGGTGGTCGAGACCCCGAAGGGCAGCCGCCGCAGCGGCTGGCTGTACCGGGACAACCAGGACAGGGTGGTCTCGTCGCAGAAGCCGACCGCGCCGTGCAACTGGTGGCAGACCCGGAACACCACCTCGGCGGCCTCGATGGCCGCCAGTCGCAGCGCCAGCGCGTCTTCCGGGTCCTGGCTCCACAGTGCGTGGGTGGCCAGGATGTCCACGCCGCTGCGTTCCACCTCGGCGTCGGTGAGCTGGAACTGCACCCCCTGGAACGCCGACAGCGGCTGACCGAACTGCGTGCGCAGCGTGACGTGGGCGATCGTCAGTTCGATGGCGCGGTCCAGCATGCCGAGCAGCGTCCAGCACGGCAGCAGCAGTCCCAGTGCCACGTCGCCAGGACCGGCGCCATTCGCCTCGGTCAGCTCCAGCGCCGCGGTGAAGGCGGGTCCGGTCACCGCGGTGGGCACCGCGGCGCTGCGGGCGCCGTCGAGGGTGACCGCCGTCCACCGGTGGGCCAGGCCGGCCACCGCGCCCTCGGGTGCCGCGGCGTCGACGACGATCAGACCGTCGGTGTCCAGGTCGGCCGGGCGCGCCAGCCGTTCGGCGAGCGGGTACGGCAGCGCCCAGTAACCGGCGCTGCGGCACAGCGCAGCCGCGGCCTCCCGTGCGTCGGGGTCGGTGCGCACCTCGAGATCCCAGGCGCCCAGTGCGTCCAGCACCGGCGCCACCAACGCCTCGCGCCGGCCGGGTTCGGCCTCGGCGCGCTGCAGCAACTCCTCTCCGCCGGCCGACTCGAAGGCCCGCAGCGCCTGGCGGCCGTATTCGGTTGCGTCAGCGGACAACTCGAGGTTCATCGCCGGGTGCCTCCCAGCAACGCGCGGGACAGCAGGATCCGCTGCATCTCGATGCTGCCCGATGCCACCGTCGCCGACTGGGAGTACCGCCAGTGGTCTTCCACCTCGCCGCGGTAGTAGCCGGTGACCTCGTCGGCCCGGGGTACCGCCGCGATGATCTCCATCAGCACCTCGGCACTGTCCTGGTCCAGCCTGGTCACCGCGATGCGATACGCCGCGGCGTCGGCGGGCTGGATGCGGCCACTGCTCTGCAGCGCGACCACCCGATAGGCCATCAGCCGGGCGCGGCGGCAGTGCAGCAGCATGCGTGCCCAGCGACCGCGCAGTTCGTCGGGCAGTTGCTCCCACCGGTCACCCAGCACCTCGGGCGCCAGCATCAGAAGTCGTTCGCAGCGCGCATACCGGGCGATGCCGACCCGTTCGAAGGACAGCACGTCCTGCACGATCGACCAGCCGCCGTCCAGTGGGCCCAGCAGGTCGGCATCGGTCACCCGCAGGTCGTCGAAGAACACCTCGTTGAGGTGGTGCGGGCCCATCATCGACCGGATCGGGCGAACCTGGATGGCCGGATCGTCCATGGGCACCAGGAAGATGCTCAGGCCCTGTTGCTTTCGCTCACCCCTGCTGGTCCGGGCCAGCAGGAAACACCACTGCGCCATGGTGGCGTACGAGGTCCAGATCTTCTGGCCGCTGATCAGCCAGCCGGCTGAACCATCTGCGGCACGACGGGCATGGGTGCGCAGCGATGCCAGGTCCGAGCCGGCTTCGGGCTCGGAGAAACCCTGGCACCAGATCACCTCGCCCGCGGCGATCGGCGGCAGGTGCTTGCGCTGTTGCTCCTCGGTGCCGTACCGCATCAGTGTGGGCCCCACCCAGTTGACCCCCATGTACTGGGCGCCGCGCGGTTCGTGGTGCGCCCACATCTCCTCGCGCACCACGGTCTGCTCCCACACCGAGGCGCCGCGGCCGCCGAACTCCGGCGGCCAGGCCAGGCACAGCAGGCCCGCATCGGCCAACGTCCGGCAGAACCGTTGTGCGGCAGCCAGATCGGCGGGATCGTCGGTGAAGGCGCCCAGGAAGCCCGCCGGCACCTGCTCGTTCACCAGGGTCCGCAACCGGCTCCGCAGCGCCGCGGCCTCGGGCCCCATGTCGAAGTCCAGGGTCATCGGCTCTGAACCTCGGCGGCCTCGGCGTCCTGGCCGAGGTTGAGTTCGGCCAGCACCTCGGCGGTGTCGGCCCCCAGCATCGGCGCGGGCCCGGCCACCCGGCCGGGGGTGCGCGAGAACCAGGTCGGGACACCGGGAATGCGGGCCACGCCGTGCGGTGTGTGAACGGTCTCGAAGAACCCGACGGCGTTGAGGTGCTCGTTGTCGAACAGCTGCTCGGGGGTGTTCAGCGGCGCCGCCGGGATTTCCAGCTCGACGAACAGCTTCAGCCATTCGTCGGTGGTGCGCTCGGTCATCGTCGTCGCCACCAGCGCGTAGATGGTGTCGATCTCGGCCGCGCGGGCTTCCAGCGTGGCGAACCGCTCGCTGTTCCACTCCGGCTGCACGGCCTCGATGAAACCGGCCCAATGCTTGTCGTTGTAGATCAGCGCCGAGATGTAGCCGTCCTTGGTGCGGTACGGCTTGCGGTTGGGTGCGATGGTGCGGTGATACACCGCCGGGCCCACCGGTGGATCGAACATCGCCCCGTTGGCGTGCTCCACCAGCATGAACGAGGCCATGGTCTCGAACATCGCGACCTCGACCTCCTGGCCCTCACCGGTGCGCTCGCGGTGGAACAGCGCCATCATCGTCGCGTACACCGCCGTCAGGCCGGCCACCTTGTCGGCCACGATGGAGGCCACGTAGTTGGCCTCCCCGGTCAGTTCCTTCTGCACCGCGGGCAGCCCGCACTCGGCCTGGATGGTGTCGTCATAGGCGGGCCGGTCACGCTCCGGTCCGCGGCGGCCGTACCCGTAGCAGTTGGTGTAGACGATCGCCGGGTTGATGGCGGCCACCTCGGCGTAGTCGAATCCCAGCTTGGTGACCGCCTTGGAGCGCATGGAGTGGATGAACACGTCCGCATCGGCGATCAGGGCACGCAGGGCGGCCTTGCCCCCTTCGGTGCGCAGGTCCAGCACGATGCTGCGCTTGCCCCGATTGACGTTGACGAACACACCGCTCATGCCCGGTGCCGGACCCACCGACACATAGCGGGTGTCGTCGCCGCGGGGCGGTTCGACCTTGATGACGTCGGCGCCCATGTCGGCGAGGATCTGGGTGCAGTAGGGCCCCATCACCATCGCGGTCAGGTCCACCACGCGTACTCCGGCCAGCGGTCCGCTGCGAGCGCTGTCAGCCATTGTGACTCCCCTGCCGGGCCATCGCGAAGCTGTAGCCGATGTGGTCGGCATGACCGCTGGGGACGACCGGGAAGACGACGGGCGCCGAGGCGTCCCGGATCTCGTCGATGCACTCACCGACGGTCTCGATCGACCAGGACGGCCGATACACACCCGGCGTCTCGGCCACCACCACGCGGGCCACCCGGCCCGCGATCGCGATCAGCGATTCGCCGGTGATGCAACAGCTCTCGTGGGCCAGCCAGCCGACGACGGGTGCCACCAGTTCCGGGCCCATCGGCGGATAGGTGGCGGTGTCCAGGCCGTCGGCCATTCGGGTGACCGCACCGGGGACCACTGTGTTGCACAGCACCCCGTGCGCGGCGCCCTCGAGGGCGACGACGTTCGCCAGCCCGATGATCCCGGCCTTGGCGGCGGCGTAGTTGGCCACCTCCTGGTTGCCGTACAGTCCGCCGATCGACGAGGTGAGCACCAACCGGCCGTATCCGGCATCGCACATCACCGGAAAGGCCGGGCGCACAACGTGAAAAGCCCCGCGCAGGTGGACGTCGAGGACGGCGTCGAAGTCGTCGTAGCTCATCGTCGCCAGCGGTGCGCGCCGGACGTTGCCGGCATTGTGGATCAGAACGTCCAGGCGCCCATAGTGTTCCAGCGCCGCGGCGACGACGGCCTTTCCGCCCTCGGCGGTGGCCACCGAGGCGGTACAGGCGATCGCCTCGCCGCCGGCGGCGAGTATCTCATCCACCACCTGCTGGGCCCGGGCGTCATCGGCGCCGTCCCCGCTGATGGCACCGCCCGGGTCGTTGACTACGACCGCGGCGCCGCGGGCGGCCAGCAGCAGCGCGTACTCGCGGCCCAGTCCGCGGCCGGCGCCGGTGACGACGGCGACCCGGTTGTCGAATCTCAACTCGGCCATCTAGCTCCCGAGCTCCAGTCCATCGAGATCCCCCGTGGCGCGCCACGCGGCCAGCAGCTCCTCGAAGGCGTAGAAGCCCGGCGAGTAGAAGTCGCCGAGGAATGCGGCGTTGCCCTCCTGACCACCGCGGCCCTCGTTGTTGTAATAGCCCGGGGTGCAGGACAGTTCGAACGCGGAATTGTCGATCGCCAGTTCGCGGATGGTCCGCACCCAGGTGTCCTGGCCCTCGCGGCTCGGCTCGACCGTGGACGCACCCCGCTTCTGCGCCTCCGCGATGATGTAGGCAATGTGTCGGGCCTGCTGCTCGAACATCGCGGTGGTATTGGCCGACACCCCGCCCTGGATGAAGCCGGTGAAGAACTGGTTGGGGAATCCGCGGCTGGTCATGCCGTGCAGCGTCTGGTAGCTGTCCTTCCAGTTGTCGAACAGCGACAGCCCGTCGCGGCCCTCGATCCGCTCCACGGCGTAGCGCCGACTGATCTCGGTGGAGATCTCGAAGCCGCTGGCGAAGATGACGCAGTCCACCTCGTATTCGACGCCGTTGGCCACGATTCCCTTCGCGGTGAGACGGTCGACGCCCTTGGCGGCCGAGACGTCGACCAGGGTCACGTTCGGCCGGTTGAACGCGGGCAGGTACTCCTCGCTGGAACACGGCCGCTTGCACATGAACCGGTAGTAGGGCTTGAGGGTCTCGGCCGTTTCGGGGTCGGCGACGATGGCCGCGATGCGCCGCCGCAGCCGCTCCATGATCTTGAAGTCCTCTTCTTCGCGGATCGCCATGATCTGCTCGACGCTCAGCGCCGCGGGATCCGGGCTGGCCGCGATCCGTGCGGTCACGTTGCGGCCGAGTTCGGTCCAGAAGTCGCACACCAGGTCCGGTTCGCCGAATACCACCCCGACGAACGGCGACCAGTTGTGGAAGTTCTGTTTGCGCTCCTCCTGCCAGCCGGGCCGCAGCGCGCGGGCCCAGTCCGGGTCGGTGGCGGTGTTGGCCCGTTCGTCCACCGAGGACGGGGTGCGTTGGAACACGTAGAGGTGCTTGGCGTCGCGGCCCAGGTGCGGCACCAGCTGTACCCCGGTCGCCCCGGTGCCGACCAGCGCCACCGTCTTGTCCGCCAGTTTCGTCAGCCCGCCGGAGGCGTCGCCGCCGGTGTAGTCGTAGTCCCAACGGGCGGAGTGGAATACGTGGCCGCCGGCGTCCCGGTACTCCTCGATGCCGGGGATACCGGGCAGTTTGGGCCGGTTGTAGGAGCCCTGCGCCATCACCACGAACCGGGCCCGGATGTCGTCACCGCGGTCGGTGCTGATCCGCCAGCGCTCCAGGGTGTCGTCCCAGCGCATCTCGCGCACCTGGGTGGAGAACAGCGCACCGTCATAGAGGCCGAAGTGCTTACCGATGTTGCGGCAGTGCTGGCGGATCTCCGCGCCGTCGGCGTACTTCTTGGACGGCATGAAGCCGAGTTCTTCCAGCATCGGGATGTAGCAGTAGGAGTCGTTGTCGCACTGGATGCCCGGGAAGCGGTTCCAGTACCAGACCCCACCGAAGTCACCGGCCATCTCGATCACCCGGACGCCGTCGACACCGGCCTTCTTCAGATACGCCCCGGCCAGCAGTCCGGCGAATCCGCCGCCGAGGATGACGACATCGGCGTCCTCGACGATCGGATCGCGTTGCACCGCCGGGGTGTAGGGGTCGATTTCGTAGAAGTCCGCCAGCTCTCCGGTGAGTTCCAGGTACTGCCCGGACCCGTCCCGGCGAAGCCGCTTCTCCCGCTCGATCCGGTACCGCTCGCGCAGGGCGTCGATGTCGACGTCCTGCGGAACGTCGGTGGGCCCGCAGTCGGAGGTCATCGATCGCGCTCCTTCTCCAGCTCGCGCGGTTCACCGGTGCCCATGTATTTCGACAGCTGGTAATGCAGGTTGACGGTGCTGCGCTCGCGGTACGGGTTGGGCAGCGTGCCGGGGAAGCCCAGCGACTTCATGCCCTGCTGCACCGCCGCCATGTTCGAGAAGTCCTGCGGCAGCACGCTGCGCCAGCGCGGGTCACCCACCGGGGTGTACTCCCATTCCGTCTGCGGCTCTTCGCCTTTCGGATACAGCTCGTAGACGGCCGCCTCGAAGATGCACTTGTCCGGGTGGTAGCCCGGGTCGGGCCGGGCGCTGTAGCACAGCGCACTGGTCAGGCCCTGACCGATCTGGAAGTTCGGGAAGATCTGCCAGGCGGTGCCGCTCTGGCCCAGCACGTCGGGCGGGATCTCCGGCCAGATCACCCCGCGGGCGGCGTCGTCGCGCCGGGCCGAGGCCAGCCAGTGTTCGAGCACCTTGTCGGCGGGTGTGCCCGCGGGCAGTTCGTCGACCAGGCGCAGCGCTGCGTTCACCAGGGTCTGGGTGGTGGTCGCGTTGGTCTCCGCCATGGTGTACGCCTGCATCTCCGCGGTGGAGATCCGCGGATCGCCGGTCCCCAGGCGGATCTTCGACTGGGTCTCGGCCAGGTCGTCGGGCGCGTCGTAACCGATGTTGCTGTGCTTGCCCTGGGCGCGGGCCCAGCCCTTGAACTCGCCGAACCGGTTGAACTCCGGGTGGGTGGTGAAGACGTGGTAGGTCTCGTTGAAGGCCTCCAGGGCAACCTTCCAGTTGCAGTCGAAGTGCAGCCATTTGCGCCACTTGCACCGCATGTTCTCCAGGCCGAACGGGTCGAGGATCTTCGCCGCTGGATGCAGATAGTCGGCCAGTGGTACGCAGTCCGGGTCCATGTTGATCCACAGCCAGCCGCCCCAGGTGTCGACGCGAACCGGGCGCAGGTGGGTGGCGGCCGGATTGAGTGCGCCCTTCCAGTCGGCTTCCTCGCGAATATGGGTGCAGGTGCCGTCCAATCCGTATGTCCAGCCGTGGAATCCGCATACGAACGATTTGCGGGCCCGACCCAGCGCGTTGCGGGCCCCGGCGGGGGTGTCGACCAGTCGGCGGCCGCGGTGCATGCACACGTTGTGGTGCGCGCTGAACTGGTTCGGACCGGTGCGCACCACGATGACCGAGTCGTCCAGGATGTCGTAGGTGAGGTAACTGCCCACCTCCGGCAGTTCCTCGACCCGGCCGACCTGCTGCCACACCTTGCGCCACAGCCGATCCCGTTCGGCGTGCGCGTACTCCGGCGAGATGTACGCCTCGACGGGAACCGTCATCGGCTCGGACAGTTCTTCGATATCGCTCATCAAATCCTCCGAATGGCGTCGCGGAAGGACTCGTCCTTCAGGAACACCGATGTGTTGTCCGCGCCGAGGTGGCTCCATTTGAGGTCCAGGCCGCCGTCGACCAGCAGGGTCTGACCGGTGATGTAGCTCGACAGGTCGGACAGCAGGAACAGGATGGCGCCGGCCTGCTCTTCGGGACGCCCGCGGCGTCCCAGCGGGATCGCGGCGCGGTCGCGATCCGGATCGGCGTCGGTGTAGGTGCGCGAGGCCGCGGTTTCGGTCACCCCCGGCGCGATGGCGTTGACGCGGATGCCGTCGAGTGCGAGTTCCAGCGCCATGGTGCGGGTTGCGGCCACGATCGCGGCCTTCGCGGTGCCGTAGGCGACATGGAACGGCGCGGTGTTCATCCCGCCGACCAACGAGATCGACACGATGGAACCCGGGCCGCCCCCGGCCCGGATCTCGGCGGCCACCGCCTGGCTCATGAAGAACATCGTCTCCAGGTTGGCCGCGAACAGATCCCGCCAATCGCCGCGGCTCACCCGGGTCGCCGGCATCCAGGGCGACGGCGCCGCGCCGCCGGCCACGTTCACCAGCCCGTACAGCCGGCCCTCGGCACCCCCGGCGGCCGCCAGCACCGCCGCGACGCCGTCGTCGGTGGCGGCGTCGGCGACCACCGGCACGACCGGCAGTCCCTCGGCCACCAGTGGCCCGATGTGCTCGTCGAGATTGTCGGCCGACCGGCTGACCGCGATGACGGTGGCCCCGGCCCGGGCAAGCAGGCCGGTGACGGTGGTTCCGATGCCGCCACCACCGGCGCCCGACACCACGACGATGCGGCCGTCGAGGCTGAGAAAATCGCCCATAGCCCGCTTTCGTCGATGATTTGTCCGGACAATAATTGATGCTCTACCGGCCGGAGAATATGATTCCGCAGCGGTTATATCACCGTCAAGGCCCGCACTCGATCATCTCGACACTATTGTCTGGACTAATTCTGGTTGATACCGTCCCCGGAAGGTGACGGCAGGAAGGACCCGGGCAACCGATGACGACGTCGTTGCAGGACAGCCGCTTCGCCGCCGCCCGTCCCCCGGCCGCCGGTCCGGGATGGACGGTCCGGCGGGCCACCCCGCCCAGCCGGCTGTTCGGCGCCAACGGCCTGCGCACCGGACCCGACGGCCGGATCTACATCGCCCAGGTCAGCGGCAGCCAGATCAGCGCGGTCGACATCCACACCGGCCGGGTCGAGACCGTCAGCCCCAAAGGCAGCGACATCGTCGCCCCGGACGACCTCGCGTTCGACGCCGCGGGCAACATCTACGCCACCGAGGTGCTCAACGGCCGGGTCGCTGTCCTGGACCGGGGGGGCCACAGCCACGTCCTGCGCGCCGACCTACCGGTCGCCAACGGCATCACCATCCATCGGGGACGGCTGTTCATCGGGGAGTGCCGCCCCGGTGGCCGCATCCTCGAACTCGACCTGGCCGGCGGCCGGCCGCGGGTGTTGCTCGAGGACGTGCCGATGCCCAACGCCATGGAAGTCGGCCCCGACGGCCTGCTGTACTTCCCGGTGATGGGCGCCAACGAGATCTGGCGCATCGACCCCGACGGTCCGGCCGGCGCAGGCCCGGAGGTCGTCGCGACCGAACTCGGCGTGCCGGACTCGGTCAAGTTCGATCCCGACGGCTTCATCGTCTCCACCCAGGCGCACAGCGGACAGGTGCTGCGCATCGATCCCCGCAGCGGCGCGAAAACCGTGCTGGCCGAACTGCATCCAGGCCTGGACAACCTGACCTTCGCCGACGGACGGCTGTTCGTCTCCAACTTCTCGGGCGAGATCACCGAGATCCTCGCCGGCGGCCGGACCCGATCCCTGCTGCCGGGCGGGTTCAACTGGCCGCTCGATCTCACCATTGGTGCTGACGGCAACCTCTACATCGCCGACGGCCCGTACCTGCACGTCGCGCTCGGCGAGGGCCGGGTCCGCCCGGTCGGGATGCTGTTCACTCCCGGCTTCCCCGGCTACACCCGCGGGCTGACGGCCTCCGGCGCCGGCCAGTTCACCGTCACCACCTCCAGTGGCCAGGTGGCCCGCTACTGGCCCGCCCGCGGCGAGAGCGAGGTGATCGCCGAGGGCTTCGATCAGCTCTACGGCGTCGCGACCGCCCCGGGCGGCAGCGTGGTGTTCGCCGAACAGGGTGCCGGCCGGGTGCTGTCGGCGCACTCCGGCCGGGTCGAGGTGCTGGCCTCCGGGCTGGACCTCCCGCTCGGGGTCGCCATCGCACCCGACGGCGCACCCCTGGTTTCCGAGGCCGGAGCCGGCCGGGTGGTCGCCCTGCGCGGCGGTTCGCCCGAGCCGGTGGTCGATGACGTGGGCTGCCCGCACGGGCTGTGCATCCTCGGCGGACGGCTCTATGTCGTCGACGTGGCGGACAAGGCGCTCATCGAGGTCGACCTGGACAGCGGCGGCCGGCGGACGATCGCGTCCGACCTGGCGGTCGGGGCGCCCCCGGGGGTCACCCCGAAGCCGCTGCTCGGCATGCCGCCGTTCTCGGGTCCGCAGGGCCCGTTCACCGGTGTCACCGCCGGGCCGGACGGCACCATCTTCGTGTCGGCCGACGCCGAGGGAAGCGTGCTCGCGATCCGGCGGCGGGACTGACATGGCCGATATGCCGGTGCCGTCGGCGGATCACCGTTACATCCAGGTCGCCCGCACACTCCGCAAGGAGATCGTCGACGGGGTGTATCCTGTCGGATCCCAGCTGCCCACCGAACACGAACTGTGCCAACGGTTCTCGGTCAGCAGGTACACCGTGCGCGAGGCGCTGCGCCGGTTGCGGGAGGACAACCTGGTCTCCTCGCGTCCGCGCGCCGGGACCATGGTGGTACCCCGACCCTCGTCACACGCCTACGTCCAGGACGTGGTGTCGATCAATGACCTGCTCGACTTCGCCACCGGAACCCGGTTCGCGATCGAGTCGATCGCGATGGTCACCATCGACCGGGAACTGGCCGCCCGCACCGGCCTGCCGATCGGCGAGGAATGGCTTGCCGTCGCGGGCTTCCGGCGGGCCGACGACGCGCAGGCTGCGCATCCAGAGATCCCGATCTGCCGCACCGAGTACTACATCAACCGGTCGTTCGCGGCCGTGGGCCGGATGCTGGGAAACCACAGCGGGCCGATCTTTCCGCTGCTGGAAGACCTGTTCGGGATCAGCATCACCGAGGTGCGCCAGGAGATCGCCGCCGTGCAGATCCCGCCGGAGCTGGCCGGGCCGCTCGCGGTCGAGCCCGGCTCCCCCGCGTTACAGCTGCGGCGCCGGTACACCACGTCGGATTCGGAGATCGCCCAGGTCACCGTCAACACCCATCCCGCGTCCCGGTTCCGGCATTCCATGACGATGCGCCGGGTGAAGGGCTGAGCCGGTGTTGCGCACGGTGCGAACCGATTCCGGCCGGGCCGCCGAGGCCTACCGCGGCGGGCTGTTCGCGTCCGACACCCTGGCGGACGCGCTGCGCGCCGCCGCACGCGGCACGCCGGACCGCGAGGTTCTCGTCGACGGCCCGGTCCGGCTGGACTGCCGCGCCGTGCACGACCGCTCGGTCGCACTGGCCGCCGCCATGCTGGCGCGCATTCCGGTCGGCAGCGTGGTGTCGATGATGCTGCCCAACTGGCACGAGGCCGCGATCGTTTACCACGCCGCGACGCTGGCCGGCATGGTGGTCAACCCGATCCTGCCGTCGCTGCGCGACCGCGAACTGGACTTCATCCTGACCGACGCCGACGTGCGAATGATCTTCGTACCCGGCGAGTTCGGCGGCCACGACCACCCGGCGATGCTCGCCCGCATCACGGCCCCGATGACCGCACCGCCACAGGTCGTCGTGGTGCGCGGCGAGGCACGTCCCGGGCAGACCGGTTTCACCGATCTGTCCGGTATCGGGGTCACCGAGTGGCCGGTGCTCGACCCCGACGCGGTGCGGATGATCCTCTACACCTCGGGCACCACCGGCAGGCCCAAGGGCGTTCTGCACAGCCACAATTCGATCCACGCCCTGATCCGCCAGATCGGTATGCACTGGCTGGTCGAGCCGGGTGACCGGTTCCTGGTGCCCTCACCGGTCAGCCACATCGGCGGATCCATCTACGCCTTCGAATGCCCGCTCCTGCTGGGCACCACCGCGGTGCTGATGGACCGCTGGGACGCCGAAATCGCCGTCGAGATGCTCGTCGCCGAGCGGTGCACGCACATCGCCGGCGCCACCCCATTCCTCGAACAGATCCTGGCCGCCGGGCGGCGCCGGGGTACCCGGCTGCCCGACCTGAAGGTGTTCATCTGCGGTGGCGCCTCGGTGCCGCCGGCCCTGATCCGTAGCGCCGCAGACTATTTCCATCGGGCGATGGTCACCCGGGTCTACGGCTCGACCGAGGTTCCGGTCACCACCATCGGCTCCCCCGGTGATCCCGCCCGCGCCGCCGATACCGACGGCAGACCCGGCATCGCGACGATCCGGCTGGCCCCGCATCCGGCGGCGCCCGACGGCGCCGGTGAGATCTGCGCCCGCGGGCCGCAGATGTTCCTCGGCTACCTGCATCGCGAGGACGACGCCGACGCCTTCGACGCCGACGGCGCCTTCCGCACCGGCGATCTGGGCCGCCTGGTCGACGACCATCTCGTCGTCACCGGCCGGGCCAAGGACATCATCATCCGCAACGGGGAGAACATCGCGCCCAAGGAGGTCGAGGACGTGCTGTTGGGCCATCCCGGCGTCGACGACGTCGCCGTGGTCGGTCTGCCCGATGCCCGCACCGGCGAACGCGCCTGCGCGGTGATCGTCACCGCCGCCGACCCCGCCCCGGGCGTGCCCGAGCTGGCCGAGTTCCTGGCGGCCGCGGGGCTGGCCAGGTTCAAGAGTCCCGAACAGGTCGTCGTCTGGGAGTCGTTGCCCCGCAACGACTCCGGAAAGATCCTCAAACATCGGATCCGAACAAGGTTGGTCGACACGGATGAGTGATATGCAGGTTGCGATCGTGACCGGGGCGAGCAGCGGGATCGGCTTCGGCTGCGCGACCAAGTTGGCCGAGATGGGCATGGCAATCGTCGGGACCGGCCGCGACCCGGATCGGCTGGCGGCCCTGGCGGCGGCGATCGGCGATCCCGGCCGGGTCGCCACGCTGGCCGTGGATCTGACCGACGACGACGCACCGGCGCGCATCGTCGACCTCGCGGTCTCGCGGTGGGGCCGGGTCGACGTGCTGGTGAACAACGCTGGCGTCGGGAGCCCCAAACCCCTGCACGAGACCGACGACGAGACCCTGGACTACTTCCTGGGCGTGATGCTGCGGGCGCCGTTCCGGCTGGCCCGGGAGGTGATCCCGCACCTGCGACCCGGTTCGGCGATCATCAACGTCACCTCCACGTTCGCCGTCGTCGGCGGGTTGCGAGGCGGCGCCTACTCGGCGGCCAAGGGCGGTCTGACGGCCCTGACCCTGCACATCGCCTGCCAGTACGGCCCGCAGGGCATCCGGTGCAATGCGGTGGCCCCCGGGGTGACGGTCACCCCGATGGTCGAACAGCGACTCGACGACGAGCGATTCCGCAAGATCAACACCGAGATGACCCCGTATCCCCGGCTGGGCCGGGTCGAGGACATCGCCGCCACCGTCGCGTTCCTCTGCTCGCCCGGCGGCAGCTTCATCAACGGCCAGACCATCGTGGTCGACGGCGGCTGGAGCTCCACCAAGTACCTCTCTGATTTCGCGCTGTCCTCGCAGTGGGTCGCCCGTTGAACCTGTTCGTCACGCTCGACCAGGCCGCCGCCCGCTTCGGTGACGACGGCGCGGTGTACCTGGGTGAGCGCCGCCTGCACACCTGGAATCAGCTACGCGACCGGGCGTTACGGCTGGCCGCATCGCTGGCCCGGTCGCATGCCCCGGGCACCCGGATCGCGATTGCCAGCGAGAACCGGCCGGAGATCGTCGAGTTGTTCTATGCGGTCTGGGCCGCCGGGTGTGTGGTCGTTCCGGTGAACTTCAAGCTGCACCCGCGCGAGATGGCCCAGATCCTCGAGGACTCCGGGGCCGCGGTCGTGTTCGCCTCCGCCACGATCGGGCCGCGGCTGTCGGCGCTCTCGTCGGCCCTGGTGGCGGTCATCGGTGACACCGACTACGAAAGTCGTTTCGGCACAACACCCGCCACCGTGCCCGCCACCGACCCGTCGGCCCCGGCCTGGTTGTTTTACACCAGCGGCACCACCGGGCGGTCCAAGGGCGCGATGCTCTCGCACCGCAACCTGACCGCCATGACGCTGGCGCACCTGGCCGACATCGACTCCCCCGACCGGAATTGCAGCCTGCTGCACGGCGCCCCGATGTCACACGGATCGGGCCTCTACATCGCGCCCTATGTGTTGCGCGGCGCCCGCCAGGTGCTGCCGGCCTCCGGGTCCTTCGAGCCGCAGGAGTTCCTCGACCTGTGCGCCCACCATTCCGGGTCGACGGCGTTCCTGGCGCCGACCATGATTCAGCGCCTCGTCGACACCGGCCGCGGCCGGCCGGCCAATCTGCGCGGCATCGTCTACGGCGGTGGCCCGATGTACGTGGAGAGCCTGAAGAAGGCGATGGCGGCGTTCGGCAACGTTTTCGCCCAGATCTACGGCCAGGGTGAGTCCCCGATGACCATCACCGGACTGCGCCGGGCCGACCACGACTCGGCCGACGACGCCATCCTCGGTTCGGTCGGTTACCCCCGCTCCGGTGTCGAGGTCAGGGTGCTCGGCGCCGACGGCGCCCCCGCAGCCGCCGGCGAGATCGGCGAGATCGTCTGTCGCGGCGACGTTGTCATGACGGGCTACTGGGACAACCCGCAGGCCACCGCGGATACCCTACGGGACGGCTGGCTCTACACCGGCGATCTCGGCTCGTTCGACGACCGCGGCTACCTGACGTTGCGCGACCGGTCCAAGGACGTCGTCATCAGCGGCGGCAGCAACATCTACCCCCGCGAGGTGGAGGAGGCGCTGCTCGAACACCCGGATGTCGCCGAGGCCTGCGTGGTGGGCGCCCCCGATGCCGAGTGGGGCGAGGTGGTCGTCGCCTTCATCGTGGGTTCCGCCGACGAACGGGCGCTCGACACCCATCTGCTGGCCCGCATCGCCCGGTTCAAACGCCCGAAGCGCTACCTCGTCGTCGATGAACTGCCGAAGAACAGCTACGGGAAGGTCCTCAAGCGGGAGCTGCGCGCCCGCCTCGGGTAACGGCATTCTCGTCTGCATAGAATGCCGATATGTCCACCGAATACCGCTTCGTCACCTACGAGGTCCTCGACGAGGGCCGCATCGCGCGCATCATGCTCAACCGCCCCGACGCGCGCAACGCCCAGAACCGTGGCCTGCTCGTCGAACTCAACGAGGCGTTCCTGCGGGCTGAGGCCGACGACGAGGTTCGGGTGGTGATCCTCGGTGGCCTGGGCCCGATGTTCTCCTCCGGCCACGACCTCGGTTCGGCGGTGTCCCGCGCCGAGTACACCCCCGGGCCGGACCAGCACCCCAGTTACCGGGTCAACGGCGGAACCCGGGAGGGCGCCGAGAGCCTGATGCTGCAGGAGTGGCACCACTTCTTCGCCAACACCCGCCGGTGGCGCGATCTGCGCAAGATCACCATCGCGCAGGTGCACGGCGACGTCTATGCCGCGGCCCTGATGCTGATGTGGGCCTGCGACCTGATCATCGCCGCGGAGAACACCCGGTTCGCCGATGTGGTGGGGACCCGGCTGGGCATGTGCGGGGTGGAGTACTTCGCCCACCCGTGGGAGTTCGGGCCGCGCAAGACCAAGGAGCTCATGCTCACCGGTGATGCGCTGACGGTCGACGAGGCCTACCAACTCGGGATGGTGTCGAAGGTCTTCCCCGAGGCCGACCTGACCGAGAAGACGCTGGAGTTCGCCCGGCGGATCGCCGAGGTTCCCACCATGGCCGCGCTGCTCGCCAAGGAGGCGGTGAACCAGTCGGTGGACAACATGGGCTTCTACAACGCGCTCAACGCCTGTTTCACCCTGCACCAGCTGAACCACTCGCACTGGGCGCAGGTGCACGAGAACGGGTTCCCGGTGGGCCTGGAGGAGGACGGGCTGCCGAACTGGCGGACTGCGCCGCCGATCGTGCCTGCCGTCAAGGACCAGGTCCGCGCCGAGAGCTGAGCACCGGCCCCGGGGCCCGCACGACCACGCTGAACCGATCAAGAGCCGATCCGGCGTCTCGGGGCCATCACAACCCGGTCATGAACACATTTCATCCTCGGCGCCCGCATGCCGGCCGGATCGAAGTGGTCACAACCGGGTCACGACGGCTCTTATTCGTAGCCGCGCCAAAGCCCCTGCTCTGAGCCATAACTCGGCCCTCGCAAAGATAAGTACAGTCTTAATCTTCTCAGTTTCCAACGCTTTTTGTGTTGTGGGCGTCATAGCAATTCGTGAAAAGTGATGGCCGACACGATTTTTGGCAAAGAACAACGACGTTGTTAGCGTCCGAAACATGTTTGCACTAGCGACGGTTATGACGCTGCTCTCTCAGGTGTCGGGCACGCCGTACATTCCCGGCGGGGACTCCCCCCGGGGCACCGATTGCTCCGGCCTGGCCTCCTGGGTGTCCAACGTGGCCACCGGCAGGCCCGCGTTCGGAAGCCGGTTCCACACCGGTAACGAAGAAGCCGCCCTGCTGGCGCGCGGATTCCACTACGGGACCGCACCGAACTCCCTGGTGATCGGATGGAACGGTGCCCACACCGCAGTGACCCTGCCCGATGGCACCCCGGTGTCCAGCGGTGAGGGCGGCTCAGGGGTGAAGATCGGTGGTGGCGGTGCCTATCAGCGGCAATTCACCCACCACATGTATCTGCCGGTGCCCGCCGAGGAGATGCAGGTCGATCCGGCGGCGCCGCAGGGCGATCCGATGATCGTCGACGTCGTGAACGCCGAACCGGCTGCGCCCGCACCGGATTCGCCGATCGAGCTGCCGCCGGCCCCGGATCAGGCCCCGCCGCCAGCGCCGGGCCTGCCGCCCGCCGCCGATATGCCGGTCTAACCGGAAGTCCCTAATCCTCCCCGGGCCGCACTGCTCCCCCACGGAGCGGTGCGGCCTTTTACCCTTTCTCCGAGAATCCCTGCTGGGCAACCAGTTTGAGCCCGGCGGCCCGTGCCGCGGCGGGTCGGGCGGTGACGGCGAGCACCGCGCACGCCGTCACCGCGATCGCCAAACCCGGTCCCCACAGGGCGGTTCCGGCCGGCCAGGGCACCACATTGCGGTACAGCGTGTAACCCAGTAGCGCCAGCCCCAAAACCGGCAGCGCCACCTCCCACTGGCGCACCCGGGTGTCGCCGGAGAAGAACACCAGCCGAACGGCCCCCAGCGTCGCCAGCACGTAGGCGACCAGCAGGATCAGCGTGCCTGCGGTCGCGGAGATCGTGAACACGTCGAACGGCCGGGCCCCGAGGACCGCCCAGCCCGCCGCCTGGATCAGGGCCACCGCGACGACACCCGCGGTGGCAGCGACATGCGGGACGTTGCGGCTGACGTGCACCGCGGCCAGCGCTCGCGGGCCCATCCCGTCCCGGCTCAGGGCGAACATCAACCGGCTCGCCCCGACGATGCTGGCCAGGCAGCAGGCGGCCGCGCTGAACACCGCGCCGATCACGATCACCCACGACAGCCACGGCGTGACATAGTGCGCGGCCACGTCACCCATCAGGGCCGGTGACGCGGTGAAGGCCGCCACGCCCTGTTCGTCGGCGCCGAACGCCATCATCTCGACGGCGGTGACGACCACGAAGAAGACCCCGCCGAAGAGGGCCGTCCCCACGATCGCCCGGGGAATGTCGCGGCGCGGGTTCTGCGTCTCCTCACCGAGCGTCGCCGCGGCCTCGAAACCGGCGAACGATAGGAAGCCGAAGACGACGCCGAGGAACACACTGGACACCTCCGTGCCCGGTGCCACGGTGAACACCGACAGGTCGACCTGCCTGCCGTCCGGCGCGTCGTGGGCGATCAGCCTGCCCAGCGTGACGGCGGCGACGATCAGGATCACCGTGATGGTCAGGCCCTCGGTGACCAGCAGCACCCGGGTGCCGCCCCGGATCTCCCGGACCGCCATCCACCACACCCCCGTCAGCACCGCCCAGGCGAAGACGAAACCGTACCACCCGGGAATCACTCTGGGAGCCAACAGTTTTCCGGTCAGATCGGTGAGGAAGATGCCGGCCGCGGTCGATGTCACCGCGCCGTAGAACAGATAGGTTCCGGCGTTGAGCCAGCCGGCGACGCTGCCGGTCCGCGGCCCCAGCGTGAGGCCGACGAACGCGTACACGCTGCCGGCGTGGCTGAAGCGCTGTGCCAACCGCACGAAGGTGTGCGCGATCAGCAGCACGCCCACCGAGGCGAGCAGGAACGCCAGCGGAACCGCGCGGCCCACCACGGCGGCGGTCCCCTGGGGATTGATGTTGACGGCCATCGACGGAGCCATCAACGCCACCGACACCCCCACGGCCGACCACACGCTCAGCGTGGGACGTAACTCGCTCATCGACGGGGACGAATCCGCATCGCAGCCACCCTCTCCGGCCGGGAGGTCCCGATCCGGGGACCATCTTGCCCGGCCGGTCAGGGGTTGATGGTGTTCTCGCCCACCTGACGGCCCCAGACGTACTCGTTGAGCAGCGGCTGGCCCAGTTCGAAGTGGTTGTACGGGGCGATGGAGGCCCCGTTGTCCATCACCAGGTAGGGCGCCGGCCAGAAGTCGCGGTTGATGTTCTGCCAGCAGCCCGGGGCGCCACCGGGTCCACCGCGGGCGTTCACCCGGGGCAGGTTGTCCGGATAGACGTACGGGTTGGGCGCGCCCAACAGTTCGGTCATGGTGCTCAGCGAGTAGCCGTTGCCGCCGAACGACCGCAGCGCCGCGGGACCCACCTGAGCGATGTTGCGGAGGCTGCAGTAGAACTCCGGGCTGTACTTGTCCAGCAGTTGCGCGCTCGGCACCAGATCGGCCTGCCCACGCACCAGGTAGGGTGCGGCGCGTTCGAAGATCTCCCCGCCGGTGTTGCCGAAGCCGATCGAGGCGAGCAGGGCGGCGTCGAGGTCACCGCGCTGCTGGTTCAGGGTGTGTGCGGTGGTCACCGCGTTGTCGAGCGCGGTGAACAGATCGGGGCTGGCGGCGCTGTACACGTGGGCGAGGTCGTTGAGCCGTTGCACGTCGTAGCGGATCTGCCCCATCTGCGGGTTGATGTCGTCGAGGATGGCGTTGCCGTTGACGATCGACTGCCCGAACCTGGTTCCCAGGCCGGACAGCGCATCCGCCGCCGCGCTGAGGGTCAGGTTCAGCTTGACCGGGTGGACCTTCTCGGAGATGGAGGTCAGGGTTTCGAACAGCGTGTTGAACTCGGTGGTGACCGTGGCGGTCCTGATCACGTCGGAACTCGAGAGCCGCGCGCGGACCGGATTCTTCGGGCTGGTCAGTGACACGAACTTGTTGCCGAAGATGGTGGTGGCCCGGATATCGGCGTCCACATTGGCGGGGATCGTCGCGAGGTAGCGGGGGTTGACGTTCATCGTGATGCGCGCGGCGGGCTCCCCGTTGCTCTCCGCCGCCGACACGGTGATCACCCTGCCGATCTCCACGCCGTTGTAGGTGACCTTCGACCCGGCGTCCATCACCAGGCCGGCCCGACCGGAGATCATCGTCAGTTCGGTCTTCGGTGCGAGATCACCGCGGAACTGCAGGTAGACCAGGGTGAAGATGAGCACGAGAACGGCCAGCAACGCCAAACCGGCGAGCTTGATCGGGGGATGGTCCCGTACGTTCACTCCGGAACCCGCCCGACGTGGCACCGGCACGGGGGTAGCCCGCTGGACATCTCGCCTCCTTCCCCCAACCCGAAGCGAATGGCGATCCGTCTAGCCGGCCCCCCATGTGAGACGGACCACAGAAATGTACCCGATCGTCGAATGGCGTCGACACGCAATGGAGCCAATTCGCCATGCCGGCGTGGCCCACAATTCTATTGCACCAACGTAAATAAATCCGGTGGTGCCCGCGAGTATCCGAATCAGGTTGTCCGACAGGGAATCCCGGCGGTGAATCGGTGCCTTCGCCGGTGGCCTGAATTTGTCGCCGCGATTTTCGCGTACACATTTGCCGGAGATTCTCACGATCGCGTCCCGACGGCTTCCCGCCGCGGCGCATCGGCGAATGCGCGGCGGCCCCGGCGTGGGCCGGCCGCCGGGCCTGTCACAGTTGGGGCCAAAGCGGCGCCAGTTGGCTGCCGACCCGGGATACTCGTGGGTGGCCGCTCGCATGGTGGCGGCTCAGGTGGGAATCAGCTCAGCGAGGAGCGTAGGAACATGTCCATCATCGAAGCGGACGCAGAGACCCGGTCGGCGTTCGACCAGGCGGTCGCCGATACCCAGCGATACTTCGACAGCCCGCGATTCGAGGGGATCACCCGCCTCTACACCGCCCGGCAGGTCGTCGAGCAGCGCGGCACCATCCCGGTCGACTACACGGTGGCCCGCGAGGCGTCCAAAGCCTTCTACCAGCGCCTGCGCGAACTGTTCGCCGAGAAGAAGAGCATCACCACCTTCGGCCCGTACTCCCCCGGCCAGGCCGTCACCATGAAGCGGATGGGCATCGAGGGCATCTACCTCGGCGGCTGGGCGACGTCGGCCAAGGGTTCGGTCACCGAGGACCCGGGCCCGGACCTCGCGAGCTATCCCCTCAGCCAGGTGCCCGACGAGGCCGCCGGCCTGGTGCGGGCCCTGCTCACCGCCGACCGTAACCAGCAGTTCCTGCGGCTGCAGATGACCGAGGAACAGCGCGCCGCGACCCCGGCGGTGGACTACCGGCCGTTCATCATCGCCGACGCCGACACCGGGCATGGCGGAGATCCCCACGTCCGCAACCTGATTCGCCGTTTCGTCGAAGCGGGGGTCTCTGGCTACCACATCGAGGACCAGCGACCCGGAACCAAGAAGTGCGGCCATCAGGGCGGCAAGGTTCTGGTGCCGTCCGACGAGCAGATCAAGCGGCTCAACACCGCCCGCTTCCAGCTCGACATCATGGGCGTCCCCGGGATCATCGTCGCCCGCACCGACGCCGAGGCGGCCAACCTCGTCGAGAGCCGGTCCGACGAACGCGACCAGCCCTTCCTGCTCGGCGCCACCAACCTCAAGGTCCCGCCTTACAAGGCGTGCTTCCTGGCCATGGTCCGCCGTTTCTACACCTCCGGCGTCACCGAGCTCAACGGTCATATGCTCTATGCGCTGCCCGAGGGCGAATACGCCGTCGCCGACGCGTGGCTCGAGCGGCACGGCATCACCGCCGCGATCACCGAGTCGGCGACCGTCTGGCGCGAGAACCGCTCCGGTTCGCTCGACGCGCTCTTCGACAAGGTCGAGTCGCAGTTCATCGAGGCCTGGCAGGACGACGCCGGGCTGGAGACCTACGGCGACGCCGTGGCCGAGCTGCTGAAGTTCCGCGAGAGCGAGGGCGAGCAACTGGACATGACCGTCGCGGACTGGACCGCGTTCGCCAAGACCGCCTCGCTGTACGCGGCGCGGGAGAAGGCCCGCCAGCTCGGCGTCGACGCGGCCTGGGACTGCGAGCGGGCGAAAACCCCCGAGGGCTACTACCAGGTCCGCGGCGGCATTCCGTACGCGATCGCGAAATCCCTTGCCGCGGCGCCGTTCGCGGACCTGTTGTGGATGGAGACCAAGACCGCCGACCTGACCGACGCCAAGGAGTTCGCCGACGCCGTCCACGCGGTCTACCCCGACAAGATGCTGGCCTACAACCTGTCCCCCTCGTTCAACTGGGACACCACCGGCATGAGCGACGAGCAGATGCGCGCCTTCCCCGAGGAGATCGGGAAGATGGGCTTCGTCTTCAACTTCATGACCTACGGCGGTCACCAGATCGACGGCGTGGCGGCCGAGGAGTTCGCCACCGCGCTGCGCCAGGACGGCATGCTGGCCCTGGCCCGGCTGCAGCGCAAGATGAGGCTGGTCGAATCCCCTTACCGCACACCGCAGACCCTCGTCGGCGGCCCGCGCAGCGACGCGGCCCTGGCGGCGTCGTCGGGCCGCACCGCCACCACCAAGGCGATGGGCGCCGGCTCCACCCAGCATCAGCACCTGGTGCAGACCGAGGTGCCCAAGAAGC
Source organism: uncultured Mycobacterium sp. (assembly GCA_964535335.1). GTDB lineage: Bacteria > Actinomycetota > Actinomycetes > Mycobacteriales > Mycobacteriaceae > Mycobacterium. Next base: position 60,929 of record CAZHUU010000013.1, read on the forward strand.
TGCTGGAGGACTGGCTGGCGCTGTGGAGCGAGCACTACAATCTCGGCGAGCGCC
>CAZHUU010000014.1:0-60746 GCA_964535335.1 uncultured Mycobacterium sp.
CGCAGGGCAAGGCCTCGACGCCGTACGCCCGATCCGCGACGACATCGACGAACGCGTCCGCCGACTACTGGCCGACCTGAACGTCCCCATCACCCGATAACCCCGAAAACACCAGGGACACACCAACTATGGCAGAGACATCTGTGTTGTTTGTCTGCGTCAGTAACGCCGGAAAATCAGTCATGGCCGCCGGACTCATGCGCCACCTCTCCGCACCCAACATCCACATCGCCTCGGCCGGCACGCACGCCAAGACCGCGGTCAACACCCTCTCGGCGCAGGTGCTGGCCGAAGTCGGCGTCGACATCAGCGGCCATCAGCCCACCCAGCTGACCGACCAGATGCTCGACGATGCCGACCTGGTCGTCATCGTCGGCAGCCAAGCCCACCTCGACAATCACCCCGGCACCCGCATTCAACGCTGGGATACCGACGAACCCTCCCTACGCGGCATCGACGGCATCCAGCGCATGCGAATCATCCGCGACGACATCAACACCCGCGTTCAGGCCCTCGCCGACGAGCTCAGCAGTCAATCGTCCTGACCGAGAAGCAGCGACGACTCCCACCGCACCAAATCAATCGCGGCAACAACGCTCGGGTCATCCGGATCAACACCGTCATCCACGAGCGCTTGGCGCTCCTCAGCATCCACACCCATTCAACTTGACTAGTGCAGATAAGTGCGCCCATAGCGGTCGTACACGCCCTGTGTGGGGTCGGGGACAAAAGCGACCCGTTGGCCGAGGAGGGTGTCCTTGGCGAACTGGGTAGCTTCTGGCCCCCAGCACCCCACCGTGTAGCCCGGTTTCTTCGTCTCCGGTGTGTCGATGCCGAGCAGTCGTATCCGCAACCTTCCGCGAACATCGTCACGTATATCGACTGTGTCGCCGTCCACTACTTTGAGGACTACAGCAGTTGTCTCGACCGGGTCTGCTCTCACGCTGGGCGCAGCAACCAACACGGGTATCACAAATCCTGCTGCGGCCGCCACCAGGACGGCGCGTCGAAGCATCAAGACGGAGCTACCGACTTAGCATTCGCAGGCGTAGCCGTCACCGTCACGGTCCTGGGACGGGGTGTACAGCGGGCTGTCGCTAGTGATGTCGCAGTAGCCGGCGGCTTTGGCGGCTGAGCAGTTCTTGAACGGCCGACTCGGTTCTGCGTTCGCAGTTGGTGCGGTGAGAATCCCGGCTCCGATGAATACGGTGGTCAAGCCGACGAGTGCGGTGCGCAGCATGAAGCCCTCCAAGAGATGTTGTGTTTTCTCTTCCCCAGACCCGGAACTGACTTTAGGGGGTTTCCGGCAAGCTCGCAGCGAGTTCACAGCGAATCGGTTCCTGATCCAATCTGGACCGACTGATCGGCTCGCCTCGGAGGGTAAGGGCGGCCCGACCATTCACACCAGCACCGTAGCGGATGTGCGCCCGGGCAACCCTATTAGATTCGACTAGCGGAATTCGGTCCGTATCCTCTTGCTTCGTTGGCAGAGTGCTTCACTGAGCAACGAACGCTACCGACGATGTGTAAACAGCGCTCCGACGCAAAGCCTCCGGCCCTTTTCGGGCCAGGATGTTCCGACTCGACTTGAGCAGCGGCGACTGAGGCCGGCGGGGCTCGACAGGCACGAGCCCCGGGCTGCGGTTGTGGTCGACTCGATGACCAGGTGCAGCCCACCGCGGCCAATGTCGCAGCGGGCCGGATTGGCCCTTCCGAGCTCGACGCGTTCGAAAGGCTGCGGCTTGAACGGATGCCGGGCCCCGCGGGCGATCTGGCCCCGGGCCGAGGCAACGCGCGGACCCAGGCCGAGATCGCCGCGGCGGGCTCGGTCACGGCATGGTGTGAGCGCGGATTCTGACGTCCCGAATCAATACTCGAACAACGAGCGGGCCGCCTCCGCGAACTTCGGCACACCGCCGCGGCCGAGTGCAGTCAGTATTTGCATCGGCTTGAACGGCGGGTTCGTAAAGGACTCGATCAAGCCGTAGAGCGCCCGCCGCGTGGCGTCCGGGTATAAGTCGAGTTGGTCCAGCAAGAAGTCATCGGGGTGAAGGACTTTGATGTGATACGGCTCAAGCGATTTTGCCGGGAAGTCGCGCAGGTTGAATGTGACAATGACTTCTGCACGCTCTCGTACGGCGGCGGCGACGACGTGGCGATCCTTCTCATGGTTGTCCATGGACGGTATTAGCGCCGCGTACCCGGTCACCTCGGCATCAATGAAGTTCTCAACCATGACCGCAATTCGCTTATCGGCCAACTCCTCGGCGACTCGCAGTCTGTTGACCATCGTTCCGCGCGTCTCACGCAGGATGTGCTCAGACCAAAGCGGTCGATATGTCTGCTCCTCGGCGAGCCACAACAGAAAGTTTGCAAGCGGATACGGTGCGAGCACGCACGCGTCTAGCACTACCGGGAACGATGACATAGGGCTGCGGGTCAGTCTGCCAGCAGAGCACTAACCTCGTCTGCCGAGCCCTGGGCAGCTTCCCGAAGCGCAGCGCGCCGCCTGCTCCGTGTGGACTCTTGGTAGGCCAAGAGGGCATCAAGGCTGATCCTGCGATGCCGCCCCGGCTTTTCGTAGGGGATGCGCCCCTCCTCTAGAAGCTTCACAAGCGTTGGACGAGAGATATTGAGAATGTCTGCCGCTTCTTGCGTCGTTAGTCTCATCTGGTGTGGAACGAGCTGTATACCCCGGCCTTGGGACATAGCGAGGGCCACGTTGTAGAAGGCTTCTTTGACCTGCGGGGGAATTAGAACCTGCTCGCCGGCACCATCACACACGGCAGCGTTGTCCGCCTTTAATGCCTCCAAAAGCGCAGCTAGACCACCGGGTGCCTCCGGAGGCAACACGGTTCGCGGTTCAACTACTGCGCTAGTCATGGCTCCAGAGTAAATCGAAAAAAACGAAAAGTCACCCCTCGACGATATCGGGCGGCCCTGACACATCGGCCTGCACCCGGACCGATCAGCTTTCTGTGAACGGTAATCACTCGCAGGCGACCCCATCTCCGTCCCGATCCAGACCCCGGCGATAACCCGGCTCACCTACATATAGGGGTGCCGCACCAGCCCCCCGGGCTTCCGCGCAGCTGCCGTAGTAGACGCTTGACGGCGACTGCGGTACGGGCGGGGCGGCGGCGGGGGGGGGGGGGGGGCGGCCTCAGATGGCGTCGGGCCAACACTCTCAGGGACCGTCATCGGAGGTGGTGGCGGCTCGGCGCTAGCAGTTTCAGTGATGGTGGCGGTTATGGCGGGCGCGCTGGAGGTAACCGTGCTCGTCACGGTGGAAGGTGCCGAGGGTCGCTGTCTGTTGCTCTCGCAGCTGTTGCCGATTATCAGCAACAGAGCAATGCCGGCGAGGATGCCTAGAGGCGCGATCACGCCTCGATTCAGCCGGAGCCTTGGGGACTCGGGATCCGGGTACGCAGGTTGTTTGGACGGATCGCGCCCTGTCGAGCCGCCAACGATGCGTGTGTCATACAAGCCGGCGCCAGGAATGCGCACGGTGCGTCGCAACTTGCCGTCGGACCCTCTGCTCAATCGCAGTGGACCGGCCCCCGCGCTAGCGGAAAGGCCGCGCTGACTCAGCGTGAATCGGAAAGGGCCGACCTTCTTTGATTTCCGAAACTGCGCCACAAGTGGCCCCCTCGATAGGAATTCTGGGCGAATAAATACCCGAAAGCAGTCGGGCTCAAGCAAAGCAGCCAGGAGGACGTTGGATTCCCTGCGCGCGGGCACAGCGGAAACCAAGTGATTCAGGTAAGTTGCGGCAAGTGAGCTCAGTAGCGGTGTCGGTGCGATCAACTCTGGTGACTTTGCTGATCTGGTCAGTCGCTGCTTGCAGCAGTGGCGCAACGGATTCGGGTGAGACGACCAACGCTGCGACGGGCAGCACCTCCACCCCCGCGGCCCCTGCCGAACGCCTCTTGTCCGAGCAAGAGCTGACCAATGCACTCCTCGGCGTGCAGGACCTTCCCCCCGGGTACAGCCAAGATCCGCCTGAAGAAAAGACACCCAACAAGACGTTCTGCGACTACAAGCCGGCGTTCGAAGAAAAGAATTACGTGGAGCGGGGCTTCACCAAGGGCGGCGGCCTTTCTTCCGAGCTCCTCAGAGTCGGTTTGCGTCAGTACGCCGATGCTGATCAAGCCAGAGCATCGTTTAGGTCCTTGACTGACGCCCTCACAACCTGCACCGGCGAAATATACAACGGCTCCAAGATGACTTACGCGCCGATATCCGCGCCAAAGGTCGGTGATGGCTCAGTCGGAGTCAAGATCACTTCCGACGGCAACAGCCTGCTTTCGTTCTTTGCACTGGATGGGCCGGTCCTAGTCAAAGTTGGCGGCGGCGGCTTGATCAATGCCAACGCGGATGAGGTCATCAGCGTCCTCGAAGCCCAAGTCAAGAAGTACCAAGCGTCCGTGGCCTCATAGCGGGGTTCGCGTGGTCATGCGCTGGTGCTTCCCGGGTAGGAAAGTCGAGAAGAGGGGCTGAGCTCGCGCCCGACGTGGCGACTCGAAGGCTGACGTGCTGAGTGACGCTGAGGCCGCAAGGTAGCCAACGATGACGGAACGTCCGTGTTTAGATTAAGCCGTGGAACGGATTGGACTGGCGGCACTAGGTTGGTTCGGATTTGCAGTTATCTGCTTCTATCTGGCGATCTTTGTCTTGGCTCTAACGTCCGTGCTAGTTGTCGTTTTTCTCGTGGTCGTTACGATCGCGTATGTTGCGCTAGTTTTCTACTTTTGGCGGCAGGGTGACACGCTACAAGACGCCGTGATTGCGGAAGCCAAGCGGCTCAACTTTCCCCCCGGCAGCGTACAGCGGATGGGCGACGACACTGTTCTCTGGTGGTATCGCACTGAGCTAGCAGGTGATATCCGCTCCGAAAAAATCTCATGCGAAGAAGCTATGAGCAGAATGGCGGCGGGTAAGCGTCCGTTGACCTGGTAAATATGGCCCGCCCGAAGACAATTCGCTAATCCAGCACCCCTCGCGCGGCAGTTAGCGTCGCGGTGGCTGCGATCAAAATCCAGCGAAGCCGGCTAACAAGCTGTCGCGTGCGCCGCAGTTGCAAACCCGCGTCCCGAAACGTTGGCTCTCGTCAACCGTTCATTTGTCACGCAAGCGTTGCCAACCAGCCTCTAACCACATTCACATGTCCACATATCCAGCTAGTCCCCGGCTGGTCGTCGATGCATGTTGCCGGAACCTTCAGCACCCGACTATCGCCCGTGTCAGTTACGTAGACCGCGCCGCCCTTGTCGACCGCCAAACCGCTCATGCCCGGCCAGTAGGAAGGTAGCACCGCACGTTCGTTATCGGAGCCCCCCGCCAGCTTCACTACCCGAGCATGCCATTCTTCGTTGACCACGTACACCGCGCCGCTACGGTCGACCGCTACACCGACAGGCTTAACCAGATCGGTGAACGCCAGCACCTCCTGAGCCGTGGACCCCGCCGCCAGCTTCAGCACCCGATCATGCTCGCGATCGGTCACGTAGATTGCGCCGCTACTGTCGACCGTCACCCCGCTGGGATCAGCAAGGTCGTTGAACGGCAGCACCTCCTGAGCGGTTGAGCCCGCCGCCAGCTTCAGCACCCGATGATGGCCTGCGTCGGCCACGTAGACCGCACCGCCACCATCGACCGCGACACCGCGAGGCCCAAAGAGGTCGTTGAACGGCAGCACCTCCTGAGCGGTTGACCCCGCCGCCAGCTTCAGCACCCGATCACGATCGGTGTCGGCGACGTACACCGCGCCGCCACCATCGACCGCGACACCTCTAGGTCTATGTAGGTCGTTGAACGGCAGCACGATCTGCGCACTGGACCCCGCCGCCAGCTTCAGCACCCGATGATTGAAGGGGTCGGCCACGTAGACCGCGCCGCTACTGTCGACCGCGACACCGCTGGGTTCATTGAGGTTGGTGAACGGCAACGCCACCGGTCCACTTTGGTTCGTAGCCGCGAGGATGACGAGGCTGATCACGACGGCGACTGCGACACCTGCGGCAGCCAGGATCATGGTCCGGTGCCGCCGCGCTGGCGCGGGTCCAAGATTGAGGTGCCCCCGAGCGAGAGATTCTGGCTCGACCTCGTACTGCGAATCCCTAGGTAATGCCTTGGGTGGTTGGTGCTGCGTGAGAGGCACAGCACGGGGTAACGACGTCGAATTCGGTTCGCGAAGTGAATATTCGAGCGGCGCCGCCATAGTGGCTGCAGAGGAAGTCGACTGAATTGTTTGCATCGACTGCGCTAGGGCGCGCGCGAAGGTGGTACATGATGGATATCGGTCATCGCGATCTTTGGCCAGCGCTGTCTGCAGTGGGCCGTCCACTACAGCTAGATCGGGGCGGCGCTCGCCAACCCTCGGGGGCGTTGAGCTGAGCTGGCAGCCGATGACGACCGCCGGGTTCGGGTGAGGGAATAACTGCACGCCGGTCAAGAGGTGGTAAGTGGTTGCGGCCAAAGCATATTGGTCGGCCCGGCCATCGATCTCGTCGCCGGTGAGTTGTTCGGGCGCTGCGTAGGCGACCGTACCCACGGTCATGTTGGTGGTGGTGATGCCGGTGGCGTCATCGAGGGGGCGGGCGATGCCAAAATCGGTAAGGAAGACGCTCGGTTCTTCGGTGTCGAGGCCGGCGACGATGATATTGGCAGGTTTGATGTCGCGGTGCAGAAGACCGTTCTGGTGGGCGTAATCTAGAGCGGCCGCGACCGCGGTGATGATCGGTTGGACGTAACCGATGGGCATACCCGCGGGGTATCGCTGCTCCATCTGGCAGGCCAAGTCGGCGCCGTCGATGTAGTCCATCGCGATCCAAAGCTGCCCGTGGTGTTCGCCTCGGTCGTGTATCGCGACAATATGGGGGTGGCGAAGTCCGGCGGTAAGGTCCGCTTCGCGGATGAAGCGCTCTCGGAATGAGGCATCGCTGGAGATTTCGGGTCGGAGAACTTTGAGTGCCTCTTGACGGCGAAGTCGGGGATGCTGCACGAGATAGACCTCGCCCATTCCCCCGGAGCCGAGCTGCCGAATAATCCGGTACCCGGCGAACGACGCCCCGACCTCTAACTGCATGGGCAGATGCTAGTCGCCGCGACGCGCTCCCTGTCCCGGTACGACAACCGCCTAGATATCGCTCTCCGTCGTCTAGTCCGTAGACGTCCCTCGACTCCCAAACTAGCTCGGAACTGGCACGGATGGCGATATTGGCCGACGGGGCAGCCTGTCGCCGAACCCGATGCTCCCAGTTCGGTACTGACCTCTCTGAATTGCGGCTTTCCATGCAGATATGCCTCAGTCGGTACTCCCGCAGGTTGCTCTCGCAATTCCCCAGTGGGCCAATGGGAAACGGGTTTGCTGCAACAACGTGTTGTTGTCGCAGTGGTCCTTAATAGCACCTTCAAACTTGCTGTTGACTGAAACACCCGCCCCTCGCGCCTCCTGCATCGGCTCGGCCAAGCATTGCTTATAAGCTTCACTCTCCCTACCCCTAGGGCCCTAGATTGGTGAGCCACCAAAATCCGCCTACGGCTCAGCGTGACCTCCAGTTATGGTGGGCTATCGTGCGCGAACTCCGCGCAGGGCGAACCCGGTGTCGAACAGGGCTGCCCCTTCGTCCCACTAGCCCCCGACACATATTGTTTACCGTCCCAATACGCAGTGGACGATCCGGCTGGTGGATCGCCGCACCCGTGGTCGCTGCTCGCCATTACCAGCGCGAATGGGACGTTCTGTTCGTTGGCGATTTTCATGGCCTCGGTCTCGCAGCGTTGATACCGCGACGCCGGTGAGTTGTAATCAACGAGCGCGTAGATACCGACACCGAGCAAGACCGCGATAAATACACCGCCGATGACCATACGGGTTCGGTCCCTGAAGAAAGATGAGCTAGACATGCGGTCACAGTATTTGGCCTCGAATCCACTTTTGTTCGGAACTACGCTGACATGCCACGACCGGTCCAGGTTGGACCGCAGACGGTTTGGCCTAACTGTGTCAGCAGGAGCGATCCTGGGCGCGGGGTTCTTAGTCTCGTCGATGCCGGAATGCGCATTAGGTGTGGTATGAGTTTTGCACGCGGGTTAGTTGCGAGATTTGACCCGTATTCGCCCAGTACGCCAGGACCGTGTCGTAGCAACCCCCCAGAAAGCTACGCGGATAAGCCGGCCTTGGATTTGCGTTCGCTAATTCGTTGCGGCAGTAGTCAGTGGCTTGTTGCGGATTATCAACTGATCCCACCTGGCTTCCGAAAGTCCTTGGTGAAGACATGTACTCGTTCATCGTCTGATTGTGTCCTTGGAAGTAACTTTCCATGCACGAAGAGCCGACTGGGCAATTGGGATTGGGAACCTGCACATCTGCGTGAACTTGCGGAGAAATCTGAATGGCTACCGCAACGAGCGCGCAGAGGGTCGCCAGCACCAGTGATCCCCTATACACAAGAGTCCTCCCTAGGCCGTCCCGTCGGTGCCCACATCCTGAGCCGGCCGACGCCCTGAAGTACCTACCACACATTTCGTAGCACCCGCCCTTGCCGGGCGGCTAGGGTCCTTGGCCCCTGATGCCAGGCTTATTTCTGTATTTCACGCCGTGGAATACCAATTGCGTGTGCAGAGTTCGGTGGCGATGCCGGGTATGTGCCTTGGGACGGCGACCCGACCGTGACGGGTCGATTGCGGCATTCTCTAGGGTCTGAGCTGTCGGGCTTTGAGGACGTCAGAAGGTCCACCGGGTGGGGAATCTACCTGACCGTCAAGCTATTTGCTGGCCGTCATGAAGGGGCTATTCTTTAGCGGGCCAGGGAGAGATCGCGCGTTAACGATGAGGGGAAGTTGCTTTGCGCAGGCTTTTGATGGCCGCGGGCATTGGAGCTGCGACAGCCGTTCTCGGTCTTGGTCAGTCCGTCATGGAGCCAGCTTCGGCCGGTGCCTCAGGTGGCTGTGGGGCCGGTTACTACGAGAACTCGAGTGGACAGTGCATCCCAGACCCTGAGCAGCTGCCCTCAGGATCGGGTGTTCCAGCTGGCGCAACCGCGATTTGCCGGGACGGTGATTACTCCTTCAGCACGCACCGGACGGGCACGTGCTCCGGACACGGCGGCGTATCGCAGTGGCTGAGCGGCTAAAGGAAGGAGTTAGTAGTCCTGCGCCGAGAGTAGTCCCAAGGTGGACGGCGGTCCTCAGGACCTCTTGCACTGGCTCACCAGAGCACCACCTGGGCGTTCTTGCCGCCGTAGCAGATCCAGCCATCGACTTGGATCCTGCCGACGGTGGCCTCACCCGGTACACAGGTCATGGTGTAGGTCTGCCCCGTCACGGGACTGTAGGCGTTTACCGGGTTGCTCTGCTGGGAGTTCCAGGCGTCATGGACGTTGTCGGCGAACGCGCAACTCGTTGGGGTGCCGGACATTACCCCGGTATGACCCGAGGGACAGATGTCGAACACACCGTCAGCATAAGCGATTGGGGCCACGGCTAGCGTACTAGCCGCAACCGTGACGATTCCGGCAGCTGCCGAAGTGAGCATCTTGGCAACTCTTCGCCGATCCAGCCTTCCACCTGGCTTCGCCACCGTCAGTAAAGCAGTTGCTTGCGCCCTATTGAAGGTCATCGCTGCAGCCCCCAAATCCGCACTTTCCCGGCTTATCTTGCGGAGAGTCTTCTACCGTCGGGGAAGCGTATCGCTGGTGGTGCGCTTGCTGGACAACTTCGTCCATTTTGGAAATTTTGGCAACATCTAAATCGCAGAACCCGGCAGTCGCCCGGAACCGTTCAGACTTTCGTCGTCGCCTAGGTGGCTCCTGCGGGGGCTTGAGCGGACGATGAGGCCGAGCCGGCGACCATAGCGGTTCTTAGCAGCGCGATCCTGCTTCGCTGGGGCATCTGCGAGCTGTCGCAGTCACGCATTAGCATCCCGATATGGGGGTAAAGAAGTCCGATGACGGCATTCTCATCGCTTGGGGAGTTGCGCTGTTTCCCCGGCCGGCCTTGACCCCGTCGCGTAGCCAATTCCGTCATCTATTCGGTCAGTAAACGGCACCGTTCATTCGGGCGGTCGTGACGGCGCCTTGTCCGAGTCCCCACCTGTCCAAGATCTGGGTGTACTTGCCAGAGTCGATCAAGCGTTGGAGGGCCTGTTGTAGTGCTGGTCCGAGTGCACTGCCTTTGGCTACGACGAATCCCTGAGGGGCGGCGTCCATTATGGGTCCGGCTGTGATGAGTCGACCGTTGCTTATTTTGACGCCGTATTCGGTCACCGTGGAGTCTGCGCTGATAGCGTCGGCTTGCCCCAGGATGACGGCGTTTGTGGCGGCGTCCTGTCCCTCGAATTTCAGTATGTTGATCGAGGGTTTGCCGGCCTCCTCGCATTTCTTGTTGCGGGCGGGCAGTTCATCGGTCTCTTGGGTAGTGGTCGCCTGCACCGCCACTGTGAGGCCACACGCATTGTCGGGGTCGATCAGCGGTCCTGGTCTTCCTGCTAGTTGAGCCCACTGGGTTCCGGCGGAGTAGTAGTCGATGAAATCGGCCACCGCCTCGCGCTCTCGGGTGTCGGTGAAGGCCGAGATGGCTACATCGATTTGGTTTTGTTGGACAGCCGGGATCAGTCTGGCGAAATCGAATTCTTCGAGTTGTGTCGTAAGCCCCACCTCTTGGGCGATCGCGTTCATCAGATCGATGTCCGAGCCGACGACTCGATGTTGGGAGTCGAGGAATTCTGAAGGCGCATACGGAACATTGGTGCCTACCCGCAATGTGCCCGAGTTGGCGATCGCCGGAGGTAATGCGATCGCCGGCGGCGGTGAGGCAGTAGCGGTCGGGGAGTCGCTGCCTATTGACACAGTGGGTCGAGTCCCACTCGACCCACTAGGGCGCAAGGCAAAGATCGCGCCGATGACAAGCCCAACGATCGCGAAAGTTGCGAGTGCTGCGAGCAGCCAAGGTGCCCGTCCAGACAACCTATTCCGGTCACCGTTGGCGGGAGGGGCGGGCACCGGCGCGAGCTGAGTCTCGGCTGCTGCAAGCGCATAGTCACCCTGGGAAATCTGGGCCGACTGTGTCTGGGCCGCGGCTGCCGCAAGCTCAGCTGATGGGAGCGGCGCCGGCTGGGTCGCTGTACTCGGCGATACGTTCACGGCTGCCCCTACGATGTCGTTTGACGCCTCAGCTAGCGCGCGGGCGAAGTCCTGGCAGCGGGGGAAGCGATCATCCGGGCTCTTGGCCAGTGCTCGGGCGAACGGCGCGTCAAACGGCGCCAACTCCGGACGCATCAGCGACGGCGACGGAGGCTCGAGGCTCAGATGCCGACCGATTACAACGGCAGGATTGGAATCGGAGAATAGGTGCGCGCCGGTCAGCAGCTGATAGGCGGTGGCTGCCAGAGCGTATTGATCGGCGCGGCCGTTGACGTCGAGTCCAAGGAGCTGTTCCGGGGCGCTGTAAGAGACCGTGCCCACGGTCATGTTGGTGGCCGTCAAACCGCTCACCTCACCCGCAGTCCGGGCGATTCCGAAGTCGGAAAGTAAGATTCGGCGCCGACCGTCGTCATCAGGATGCGTGAGCAGGATATTCGATGGTTTCACATCGCGGTGGATCAGCCCTTGCTTATGGGCGTAGTCCAAGGCATCGGCGACAGCAGTAATGATCGCGACCGCATCGTTTACTGGCATCCCAGCGGGGTAGCGTTCGGCGAGTAGCTCGCCGGCATCGAGTCCCTCGACATAGTCCATCGCAATCCACAAACGCCCGTCGGCTTCGCCTCGGTCGTGAACCGCAACAAGGTTGGGATGCCACAGCCGCGCCGCAAGATCGGCTTCCCTAATGAAGCGATCTTGGAACACGCGATCGGCTGAGATCGCATTGGAGAGGATCTTGAGGGCGTCGCGACGTGGTAGGCGCGGGTGTTCGGCGAGGTAAACCTCGCCCATTCCGCCAGCGCCGATTAGGGCGACGATGGTGTATCCGGCGAACATCTCGCCTGGCTCCAACGTCATGGCAGGATCCTATCGGCGCGTTCAAAGCCATGGATGCCAAGTCCACGAGCCTGGTTGTTCCAGGATCCGGGCCCTTGAGGGCAGCGCGTTGGGGTCGGAGCGCCTGCGAATGACTATCTTCCCCATGGCGCGCGGTCGCTGTCCAACAACAAATACGTGGAGTTCCTGGGCGTGCGACGGCAGCGTCAAATAACCTACACGCTGTGCTGCAAGCAAGTCGAAACTCAGGGGGTGTCAATGGCGGCACCGGGGTGGTATCCGAACCCTTACGGCGACAAGTTGAGCGAGTCCTACTGGGACGGCGCACGGTGGACGGCTACTCGGCCGGCAACTCAGCGAGGAATTGCACCAACTTCACGGACGGTCGGCCCGGGGTGGCATCCAGACCAGTCTGTGCGAGCGGCTAATCGTTCCTGGACCCGCAATGCAGAGATGTCGGCACCACCAGCCGACGGTACTCAAGTCATCGACGCCAACGTCGGACGGCGAAGCCATCCGACGTCGCGCCCCCACACGACACCAGCGCAAGCGACCCCTGGCTGGTATCCCGATCCGTCGGGGAGCGGAGGACAGCGTTATTGGGATGGTGTCCAGTGGACCGCAACCCGACCGGCGCCTCCGATCGGGCAAGTTTCAGGCACCAATCTCAAACCCTGGCTCATTGCGATTTTTGTGGTGCTTGCCGTGATCGCGATCCTGATGTTGAGCACGAGGCCCTGGGAAAGCGATGCCTACAAACAGTGCGTGGCCGAGCAGAAGCAGGAAGCACGAGCGGCGGGGGTGTCGGTCGACAGCAAGCTTGAGGATGCAATTAGGGATTACTGCGACAAGAACACGTGACGGCAGGCGACACTAGTTCGCTATTCCGCAGTGATGGAACTCCGCGAGCTGCAACGCAAGCGTGCGCGGGTCGCTTCGCACAGGCAATGGAGTTGCCCGATCTCTGCCTCACGCACTGCTTTCCACCGCGTTGCGTAGAACGTACCCATATTGGGGACAGGTATAGAGGACTGCGTACGCAACGGCATCGATAACGTCGTCCTTGACGCCAGGGTCGCCCTCTTGCTGGACCAAATCTCCGGCCATCTGCAACATGATGCCTCGCAGACCTGCTGTGGTGGGGTTGGCATTCAAGGCGCTGCAGACAGCGTATGAGTTGTGCTCGTCGTTGGGTGTTGCGCCAGCCGGGTCAGCGTTCGCGCTTCCGACTGGAGCGACTACAAATAGCATGCCAATGACGGCGAATTTTTTGAGCACGTTGTCCCCCTTGGTAACTCCGATGTGGATGCCCAATAGTCAGGATGTTGCACAGTTCGGCTGATCTCCGAATAGGGACCTTTGACCCGAATCCATCGTCCATCGTCACGCCCACGGCTTGACCCATGCTGAGATGACTTAAGCCTCTTGCTCTACCGGGGTTTGCGATTAGCGTAGACAGATGGCTACCTTCCTTCGAAGCCACCTCAGAATTGCGTCACGTGCCGGCGGGAAGACCGTCGATCGCGGTGTTCGAACACTCCTGACGAGCAGACCCCGACTCTTATCGACTGGTTAGGGATTGGGCAGTGGGCTTCTACATTCGCAAGAGTTTCCGGTCCGGCCCGTTCCGGATGAACCTGAGCAAGCACGGTGTGGGCTTCAGTGCTGGCGTCAGAGGTTTGCGCGTTGGGTCGGGACCGCGTGGCGGTTACGTGCACGCAGGCCGAAATGGCTTATATTACCGTGCCGGAACCGGAAAGCGCCGACGCAGAGCCAGCGCAAATGGCAATGGTGGGAGTGACGGACACCCGATACTACTGTTCCTTTTTTTCCTCGTCTTGCTGGTCGCGGCGGTCATTCATTACTGGAAGATTTTACTATCGCTAGCGTCAATCATTGCCGCAGTGTGGCTAATCGCCAGGATCGTTCAGAGTAGAAAGCTGCGGCTGCACAAGGCCCCCTTGGCAGATTCAACATCGCTGCATATCGACGACGAATCCGCTAGGCATCGGTTCACCGACGATCCAGCAAGCCTTTACAGCGAGTATCCGCCTAAGCTCACGTTCCCTGATCTCGACGGTGCCATAGAAAAGCCTCCACCTCCGGCAACCACCAAGCCGGCCAATCCCGAGTCGAAGCCGAACGCCAAACAACCTAGGGCATGGAATGATCCGGAACTGGTCTCGCGGGCGGGGAAGCCCAAACTTTGGCGAGAACACCCCGAGCGTGACGAAGTGATGATTCAACTGAGCATCCAGCCAATTGCACCAGATCCACGTTGGTGGGCGTGCTTCTCACAAGTGCTCATGGAACGAAACATAAAGGTGAAGTTTGGCGAGGTTGCCCAAGGCGGAGTCGCCACAAGTGCAGAGAATCCTGCGGCGGTAGCAGAAGTGATCGCGGCAATCGACGCAGCAATTGATACTGCCAATCTACGTTTCTTGGATACCGTTGAGGCTGATCAGAAGAAAATGTCGAAGAGAAGAATCGAAGCCGCCCGTTTGAGGGATGCGCAAGCCAAATTGGATACCCTCGCTAATCGAATCGAGGAGCCAGACTCGACGTAGACTTACTTCTGTCGCTCCGCCCTGGCCCAAGCTTTCCATGCCGGAACTCCGAAGGGGTACATGACGGAGATTGACCCGATTCCCGGGATCAGTGCAAGGCGCATCGCCCTCGCCGTGGGGATAGTACGGCAGGGATAGTTAATGCTCTTGCGCCAAGGCGGTTGGATTGGTGGTCAGCTGTCCAAAGTGGTCGATTCACCGTGCGTAGCGCCAGATGGGTGCGGGTCCCACGGTCCGGACAAAGCTGGATTCGCAACCGATCCGACAATTCGTTCGACAACTTCCCGCGACAAGTTGGAGGCCCCGGCGCACAAATTTAGGCTTCGGCCATTACTTGCCGGCTCTATCATTCTCGCGAACGATCTAGGCCTGCAGGGAGGATGCTGGCGGTGGCCGACGACATAGGCACAAGGCTGGACGAACACTCCGTCGTCGGCATCGTGGTGTCGCTGGGCGCGGTTGTGGGAACTGGGATTTTGGTCGCTGTTGTCAACGCGCCCATGCCCGTCCAGACTGCCGTCGTCGCCCTTGCAGGCGGTCTTCCGTCTGCTATCGGGTACCACGTGGCTAGTCGCCGACGTGACAAATCTATAGATGTGGCGCGGCTCCAGCAGGGCCATCTTGACCGCCCCATTGGCTTGGTCGTAATAATGCTCGCGGCGGCTCTTTTCCTCCTCGACACGATCGGCGGTGCCATCGCAGTCATCGCAGGGAACGTGGTTGCTCTAGTGACTGGGCTGCATTCGAAGCTTGTCATTGCCGCTTTTGGAATTTCCTTGCTTCTGGTCGTCTTGCCAGTCACTTTCTTGATATCCGCATACGCCTCGCACTACTTCGGTGACCATCCGTACCTCTGGACATCCGTGGCTGTCACCTTGGTGGTTGTCTTCCGATTCCTGACAAACTGGCTGGTTTCCACCCTGACTCGCCAGATGGTTCCAGGGATCGTCGTTGTCAGCCTGATCTACCTAGCCGTAGCATTGGGCGGAGTCTGGTTCGGCCGGCGTCGTCACGATCGATTCCTCGCAAGCATGATGGCGCGCGCCCAGAGAAGGCTATCGAGCAGCCCCCAGGTTATGGTTGCCCCTACGTTTCGTTTGGATGATCTTCCTCCGCCGGATCCTCGCAATCGTCGCCTGGAATGACACACCTTGGGATTGAGTGCTACTCAGATATCGGATGCGACGCGAAACTAACCTGGTGGGCTGTTGCGCCTCGAATTCGTCCAACTCGTGCCATCCCACCAGCGATCGATTTTCTTCAACTCCGGGTCGGGGTACCAGCCGGCGTCTGGCAAGACTTCTCCTGCTACGTGCACATCTTCGGGCGTATTTCTCAGGCGTTCTGTCCATTTGGTCCCGTCCCACCAGCGGTCGACCCCGTCAAGGACGGGATCGGGGTACCAGCCCTCCTGCGCAGTCACAACCCTCCTCCGTCAATGCTCTCGCGATCGTGCATCCAGGCCTCGCTGACTGATTATGGGGTGCCAGCACTGTTACGTCGCGTAACACGCTGCCGCATATCCGCAGCACGCGGAGACCACGCGTAACAACGCAGAAGCACATTCGTCCCAGCTCAGGGCCTGTTTCCGCAGGTTGTCACAGGGGTTCGAGTCCCCTTAGCTCCACCAGGAAAGGCGGCGATTTGCCGTCTCCAGCGGACCCCGTTTGACGACGTTTCCGACGACTAATTTCGTTGCCAAGAGTCGTTCGCGGCTCCGATCAGGCAGGGGTTGTGGTAAGTGGTCCCGCCATCGCTTTACAACAAGCAGGGGCCGAAGGGGCGGCCCTGCTGTGTTCGACAACTCCGTTGTTCGGCCGGTTCTAGTTCAACCAGGCGTCTAGTTCCAGGGCCGCGGCGACGTCAATGGTGCTGTCTTCCAGAGTCGCCGGGAGAAATCGCTCGGCCCGGGCCACGCGACCTAGGACGGTGTTGCGATGGGTGAACAAGTCTTTCAAGAATCCCGTATGTCCAGCGAACATCGGTGTGCCCTCATCGGCAAACGCTGATTGTCCCTCATGATCAGCTCATTCCTGCACTTGGTGACAAAATGGTCTGGCAAATCGGGGTTGTATCGCATGCGCAACAGACCGCTATCTCTTCATCCAGCTAACGCTGAACTGTCGACATGGCGGCTAATGGCTAATTTTGAACGTCGGCCTGTTTAAATTACGATGCCGTCAATCGGAGGTGTGACACCTAGTGGCCCCGATTCGGACATCGGGGAGGGCGCCACGTGGATCGGGTTTGCCAAGCCGCGGCCATCGCCGTGGCCGTGAGCCTGGCGACTGTCGTGACGTCCGGTCGTGCGTGGGCAGACGAGTCGGACGCTTCGTCGGACACGCACTCAGCCGAACACGATCACCCGCAGTCGTCGCGCCAATCAGCCGAACACGATCACCCGCAGTCGTCGCGCCAATCAGCCACAGCGCCTTCATCGGCTGCAGGGGAAGGCCGCCGGGACGGCCCGGAGGCGGCGTCGGGAAGGCGGCGCGACCAAGATAAAGGCTCCATCGGCAAGGGCGATCCAGCCGTTCCGGCCGACACCCCGTCGACGACAGCGCACTTAGAGCCGAGCACGAAAAGGCAGGCGCCGCTTGCGACCCCGGCCGCAAGCGCCGATCTCGTGGCTGGTCGGATCACTCCGATCACCATGCCGACTGCCGAGGCTACGCCGCCCGATTCTCGGATTCGCCCCTCGCCCGGCACTATTCGATCGAACAGCCCGCGGGGGTCGCCCGCTCCGGTAGTGACACCGTCGGTGGTCGGCGACAGTCGCCGACCGAACGACGAGGACGCCGCTACAACGCACCCCAGACCGCAACAAGATGCTTCCCGGTTCAGCAACACCGCCCCAGCGGGTGGTGACGCGAAGCTATCCGACCCGCAACAGTCGACACCGTCGCAGTCAGCGGCCGAGAGGGCCACTCCTTCCTCGGGAGTTCCCACCACCGACCAGCCGGCTATTGCACAGCCGAGCTCGGAGATGTCGGCCCTAGCGGCTCCGACGATGACCGCCATGATGGTCGCCAACGACGTAACACAGCCCTCACCGGATCCGACCCAACCGCCGGTATTCGAGGCGTTGCTGGCCTATGCGCGCCGGCAGGACGGGCCGCTCGTCCTCCGCGCCTCGACTCAAGCCATATCTTTGCAGTCCATCCAACCGCTCGACTCCGCCCCGACCGCTCTACTGAGTGCCGCTGCTACTCCCGCCCTGTTCGACTCGACCTACGCGGTCAGCGAGCCCGCACCGGACGGCACGGTCATTGTGACGCCCTCGGTTCCCAACGCTGCGAGCACTCCGCCGGTCTTCAGCCTGACCGTCGCGCCGTCATACGGATTCGTCACGGACAATGCTGACGGCACCCTGGCCTACCGCCCCTACGGCGCGTCACAGGTCGCTGCCGCAAGCGGTGGACCTACAGAAGACTCGTTCACCGTCACGACTGACAACCTCGACGGCACCGTCGAGCAGATCCCCGTGATGGTGCCGATCGCACCCAACGCCGATCCGCAGGGCATCCATCCGGCCTATGCGCTCGGCGCACCTGACAGCAGTGGAGCGGTGAGCGGCGCAACCTCGGTGGACCCCGGCGTCGGCGTCGTCAGCTACCGAGGCAGCACCACCACATCCAAGGGTTCTGTGGTCGTCAACCCCGACGGAACCTTCATCTACACCCCGTCCGCTGAGGCCCGGCAGGCCGCCGGCGCGCCCAACGCGGCCGTCACCGGCGCCACCACCGACACCTTCCCCGTCTATGTAGTGGGCGAATCGGATCGGGCCGTGGTCATGGTCACCGTGCCGATCAGTCCGGTCGAGGCGCCGACGCCGAACGCAGCTCAGGCGGGTGGTTACCTGGTCGATCAACCGGCGGCAGCTCAGGTGCAGGCAGCGGTACTCAGCGCGAACACCACCATCGTCAAGGCCTCTGGGCCGACCGCCGACGGCCCGGCAATGCAACGCCGTTGGGACGGGCGCCAACTCCGCACCAGACCGGCCAACGCGAGGCGGCCGATCCGCGACGCGCCGCCGCTGGTCTCGAGCCTCAGTGCACCGATAGCAGGACCGGCATCGCGCCCCGTCGAAGCTCCATCAGCGTTCGTCGAGCAGCTCCTCGCCTCGCCCGCCGTGATCAGTCTGCAGGTGACGCTTTTCGCTCTGGCCGCCATGCTGCTCGGAGGACAGGCGGCGCTGGTCGGTTGTGGTGGCCTGGCTCTCCCCGGCAAGAGACTCCCGGCCAAGATCCCCTACAACATCGCATCCGCCGGAAGTCTGTCCAGCAGCAAGCTGGACGCGACAGCCTCCGCTCAGCTCGTCGCGGGCATCGGTGACGGCTCCCGGTCTTGGCGATGGCCGGGGACGCGGCGCGTCGATGCCGCCCTTTATGCGCTTCCCGTCAAGCTGGCGCGCTTCTCGGCGGTGATGGCCCGCATCGCCGTCGACGGATCCTCGCTGCGTGCGATTCTCGGTTCCGGCGCACTCGTGTTACCCGCCATCGGGCTGTTGCTGGGCGTCGCGGCCCTGCAGTCCAGCGGAGCCACGTCGGCGCCCCCGGGAGTCGCAATCCTGCTGTCCGTTGCCGTCCTGGGTGTGTTCGACGCGATGGCGGGTTTCCTGGCGGTCGCTGTCTTTGTCGCCGGAGTCGCAGTGTCCGGCAACCTGAGTTCAGTGGGCGAAGTCAGGACGATGCTCGGGCTCGCGGTGATTTGGTTCGCGGTGCCACTGATAGCAGGATCGGCACGGCCGCTGCGTCGGGCTGCAGCCCAAAGTGCCGCCGAATGGAGAACCTGGCTCGGGGACTTGGTGATCGCATCGTTGATCGGTGCCTGGCTCATCCAAAAGTTGATCATCGCCTTGCCGAGCATGGCCGGAAGGCCGCTATCCGTCGCGGCTCACGCCAACACAGCCGCTTTGACCATATTGACCGCCTGCGCGCTTCGGGTAATGCTCGAAGCGGCGACCGCGCGGTGGTATCCGCTACGGCTCACCCAGGTCCAGCCGGCAACAATGCCGCAACCAATACCGGCACAGCGCGTAGCCGGCGCCACCCTGCGAACAGGTGTGTTGCTGTTCATCGCAAGCGCATTTCTCGGGGTCCACTGGCAGTTGTGGCTCGGCGGCTTCCTGTTCCTGCTGCCGCAACTGATGTCGGTGTTCAAAGAGCGGTTCCCGAAGTCGGCTCACCTGCACCGCGTGCTTCCCCGTGGCATCACCAGACTCGTGATCATGCTTGTGGTGGGTGTCGGAGTCGCTTCGCTGGTCTCGCACGCGGTGGGGCAATCTGCCGAGCCGGCGCTGAATGCCTTCGTACTTCTCGCCATCCCCGGCGTTATCGTGGCCGGTGTCGAACTTTTCGCAGCGGACCCGCCGCCACCCGGCGATGACCTCGGACGCTGGCTTGCCGGCGCGGCGATACTCGTCACCGGGGTGTGCCTGGTTCTGTTCGCTCTGCCATGACCCCGATTGACGCCGACGACCGAGCGGGTCAGCGCCAGATTTCTACCAGCTCGCCGGCGATGGCGGTCGGGTCCTGATGATCGGTGTTGCAGCTGACGGCCACCGAGTGGGACCGATAGGCGCTGACGGCGAAATACGTGAGGAATCCGCCCCACGAGCCGTCATGCTCGAGTGTCCCGTCGATCCCGACGAAGATTCCGGCGCCGTAGCGCTCACCTGTTTCCGCGCCGGTCTCCACGGCACCGTCCACCTGCGCGGCGAGCAACTCGGGGCCGCCCACTGCGCCGGTGCGATAGTTATCGGCCCAGATCACGAGCTGGCTCGGCGTGGTCTGGATGGAGCCGTCACCGGTCTGCTCCCAGGCGGAGCGGGCGACCGCGTAGCTGCCGTCGTCCCCCGTGTAGGAAACGGCCAGCGTCGGCACCGGCCTAGCCGGATCCAGCACCATGTCGAGGCCCAGAGGTGTGAAAATCTCGGCGCTGAGAAAGTCGGGAAGCGATGTGTCAGATACCGCTTCGACGACTGTGCCGAGCAGCAGGTAGTTGGAGTTGGAGTAGTTCCACCGGGCCCCGGGTTCGAACTCCAATTCCCGCACCTCCGCCAGAGCCTTCAATGCGTCGGCGTTGGTCGTGCGATCGCCGTCCTGATACCCCGCGTCGTAGAGCAGACCGACGTAATCCGGGATACCGCTGGTCTGGTGAATCAACTCGCCGATTGTCACCGTTCGCGACCATGCGGGGAGCCGGGGCACGTAGTCGGCCAGCGGGTCGCCCAGCGATAGTTTTCCGGCCTCGGCCAGGAGCAGGGTCGCCGTGGCCGTGAACTGTTTGGACACCGAGGCGATATCGAATGCCGTGTCAGTGGTGATCTCAGTCCCGGAGTCCAGATCGGCGACGCCTCGCGCGCCCGACCAGACCACCTTCCCGGCGATGCCCACCGCCGCCGAACAACCCGGCTTGCTCTTCTGGATGGCGTGCTCCAACACCGTGACGCTGCGGGTCGCCTGGTCGACGGTGGCGATGGCGGTGGAAGATGTGGAAAGAGACGCACCGGCGGACGCCACGGTTGAGGCATCGTCGGTGACCCCGGTCCGGGCGCAAGCACACAACAACATCGCGGCCACCACGAGAGGCAGTTTCCGCATGCGCTGACTGTAGGCGCGCAGCAGCCGCGGGCGTACTGAGAATCTGGTTCATGGTGTCGGGTCGCGTAAGTTCTCGGATGACCAAGCCAGGAACCCGACGCAGGAATAACGAAGGCCACCATGTCCGAGGATCAGATCGCAGAAGTTCCACCGAATCACCTGTCCATCGATCCGCGCAGCCCTTTCTTCAGCGAAGAGGCGCTCCGTCGCGACGTGGGTGTTCGCTTCAACGGCGTCGAGAAGAACAACGTTCACGAATACAACGTCGCCGAGGGTTGGGTGCGCGTTGAAGTTCCCACCGCCAGGGATCGCCGCGGAAATCCGATGGTCATCAAGCTCAGCGGCACGGTTGAACCGTACTTCCGCCAATCGGAATAGCGGACGCTCTTGGCCGTGGTGCTGCAGTCCCCGTAGTAGCCTTAGCCGCCCGCATGCCGCTGACCACAGGAGTGACGTGGACCGCCCCAACCGAATCGCCCTCGCCGCCGCGGCGGCCCTCATCGCCATCGGCGCCGTCGGCTGTACCCAGAACGCCGCGACGCCCGACAATGTTGCGCTGAAGATCGTCCCGCAGAAGCCCGTCGACCAGAACGGCGCCGAGGTCAAGCTGGAGTCCGGTGCCGCCCCGGTCAACCCGGCGGGCGACGGCAAGGCCACCTGCCCGCCGGTGTCGCTGGCGATGGCAGGTCCGCTGACCGGAGCGGACACCCCCTTCGGCACGAACGTCCAGGACGGTGCCCAGCTGGCCGTCGATCAGCACAATGCGGCCAACCCCGGCTGCCAGGTCCAGCTCAAGACCTTCGACACCGAGGGTGACCCGCAGAAGGCCACCGCCGTCGCGCCCCAGATCGTCAACGACGAGTCGATCATCGGACTCGTCGGTCCGACATGGTCGGGGGAGACCAAGGCGACGGGCGCAATTTTCGATCAGGCCGGCCTGGTGGCGATCACGCCGTCGGCCACCAATGTCAGCCTCTCCGAACGGGGTTGGAAGACCTTCTTCCGCGGGCTGTCGAGTGACGGCGTGCAGGGTCCGTCACTGGCCAACTACATGAGGAACACCCTCGGCGTGAAGAAGGTGTGCGTGGTCGACGACAGCACCGACGCCGGCAAGGGTCAGGCCGCGGCGATCGCCGACACCCTCGGGTCGATTTCCGATTCGGCATGCACCATCTCGATCAAGAAGGGCGACAAGGACTTCTCGGCCGCGGTGACCCAGATCATGGGTCAGTCACCCGACGCGGTGGCCTACGCCGCCTACTACACCGAAGGCGCGCTGCTGGTGGACCAGCTGCGCCAGGCCGGTTTCAAGGGCTGGTTCGTCGGGCCTGACGGACTCAAAGATCCGCAGTTCGTCAAGGCCGCCGGGGCGGCCGCCAAGGATGCCGTGGTGTCCTGCCCGTGCGGCCCCGCCCCGGACGCCTTCGTCGACGCGTACACCAAGAAGTTCGGTCAGGCGCCGGGCACCTACAGCGTCGAGGCCTATGACGCCGCCACGATTCTGTTGCAGGGCATCGATTCCGGCGCGGTGACCCGTCCGGCGCTGCGCGACTTCGTCGCCGGGTATAACGGCCAGGGCCTCGCGCGCAAGTACAAGTGGACCGATACCGGGGAATTGACCTCGAACCTGATCTGGATCTACAAGGTTCAGTAACCCGCTCGGTTGCTCACGCCGGCACGGCGGCGAATCCCGACGTGGCGGTGAGCAGCCGCTCGACCACATCCGAGGTCGGCTGTCGCTCGGCGACCGGCTCGCCCGCCAACTCGCGGCGTGCGGCCCGAAGTCGCAGCACCGTGGTGATCAACGAACCGTTGATGGTCTGCATCGACACCACCGGCAGGATCACCGGGAACGCGGTCGCCAGCACGACGATCAGGCAGCGTTCGGTCTTGCCCAGCGGGCCGCCGTTGCTCCGGGTGGCCCCGGCGCCGGCCGCGGCCAGCGCGGCGAAGGTGGGCAGGGTGGCGGCCAACGCGGCCACCAGCACCATGATCACCGGCCAGGACAACCAGTGCAGGCCCGGGCCGCTCTGCCGCGCCGCCCACACCGCCAGGCCGGCGAAGGCCAACAGGTCCGCGGCACGGTCGCCGACTTCGTTGAGCACGAATCCCCACGGCCTGCTGCGGCCGGTGGCCCGCGCGACCGCACCGTCGAGGTTGGCCCCGGCCAGGCGCAACACCATGAAGATCGCCGCCAGCGGCCACCAGCCCATAGCGACGGCCGCGCCGCCGAAACCCGCCGCAACCACCCCGGCCGCGGTGAACACGTCCGGCGACACTCCCCGGGACACGGCGGCATCGACCACGGGGGTCAGGCGCCTGGTGAACCAGGGCTTGAGCGCGTAGAGCCCGGCGCCCCGCCGGGGTTTCGGCGGGGTCACCGCAGTCTTGGCGACGGCCGGACGCCGATCACCGACCGGCGCCGTGGCCGGCGACGGCAACCGATAGCTGCTGCGGCACCGCCGAGGAGCCAGCCGGCCGAAGGTGTTGTTGCGCAGCGGCGGCGTGGGCACTGCGCCAGTAGCGGTGGTGATGCTCATGACGTGCTCCTCGAGTGGTGTCGCGGCCCCCGATGGGTCGCGTTCATCGGTAGGAGTGACGAGCACCACCCCGCGTGACGGTTTTTCAAAAAGTTGTCACGATCGGCGTCCGTCGCCGCTCCTACCTATGACGGTGGCCGCTCCAGGCCGCCCATACCCATGGGGAGGTGCCAGAAATGGCCTGTCAGGACTCGGGACCCGATACCTTGGCCGCTCGCCTCGGACTCGCCGATTTGATCGCCGAGGCTCACGGTGGGCTGTCCGACGGTGATCGCGCAGTCCTGGAGTTGGCGTATCGGCACGGCCTGGATGGCCTAGATCTCGCCGAGGCCCTGGAGGTCAGCCTGGCGCAGGCGCGCACCATGGCGGTCCGGGTGCGCCGGCTCATCGAATGGTCGCTGGGCGCACTGCTGGTCGCCCGCGGCGTCCGTGGCAATCCGGACCGCTGCCCCGAACTGGCGACGATCCTCGATGGCTGGGACGGCGACATCACCGCCCTGATGCGCAAACGCTTCATCCGCCATATCGAATCCTGCCCGACCTGCGAGGCGGAGCGTCGACGGCTCGTCACGCCGGAGGCACTGCTGGGCAGCCCGCCGGTGTTCATCCCGGCCCCCGACTGGCTGCGGGCGCGGACCCTGCGCTGCATCGGGCTGATTCCGGCGAGCCCGGTCGAGGAGACGCCGGCGCGGCCCGCACTGCGTGCCGTCTCCACCGAGCGTCCGGTCGCCGCAGCTCGCCACAGCCGCGCGCTGATCGCGCTGGCAGGGCTGATCGCCCTGGTCACCGCCATCGTGATCACCGCGCGCCGGCTGGTATTCGGGGAGCACACCCCAGCCACTCCAAAGCTCAGCGGAAAAAAGCGTCACGAAAGCCCGGCCTTCCGGCTCCTACCGATAACCGCGACCCGCTGGGGGCCGCGACACCACTCGAGGAGCACGTCATGAGCGCTACCGCCACCCTGATCGCGGTGCCCGACCTGCCGCTGTCCACGGCCGCAGGAACCTCGGGACGCATCGCGTGCAGGCTGCGCCGCTGGGCCTGGCGGGTGGCGTGCAAGGTCACGGGCGGGTTGACCGTGACCGGCGAACTGCAGGTGTCGGGCGGGTGCGTGGTGGTGGCCAACCACTCCTCGCACGCCGACACCGCCGTGCTGCTGGCAGCACTCCCTGCGACGGCGCGGCCGGTGTTCGCGGCGGCCGCCGACTATTGGTTCGACGAGCCGGTGCGCCGCGTCATCGCGACCTCGCTGGCCGGGGTGCTGCCGGTGTCCCGCCACGGGGGCGGCGCCTATGCCGGCCTGCTGGCCGCGGCCGGCCCGGCCTTGAAGGCCGGTCGCTGCGTCGTGATCTACCCGGAGGGCACCCGCTCGACCACCGGGCAGATCGGCGAGTTCCATTCGGGCGCAGTTAGATTGGCGCGGGACTGCGGGGTGCCGCTGGTGCCGGTCGCCGTGACGGGCACCGCCGATGTGCTGCCCAAGGGTGGCCGCTACCGCCGGGCCCCGATGCAGGTCCGGATCGGCGAACCGGTCGATCCCGGCCGCGTCTCGGCTGCGGACCTGCGCGACGAGATCATCGCCCTGCGGGACGGCCACCGGCCGGAAACGGCCGAACTGCCGGCCGCGGCGTGACTCAGGACCACGCGGCGATCACCGCGGACAGCCCCCCGGCGAACAGCGTCGAAGCCACGATCAGGTAGAGCCCGTAATGGCGACGTAGCCACGGGTGCAACAACTTTGACAGCAGCGTGACCACCAGCCCAACCGTCGAGATGCGCAGCCCGCGCTCCAGCAGCGTCCAGCCGGCCAGATGCCAGAAGTCGATGCCGTGCAGACCGGCGGCCCGGGCGTATACCTTGACCGGGATGCCCGACAGCGCCTGATGCATCATCGCGCTCGGCCCGGCGGCGAGTTGGCCGAATGCCTGCGCCGCCATCCGCGGCGTGGTCAGCGGCGCCGGCGCCACAACGCCGCGGGTCACCAGCCACGCGTTCAGCAGTACCCCGAGCACCGAGCCGGCGATCACCGCCGCGGCCCAGGGCATGACCCGTCGCGGGACCGCGGCGGCGAACAGGATCAACGCCATCTCGGCGACGATGAACCAGCTCAGCGCCTCGGCGAACCCCCACCCGAAGGCCAGCGCCAGGCCGTACCGACTGGCGACCAGCCGGGCGACCGCCGACCAGATCGGCGACGGCCGCGCACCCGCATCACTTTCCCCGGGTGTCATCGCAGCAGGTAGGCGAGTGGGAGGACCAGCAGCATCGAGTCGATCCGGTCGAGCAGACCCCCGAAGCCGGGTAGCCACGAACCGGCGTCCTTGAC
Source organism: uncultured Mycobacterium sp. (assembly GCA_964535335.1). Taxonomy (GTDB): domain Bacteria; phylum Actinomycetota; class Actinomycetes; order Mycobacteriales; family Mycobacteriaceae; genus Mycobacterium. The sequence goes on from CAZHUU010000014.1 coordinate 26,020, forward strand.
CTGGGCCTGACGTTTGACCATCGACTCGACCAGGTCGCCGAGCACGCTGCCGAACCCAACCGCGATGAGCAGCCCGATCGACATGGTGCCGAACAGCGTCAGGACCAGGAAGGCGCCGATGATCGCACCGACCAGACCGCCGATCGTCTTGTTCGGACTCAACGGAGACAACGCCCGGCGGGCCCAGGCCAGGCGGCGCAATCCGTTTCCGCCACACCACGCGGCGACGTCGGTGACCGCCACGGCGAAGCACACCAGGTACGCGTCCGGTGTCAACAACACCAGATGCGCCAACGACCAACAGATCCACACCGAGCCGAAGGCGGTGAATGTGGTGCGGCTGGCGCCGTTCTCGAGGTCACTGCTGAAGACCGACGGCAGCGCGCACGCCAGGATCACGATCGGGGCGAGGCCGAGCAGGGCCGGGCGCAGCCACGCCGCCACCGGATACAGCACCGCCAGCGCAACCAGCAGGCCCGCGTCGACCTTGTCGAGCTTGGCCAGCCGGGAGTATTCCGCCACCGCGATCACCCCCACGATGGCCGCCAGCACCGCGGTGGGTCCGTTGCCGAGCCAGATCGGGATGCCGAACGCCGGTGCGATCACCATCCAGGTGCTCCACCGCCGGATCAGCTCCGGCTTGCGCGATGCCAGCACCGCGACACCGGTGACCGCCAACAGGGCCACCGTGACCCACATGAAGAACACGGATCGGGAGTAGAGGTGCAGGTGCAGCGGTCCCAGATCGAGGTTCAGCGGCAGTCGCCGGTCCCAATGCAGAATCCGCAGGTAGTTGTCGACGAGCATCGGCCTCCCGGGAACTGGGGTTACGGCATGATAAGCCTGCCGAGCGATCGGACATTGCGAAGCGAAATAGTCGCGACGGTGGTTCGCCCGGGCTGAGAAGGACGCGAAGTGCTGCGACGAATTGCCAGGCTGACCATCAGCGCGCCGCGCCGCGTGATCGCCGTCGTCGCGCTGGCCATGGTGGTCATCGGAGTGTTCGGGGTGCCGGTGGCCAAGAGCCTGTCGCCCAGCGGCCTGGCCGATCCGAACTCCGAGTCGGCCCGCGCGACGAAGCTGCTCACCGAGAAGTTCGGCCAGGGTGACACCGAGTTGATGATCGTGGTCACTGCACCCGACCGGTTCGACAGCCGGCAGGCCCGCGCGGTGGCGATCGACATCGTCGACCGCCTGCGCCGATCCGGTCACGTGGCCGCAGTGAGTTCGGCGTGGACGTCGCCGCCGCCGGTGGCCGCGGCCCTGACCAGTCGCGATCGCAAGTCGGGACTCATCGTCGTCGGGATCACCGGTGACGCGGCGCAGCAACAGGCGACGACCCGGTCGCTGGTCGACGACGTGGCCCACGACCGCGGCGCGGTCGTGGTGCGGGCCGGTGGCCCCGCCATGGTGAACCTGCAGATCACCGAGCAGTCGAAACGCGACCTGGTGTTCACCGAGTCGCTGGTCGTGCCGCTCAGCTTCCTGGTGCTGGTGTGGGTGTTCGGCGGGTTGTTCGCGGCCGCACTGCCGGTGGTCGTCGGGGTGATGGCGATTCTCGGTTCGCTCGCCGTGCTGCGGGTGATCACGCTGTTCACCGACGTGTCGATCTTCGCGCTGAACCTCACCACGGCGATGGGACTGGCGCTGGCCATCGACTACACGCTGCTGATGCTCAGCCGGTTCCACGACGAGATGAGCGAGTCCGGTAACCGGGAACAGGCCCTCATGACCACCATGCAGTCCGCCGGACGCACGGTGCTCTTCTCGGCGACGACGGTGGCGCTGTCGATGTCGGTCCTGGTCCTGTTCCCGGTGCACTTCCTGCGGTCGTTCGCCTACGCCGGGGTCGCCACGGTGGCGTTCGCGGCGCTCGCCGCGCTGGTGGTCACACCGGCGGCGATCATGCTGCTCGGTGATCGGCTGGCGGCACTGGACGTGCGTCGGCTCGTCCGGCGCCTGCTGAAGCGGCCCGAACCCGAAGTCCGTCCGGTCGATCGCCAGTTCTGGTATCGCGCAACGCGATTCGTGATGCGCCATGCCGTGCCGATCGGCGTGGCGGTGGTGGCGCTGCTGCTGGTGATGGGTGCGCCGTTCCTCGGCGTGCGCCCCGGATTGCCCGATGACCGGGTGTTGCCGCGCTCGGCGTCGGCCCATCAGGTGGGGGATCAGTTACGGCGTGACTTCGCCACCAACGCCGCCACCGCGGTGCCGATCGTGATTCCGGACTCCGCCGGGCTGTCCGGGCGCGAGATCACCCGCTACGCCACGGATCTGTCCCGGGTGCCCGACGTCACCTCGGTGTCCGCACCCACCGGTACGTTCGTCGCCGGTCGGCCCGCCGGACCGCCGTCGGCCCCGACCGGCCAGAATCGGGAGAGCACCCTGCTCACCGTCCAGAGTTCGGCACCCCTGTTCTCCGAACGCTCGGAGAGCCAACTCGACCGACTCCATGCGGTGGCCACTCCCGGCGGCCGCGCGGTCGAGTTCACCGGCACCGCGCAGACCAACCGGGACAGCGTGCACGGCATCGTCTCCCGGCTTCCGGTGGTGCTCGGCCTGATCGCGGTCATCACGCTGGTGCTGCTGTTCCTGCTGACCGGCAGCGTGGTGCTGCCGGTGAAATCGTTGGTGCTCAACGTGCTCTCGTTGTCGGCGGCGTTCGGTGCGATCGTCTGGATCTTCCAGGACGGTCACCTCGGCGCCTTCGGGACCACCGCTACCGGCACCCTGGTGGCCAACATGCCGGTGTTGTTGTTCTGCATCGCGTTCGGGCTCTCGATGGACTATGAGGTGTTCCTGATCGCCCGTATCCGCGAATTCTGGCTCGGCTCAGCCCAAGCCGACCCCGACAACGACGAGAGCGTCGCGCTGGGGGTCGCCCACACCGGGCGGGTGATCACCGCGGCGGCGCTGATCATGGCGATCACATTCGCCGCGCTGGCCGCCGCGCAGCTGTCGGCCCTGCGGTTGTTCGGCGTCGGGCTGACCCTGGCGGTGCTGGTCGACGCCACCCTGGTGCGGCTGGTGCTGGTGCCGGCCTTCATGCATGTGATGGGCCGATGGAACTGGTGGGCGCCCCGGCCGCTGGTCACCCTGCATGACCGGCTGGGCATCACCGACGGTTAGTCCTCGACGGCCACCGGTCCGACACCCCAGATGTCATCGCAGTACTCGGCGATCGAGCGGTCGGAGGAGAACTTGCCGCTGCGGGCGGAGTTCAGGATCGACTTGCGGGTCCACGCCTCGGTGTCGAGCCAGGTGGCGCTCACTTCTTGCTGGCACTCCAGGTAGTCGGCGTAGTCGGCGACGACCAGGAACGGGTCGTGGTGGGTGAGGTTGTCCACGATCGGCCGGAACACCTCGGTGTCGCCGTGCGAGAACCGGCCCGAGGAGATGGCATCGAGCACGCCGGCCAACTCGGGGTTGGCCGCGATGTAATCCGCCGGCCGATAACCATCGCTGAGCAGCTTCTGCACGGCGGGCACCGTCAGGCCGAACAGGAAGAAATTCTCGGCGCCGACCTCCTCGCGCATCTCCACGTTCGCGCCGTCGAGCGTGCCGATGGTGAGCGCGCCGTTGATCATGAACTTCATGTTCCCGGTCCCGGAGGCCTCCTTGCCCGCCGTCGAGATCTGCTCGGACAGATCGGCGGCCGGGTAGATGAGCTGCGCGTTCTTGACGCTGAAGTCCGGGACGTAGGCCACCTTGATGAACTTGTTGACGTCGGGATCGGTGTTCACCGTCTCGCCGACGGAGTTGATCAGCTTGATGATCAGCTTCGCCATGGTGTAGCCAGGGGCGGCCTTACCACCGAAAATGAAGGCGCGCGGGGGGATCTCGAGGCCGGGGTTTGCCTTGAGCCGGTTGTACAGCGACACGATGTGCAGCGCGTTTAGGTGCTGACGCTTGTACTCGTGGATCCGCTTCACCTGGATGTCGAACAACCAGTCCGGGTTGAGCTCCACCCCGCTCGTCGCCCGCACCAGGTCGGCCAGCCGCGCCTTGTTGGCCCGCTTGACCGCGCGCCAGCGGGCCTGGAACGCCGTATCGCCGGCCAGCGGCTCCAACTCGCGCAGCTCGGTCAGGTGCGTCAGCCATCCTTCGCCGATGGTCTGGTCGAGCAGCGAGCGCAGGCCGGGATTGGCCAGCCCGACGAAGCGGCGTGGCGTCACCCCGTTGGTCTTGTTGCTAAACCGCTCCGGCCACAGGTCGTAAAAGTCTTTCAGCACAGTGGTTTTCAGCAACTCGGAGTGCAGCGCGGCGACCCCGTTCACGGCGTGACTGCCGACGGTGGCCAGATTCGCCATCCGGACCCGACGGCCGCCGTCCTCACCGATGATGGACATCCGGCGGACCCGGTCCTCGTCGCCGGGGAACTTGGCGCGGACCTCGTCGAGGAACCGGCGGTTGATCTCGTAGATGATCTCCAGGTGCCGCGGTAGGAACCGCTCGAACATCCCCAGCGGCCAGGTCTCCAGCGCCTCGGGCAGCAGGGTGTGGTTGGTGTAGGCCAGGGTCTCGACGGTGATCCGCCAAGCTTCGTCCCAGTCCAGCTCACGCTCGTCGATCAGCAGCCGCATCAACTCGGCCACCGCGATCGAGGGGTGCGTGTCGTTGAGTTGCACGGCCGCCCGCTCCGGCAGCGTCCGAACCTCCGCACCGGCGAGGTCCGCCATCAGGTGCAGGATGTCCTGCAGTGAGCACGAGACGAAGAAGTGCTGCTGCAGCAGGCGCAGTTGCTTGCCCGCCTCCGGTTCGTCGTTCGGGTAGAGCACCTTGGTGACGGTCTCGGACTCCACCTCCTCCTCGACCGCCCGGTAGTAGTCACCGGCGTTGAAGGCGTCGAGCGCCAGCGACCGGATGGCCCGGGCGCTCCACAGGGCCAGCGTGTTGCAGTTGTTGACGCCGTAGCCCTGGATCGGGGTGCCGTAGTACACCCCCTTGACCGAGCGCTCGGGAATCCAGCGCACCCGCTCGTGGCCGTGCTCATCGGTGTAGCGCTCGGTGTGGCCGCCCCAGCCGACGATGTAGTCCAGGTCGGTCTTGGCGATCTCCCACGGATTGGGCTCGGAGAGCCAGTAGTCGGTCTTCTCCACCTGCCAGCCATCGCGGATGTCCTGGTCGAAGATGCCGAACTCATAGCGGATGCCGTAGCCGATCGCCGGGCGCTGCAGGGTGGCCAGCGAATCCAGATAGCACGCCGCCAGCCGGCCCAACCCGCCGTTGCCCAGGCCGGGCTCCTCCTCGCAGGCCAGCACCTCGTCGAAATCCTGACCCAACTCGGCCAGCGCGGTGCGGGCCTCCTCCTCGAGTCCGAGGTTCAGCAGGTTGTTGCCCAGGTGCGGGCCCAGCAGGAACTCCGCGGACAGGTAGCAGGCCACCTTGGAAGAGGTCTCCAGATAGGTCTGGGTGGTCTTGAGCCACCGGTCCTGCAGGCGATCGCGGACCGCCAGCGACAGCGCCTGGTAGTAGTGCCTGGGCTCGAGCAGCGCGGCCGGGCGACCGAGCGTGTAGCGCAGGTGGTCGTCGATGCCGCGCCGCAGCGCCTCGGCACTCATCCCGGTCCGGCCGTCCTGGTGTTCCAGGGTGATCGGGCCGGGCATCACATCACTCATGAAAGCTACTTCCCCCGTCTGTGTCCGCCTGCTCAGATGGCCGCCAGTATCCCGCTGTGCGTCGGCGCTCGACGTCGAATCGACTGAATAGTGGCCGTCAGGAGACGACGACGGCCAGGTGCGCCGCGCACGACCGGTTCAGCCCCGTCGTCGCCGCCCGGCCTGGGCGCCGCAGCACCCCTGTCGCCCGGCCGATCGCGTTGCCGACGCAGTCCGCCGCCTCCTGCAGCAGCATGTGGCTGGCGGTGGGGTGGTGCAGGTGGATGGCACCGGTGATGGCGGCCGCCATGTCCTGCGAATGCGACACCGGGGTCAGCACATCGGCGCCGCCGCTGACGATGATGGTCTTCGCGGTGACCGAGGCCAGCGCGTCGTAGGCGCTGTAATCCTTGAGGCTGGGCAGGAACCCGGCCGCCGTCGTCAACGACGTCGAGCGCACCGCGGCACCCACGACGGCGATGGTGCCGCTATAGCGGCGCGCCCTGCTCACCGCGGCGCCGACCGGCACCAGCAGCGCCCTGACCGCGGCATTGGTCGCCCGCGGGGGCAGGCGGTGCACGAGCCCGAACACCGTCCCGGTGGCGCGGGTGGCCAGCAGCCGGCCCAGGCCGCGCTCGGCCAGCCGTCCCGCCGCGGTGCCCACCAGGACCAGACCCTGGGGCTGCACCGGACGCTGCGCGGCGGGGCGGCTCAGATATGCCAGCGCCGTCATCCCGCCCATCGAGTGACCGGCCAGCGTCAGCGGGCCGGTCACCCGCATGGCGATCAGCACCTCGGCGAGGTCGGCGGCGAGTTGCTCGATGCGGTAGGTGGGCATCGGCGCATCGGCCGAACGGCCGTGGCCGCGGTGGTCGTAGGAGATGATCCGGATCCGGTGGCCCCACCGCGTGCGCAGCCGGCGAACCTGCGGCGCCCAGCTGTCCTGGGTGAGGCACAGGCCGTGCAGCAGCACGACGGTCGGCGCCTCGACCCGGTCGGCGGGATAGTCGCGCACTGCCAGGTGCACGCCGTCGGCCGTCGTCACGGTGTGTTCGACGACGGCACCCGTCGACGACGGTGTCGGGGCACGAAATGCGCTGTGCTCCAGCTGTGTATCGAGCGCGGCGGTCATCGTGAACTCCTTATCGGTTCGCTGTCGAGACCGAAGCTACGGACCGCGGACCACCCCGGCTCGTTTGTGCGCACAACCCGCGCAAGCAGCGATTTTCGGGTTTTGCGCAATCTGCTCACCGGCTTCGCGTACGCTGCCTCCATGGTGCGGAGGGTGCGCGTGGACATGCGGCTCGCCACCCAGGTGCTGTTGTTGCAGGTCGCGGTCGTGACGCTCACCCTGGGTATCGCGGGCGGGCTGCTGGCCTACATGAGCCACGAACGCCTGGCCGACCAGTACGAGAACCAGTCGTTGGATACTGCCCGCGCGATCGCGTTCGCACCGGCGGTACGGGCCAATGTCGCGCGCTACGACAACGTCCCGCTCACACCGACTCCCGCGGTCATCGCCGAGTTGGACGACGGGCCGCTGCAGAAGCTGGCCACCGAGATCCAGCAGCGCACCGGCGTGTTGTTCGTCGTGATCACCAACAACACGGGGATCAGGCTGACGCACCCGAACCGCAACGAACTCGCCCAACACGTCAGCACCGATCCGTCCGAGGTGCTCGCCGGCCACGAAGAGGTGATGCGACAGTCCGGCACCCTGGGGCCATCGGTGCGCGCAAAAGTCCCTGTGCTGGCTCCGGATTCGGATCGGGTGATCGGCGAGGTCAGCATCGGGATCTCGACCGCAGCAGTGCACCGCCAACTCTGGAGCGACGTGCGCAAGGCCGCCGTCCTGGTCGGTGTGGCGTTGTTGATCGGCGTCGTCGGCTCGGTGCTGCTAGCGCGGCGGTGGCGGGGCCTGACGATGGGACTGCAGCCCGCCGAGATGGCGGAGTTGATCCGCGGGCAGGCGGCGGTACTGCACGGCATCGGCGAGGGGGTGCTGGCCGTCGACACCGAGTGGAATACGACGTTCATCAACGATGAGGCCTGCCGACTGCTCGGTATCGGTGCCGAATCCGGCCGGCCGGTCGACGAGATCGGTCTGACGCCAAGGGTTCTCGAGGTTATCCAGACAGCTGACCCGGCGCCGACCATCGCCAACGTCGGCGATCGGATCGTGGTGGTGTCGGCGCGCCATGTGGTGCGGGAGGGCCGCGAACTCGGGACCGTGTTGGTCATCCGGGATCGCACCGACGTCGAGTCCCTGACCCGCGAGCTCGACGCCGTGCAGTTGATGAGCACGGCGCTGCGGGCGCAACGCCACGAGTTCGCCAATCGGCTACACCTGCTCAACGGACTGCTGCACAGCGGTCACACCGAGGAGGCCGCGCAGTACGTCGAAGAGCTGTTGGGTTCCGGCCCACTGGGATCGGCGCTGCCGGGAATCGACGCCATCCGCGATCCGTTCGTGCAGGCGTTCCTCGCGGCCAAGGCCGCCTCCGCCCGGGAGGCGGGGGTGACGCTGACGGTCGGCGAGAACACCTGGGTGCCCGGTCGGCTCACCCTGCCGGTCGACGTGACCACCGTGCTGGGCAATCTGGTGGACAACGCCATCGACGCCGCGCGCACCGGCGCCGGCGAGGACAAGACCGTGGAAGTCGAACTGTTGCAGGACGGCTCGACGCTGCACATCACCGTCGCCGACAGCGGCGACGGGGTCGCGCCGGACTTCGTCGACGAGGTGTTCGTCGAGGGTAGGTCGACTAAGCCGGACTCCGGGATTCCCGGTGGCCGCGGTATCGGAATGGCGCTGTCGCGACAGATCAGCCGCGCACTGGGCGGCGATGTCCGTCTCTCCAGTCCGGGGAATCCGGGTGCGGTGCTGTGCGGCGCAGAGTTCATCGCTCGGTTGCCGGGCGTGATGGTGGAGGAGGAATCCCAATGGGTGGCGCAGAACTGAAGGTGCTCGTGGTCGACGACGACTTCCGGGTGGGCAACATGCACGCCGGCATCGTCAACGCGTTGCCGGGGTTCGCGGTGACGGCGACCGCCACGACCCTGGCCGCCGCCCGCAAGGCCGACCCGGTGGACCTGGCTTTGGTGGACGTGTACCTGCCCGACGGGTCGGGTGTCGACTTCGTGCGTGAGTTGCGCTGCGACAGTTTTGTTTTGAGTGCGGCCACCGACGCCCCGACCATCCGGGCCGCGATGGCGGCGGGGGCGCTGAGCTATCTGGTCAAGCCCTTCGCCCCGACTGATTTGGCGGCCAAGCTGTCCGGCTACGCCCGGTACCGCAAGATCCTGTCCGGATCGAATCTCAGCGGTAAGGAGGTGGACGCCGCTCTCGACGCGCTGCGGCCCCGAATCGCACCGCCACAGGCGCCATCCGCGGTGGCCTCTCCCACGAAGCAACTCGTGTTGGAGGCGCTGCGCGCGTCGGGGCGGCCGATGTCGTCGACGGAGCTGTCCGCCCAGATCGGTGTGTCGCGGGCGACCGCGCAGCGTTATCTGTCCACGCTGGCCAGCGCCGGCGAGGTCAAGGTCCAGCTTCGTTACGGCACGACCGGGCGGCCCGAACAGGAGTTCGTGGCCGTCGATAAACCGCGCGACAAACCGCGCTGAGGGATCGGCTAGGTTGGCCGCGTTTCGGCCATAGCGGGGTTGCAGCAAACATCGATCTCGCAGCGACATGAATTCAAAATTCAAGACTTGATCTGCACTTTCCGGTAAACGGAATCGAAAGGGACTATTGGTCGGTGTACAAACAGGATTAATCGAATATGAGTCCAATTTGGACTGGTGTTCGATACAGCGTGCGTTTGCTTGGTCCTGCCACCGGACTAAGAATTCCAACATGGACCGGGCGGGGCTGGGCGAGTTCGTGCGCGCAGTGCGAGCCCGAACCGGGTTGGGGGCTGCGGAGCTGGCTCAGGCGATCGCCCGCAGCCAGACCTGGCTCTACCGCCTGGAGCACGGCGAGCGCTCCGATCCGATGGACGTCGACCTGGACAACATCGCCAAGGCGTGCGGGCTGAGCACCTGGGAGCACCAGTACCTGTTCCTGCTGGCGGCGCGACGGCCGAACGTCGAACTCTTCGACAGCCAGCCGTTCGTCACCTACCTGGAGCGCATCCCGCAGCCGACGGCCTGGATCGCCAACGCCGAGGACTCGCACTACAACGCCGCGTTCTTGCGGCTGTTCTCAGACGCCGACCAGTACCGCGACATGGTGCACTGGCAGTACGGGCACCCCGACGCCCAGCGCATTCTGGTCAACTGGTCCGAGATCGCCGACTGGTGGGTCAGCACCGGCCGAACCCGCATTCTCGTCGATCGGCACAACCCGGCATACCTCAAGGCGGTGGAACTCAACCTGCAGCAGTACCCGGACTTCCGCAAACGCTGGGACAGCCAGGTGATCCCGATGGACCCGTCATCGCGCACCTGGTACGTCAACGACCTCGACCGCGGCGATCAACTGGCGATCGACATGAGGGCATGGCGGCACCCCTACCGGTCCGGGATCATGCTCACCGGCTTTCTGCGGGACCGGGACGCCTGGGAAAGCCCCGGCCAGAGCCCTGCCTGACGGCGCGACCGGGCTTCGCCGGCCACCAGTTCGCCCTGCCGACCAGCGCGGCCACGGCCGGCACGGTGATCGTCCGAACCACGAACGTGTCGATCAGCAGACCCGCGCCGATGATGAAACCCATCTGCGCCATCGTGGAGATGCTGCCGAACATCAGGCCGAACATCGAGGCCGCGAAGATGATGCCAGCCGAGGTGATCACACCACCCGTCGAATGGACGGCGCGGATGATGCCGGAGCGGATGCCGTTGCGGGACTCTTCCCGGATCCGGGTGATCAACAGCAGGTTGTAGTCCGCGCCGACGGCGACGAGAACGATGAACGCCACCGCCGGGACATTCCAGAACAGCGGCTGGTGGCCGATGACCTGGAATACGAGAACCCCCAAGCCCAGCGCCGACAGGTACGAGACCACCACCGAGGCAATCAGATACAGCGGCGCCACGATCGCGCGCAGCAGCGCGACGAGGATCAGGAACACCACCGCCAGGGTCATGATGACGATGAGCTTCAAATCGTCGTTGTAGTAGCTGCGGATCGAGCTGTAGAGCGGGGTGGTGCCCAGCATCGAAATCGTGGCATCGGACAGTGTGGTGTTCGGCTGCGCGCCGCGAGCGGTGTCCAGGATCGTCTGAACCTGGTTCATCGCCTGCGTACTGAACGGGTCGAACCTCGTCTCGACCAGGTAGCGCGCGGAATGCCCGTCCGGCGAGATGAACAGCTTCGCGGCGTTCTTGAAGTCGTCGGTCGTCAGGATCTGCGGCGGGATGTACATCCCGGACATCGACGGTTGCGAGGCATCCTGCTTGATCGAAAGCAGCAGGCCCGCAGCCTGGTTCAGGCCGGTTCCCATCTTCTTGGTCTGATCGACCAGCATCTGGACACCGGTCGCCAATTGCGCGCTGCCGTCGGCCAATGCGTTGGCGCCCTGTTCCATCTGCATGATCTGCTGTTGCGCGGAGCCGGGACTGTCGATGCCCGCGGCCCGCAGGCCGGCCGACGCCGACTGCATCGTGGCGTTCAGGCTCTGCACCGCCGACAGCACGCCGGAAGCCTCACCGGTGCCCGCCGCGGCAAGCCGCTGCAGCTGCGCGCGGCCGTCGGCGCAGGCCGCGTCGGCGTCGCACTGCGGGCTGTTGTTCAGTGCCGCCAACATCGGTGCGGCGTCGTTGATCACCGCCTGGTTGCTCTGCACGCTCTTGGCGTAAGACTGGATGTCGCCGATCAGCTGGGTGGTCTGCGGACTCCTGAGCTGCTGCTGCACCCTGCCGAGAGTCGCGGTCATCGTGGTCATCGAGTTGCCCGCGCGGTCGACCTGGTCGCGGACACCGGCCAGCGCGGTTGCCAGCTGCTGGGCGCCGCCGCTGAGCTTGTCGAGATCGCTTGTGCGGCTGTTGATCATGGTCGAGGCGTCCTCGAGTTTGGCGCCGACCTCGCCGGTCTGATAGCTGACCTTGGTCTGGTCCAGCTGTTGGCCGGTCGGCCGGGTGACACCGCGCACCGCGGCGACACCGGGCAACTGGGAGACCCGCTGCGCCATCTGCTCGAGGTCGGCCAGGGCCTGCGGGGTTCGCAGATCGCGCGGCGAGCGCACGTAGATGTATTCCGGCAGCAGGCTGCTCGTGGAGAAGTGGGCGGCCATCGCGGTGAAGCCCGCGTTGCTCTCCGAGGCCTGCGGCAACTGTAAGCGGTCGTTGTAGGTGGGGCGCATCAGCAACGCACACGCCCCAAGCGCGATCAGCACCGTCAGGCTGACCACCAGGTGGGCCTTGGGGCGCCGGACGATGTGGATCGCCGAGCGCTGCCAGAAGCGGTTGGCCACCGGCCGGGTCGGGGCGACCCAGCCGCGTCGGCCCGCCAGCACCAGCACGGCGGGCAGCAGCGTGATCGCGGCAAGGAAAGCCACGGCGATCGCCACCGCGAGCGCCGGCCCCACGGTGGTCAACGCGGGCAGGCGGGTGAAGATCATGCCGAGGAATGTGACGGCCACCGTCGCCGCCGACGCGCCGATCACCTTGCCAATCGAACTCAGCGCCCGCTGGACGGCGGCGTCGGAGTCCATCCCGGAGCGGATGTATTCGTGATATCGGCTGATCAGAAAGACGGCATAGTCGGTGCCCGCGCCGACGATCATCGCCGTCATCAGCACGATCGTCATCGCCGACACCGTGAGACCCACCGTGGTCAGGGCGGACACCACGCCCTGAGCCAGGCCCACCGAGATACCGATGGTGATCAGCGGCAGCAGTACGGTGACCGGGCGGCGGTAGATCACCAGCAGGATGCCCAGCACCAACAGCGCAGTGACGATCTCGATGACATGCATGTCCCGGGTCGTGGAGATCGACATGTCGCCGACGATGGCCGCCTGCCCGGTCACATGCGCGCTCAGTGCGGAACCAGCGGTGGTCTGTTCGACGATCTGTGAGATCCGTTGGTAGGCCTGCGAGGACTCCGGCGAGCCCGGCGGCGCCTTGAGGGTGACGGCCAGATAGAAGGCCTTGTTGTCGTTGCTCACCATCAGCTGACGCAGTGGTGGCGTGCTGATGAAGTCCTGCACGCCGGAGATGTCCTGGCTGTCCCCGCGCAGTTTGTCGGCCACCGCGCGATAGGCGTCGTTGTCGGTCGGGCTCAGACCGCGGTCGTCGGTCATGACGACGACGAGAATGTTCTGGGCGGACTCGTGGAAGTCCTTGGCCATCTGTTCGGTGGCGGCCATCGCCTGCGGCGGCAACGGTTGCATCGACTGCTTCTCGACTACTTTCGTCAACGGGGTGAAGAGCAGGGAGAACGCCACCACCAGTGCGATCCAGGCGGTGATCATCAGCCATGGCGCGCGCACCACCCAGCGGCCCAGCATCGCGAACGTGTCCCTGGGTTTGGCGTGTCTGGGCGACGGCGACTTCTTCAACACGGTGCGTTCCTTCGTGGCGTCGACACGGGGGTCGATTTGTGGATCGAGGCCCGAATTACGTTGCAAGCCAGTGTGATCCGGTCTTCGTGACCCCGCGTGGTGGTGCGGTCAATTACTGCGACCGAACTTACGGCGATGCCGCCCGGGTGTCGTGTTTGTGGGCGATAGCCGGCGAATGCCGCGAAAACTACGTTTTCCGCATTGTGCTCAGCGACGTGGGGAGCGCCCAGCCCGGGGCGGCGGTCAGCGAGAAGTCGGCCAGGACATCGGCGAGGTCTGCCCTTAGCTGCGCCATCGAATTGGGTCGGCCCGGCTGGTAGGCATAGATCGAGACGAAGACGCGACCGTGCATCCGGCCGGCGGCCAAGCCGAGCATTCCACCCGTCCGGTGCATCATCGCCTCGGTGACCCCGGGATAGAGCGTCCGGATGAAGAAGTGGTCGGCGTTCGTTCCATCCACCCGGCCGGCGGCCGGGTCGATCGCCCCGACATGGGAGGAGCCGCTGGTCGTCGCCCCGCCCAGGGCCGCGCCGGCCATCCGCCGCACAAGCCACCGGGGGATCAGCGGGGTCAGGGGCAGCAGCGCCCACCGCTCGTCGGGGATCTCCCGGCGCTGGGTCAGGGCCCGCTTGAGCGCGGCGCGGATCGGGCGGAGGTCGGTGTTCGCCGTCGCGGAATCCACCGTGATGTCGACGGCGGTGATGGCATTCGCGCGGGTGTCGTCCGGGGTGCGCTCGTTGACCGGCAACGCCAGGGTGGCCGCACCGGCACCGTCGACCCGACCGGCCCGTCGGGCGAATCGGGCCGCCAGTCCGGCGAGCAGCGCGGCGCTGGTGCCGTCGAGCGCGGCGGCGCGTGCGTCCCACTCGTCGGCATCGATGAAGATCGTCGTCATCGGGGGGGACACCGGCCGGCCCGAACCGGAGACAGGCGACTGTGACGCGCCGGCCGGGGTGGCGACGCGGTTGGTGCGGGCGAATCGCGCCGTCGCGCCGACGGCTCGGCCCATGGCGGGAAGATCGCGCAGCAGCCGGCGGGTGTCCTCGCGCAGCGCCTGCCCTCGGCGCCGGGAGCCGGCGGCCGGCCACGCGATGGGGTCGTGGCGCCCCGAGGCCGCGGCCGCCAGCGCCTCGCACAGGCCCAGGCCGTCGGCCAGCACGTGGGAGGTCACCAGGCTGACTCCGGCGCCGCCGTCGGTGAAGGGCAGCACCGCGAGGTGCCATCCGGGTCCGTGCTCGGGATCCAGTGGGGTGTTGGTCTGCTCGTCGACCCAGGCGTCGAACTCCTCGCGAGGCCGTGGTGTGCCGACGATCTCGAGCTTGGACTGGGTGACGGGGGTGACCCAGCGGTGACGGCCGAACGGCAACGGCGAGCGCTCGATCCGGCGGGACAGCCGACCGTGCCGCAGATGGTGGTGGAAGGCCCGCAGCCCCTCGATGTCGATGGTGCGGTCGTAGACCCAGACCACCTGTACGAGGTTGGTCGACCCGGCCGCCCGCTCGGCGAGAAAGGCGGTCTGATCCACCAGATCGAGTACGTTGCTCATCGTCCTGCTCCGATCGGGTTCAGTTCGCCGTCATGTGCCCACCCGGTTCGGGCGGTGAGGACAAAGTCGCTCAGGGTGTCCGAAAGGTTCTGCCGCAGAGCTATATTGGTGTTGATTCCGCCGGGCTGGTATGCCAGGACGGAGATGAAGACCTGGTCGCGCCGTCGTCCCATCACCATCACGAGCAGCCCGCCGAGGCGGTGCATGACCGATGCGGTGACACCCGGGCCGAGGGTCCGGATGGCGAATCGGCCGGCTTCGGTCCCGTCCGGCCGGCATGCGGCCGCGGTGATGGCACCGAGGTGAGATGAGGTGACGGTGGCCGCACCGCCGGCTGACACGCCGACACAGCGGCGCACCAGCCAGCGTGGCAACAGCGGAACGATCGGGAGCAGTTCCCACCGCTCGTTCGGCGTCTCGTTGGAGCGGATCAGCGCCTGCTTGATCACCGCCCGGTAGTCGCGCAGGTTCGTCGCAGCCTGGGCCGGATCGACGGTGACGTCGATGTTGGTGATGGCGTTGGCGCGAGTGTCCCCGTCGACGCGCCGGCTGACCGGCAACGTCAACGCGACCGACCCGTCCGCCGCGAGCCGGCCCACCTTCTGGGCGAGGCCGGCCGCCACGCCGGCCAGCAGAGTATTGCTGGTGCCACCGAGGGATTCCGCGCGGGCATCCCACTCGTCGGCGTCGAGGAACGCGATTGCCGTTGGCAGGGAGAGGTCTTCGGCCTCGTAACGCACGACTGGTGTGCCGGACTGCCCGGCCGGCGGCCCGGCTTCGCGGCCACGGCGGGCGAATCGCGCCGCCGCGGCGGCCGCGCCGGCGATCGTGGGCAGGTCGCGTAGGGTCTGGCGGGCGTCCTCGGCCACGGCGCACAGCCGCGGGCGCGATCCGGCGGCCGGCCAGGTGATCGGGTCGGGACGGCCGTCGGCGGCGGCCGCCAGGGCCTCAGCGAGGCCGACCCCGTCGGCGAGGCAGTGCGAGAGGACCAGGCTTACCCCGGCGCCGCCATCGGTGAATGGCAGCACGGCCAGCCGCCAGCCGGGTCCCCGCTCGGCATCGAGGGGTGTGTTGGCCTGTTCGTCGAGCCAGGCGTCGAACTCGGTGCGCGGCCGCGGGGTTGCGCTGACGGTCAGCTCAGGCTGGTTGTCCGGGGACACCCAGCGGTGCCGGCCGAACGGCAGCGGCGAGCGTTCGATGCGGCGGGACAACCGACCGCGCAGCAGGTTGCGGTGGAATCGGCGCAGGGCTTCGATGTCGACCGCATGGTCGTACAGCCAGATCACCTGCAGCAGGCTGGTGGCGCCGGTCGCCCGTTCGCCGTCGAACACGGTCTGGTCGAACAGGTCGAGGACGTTGTCCATGATTGCGATTCCTTATCTGGTCGTTGTCGCGTGTGTGTGGCTAGGCGGACACCGCGTCGCGGCGGGCCCAGCCGCTGACAGCGGTGAGCGAGAAGTCGTCGAGGACGTCCGAAATATCCTGCCGGAGATGGTCGTTGGAGTTCGGGCGGTCCGGCTGGTAGCCGAGTGCGGAGACGAACACCCGCTGGCGCACCCGGCCGGAGACCAGGGCCAGGACACCCCCGGTCCGGTGCATGGTGGCCGTCGTCACGCCCCGGTAGAGCGACTTCATGGCGAAGAAGTCGGCGTCGGTGCCGCCCGGCCGGTTGAGGGCGGGCGGGGTGGCTCCGAGGTTCGAGGACACCACGTTGGTGGTTCCGCCGGTGGCCACCCCGACCACCCGCCGCCGGATCCCCGCCGGCAGCAGGGGAACCAGGGGCAGCAGCGGCCATCGCTCGTCCGGCGCCGCACCGCGGCGGGTCAGCGCCGCCTTGATCGCGGCCCCGGTATTGCGCAGGTCGGTCACCGCGGCCGCCGGGTCGACGGTGATGTCGACATTCGTGATGGCGTTGGCCCGGGTGTCGCCGGCGGTGCGGGTATTGACCGGTATCGACGGGGTGGCCAGGCCGCCGGCGGTGACCCGCCCGACGCGCTGGGCGAGCCGGGCGGCCACCCCGGCAAGCAGGGTGTTGGCGGTGCCCCCGAGCTCGGCGGCGCGGGCGTCCCACTCTCCGGCGTCGACGAAAACCGTTGCCTGGCTGAGCGTGACGATGTCACCGGCCGCGGCGGCGGTGGGCACCGCGGTGGCGCCTTCGCTGTGCCGGCGGGCGAACCGCGCGGCCGCGACAAGCGCGCCACCGATCGCCGGTATGTCCCGCGCGGTTTGGGCGGCATCCTGGGCCGCGGCCCGCCACCGCCGGCGTGATCCGCCGGCCGGCCAGGTGATCGGCTGCTGATCGCCGGATGCCGCGGCCGCCACCGCGTGGCACAGCCCGACGCCGTCGAGCAGGCAGTGCGAGGACACCAGGCTCACCCCGGCGCCGCCGTCGGTGAAGGGCAGCACCGCCAGGTGCCAGCCCGGTCCGTGTTCGGGGTCCAGCCGGGTGGCGGCCTGCTCGTCGAGCCAGGCGTCGAACTGCGCCCGCGGCCTGGGGGTCGCGGTCACGTCGAGCTCGGGTGCGCCGACGGCGGTGACCCAGCGGTGGCGGCCGAATGGCAACGGCGAGCGCTCGATGCGGCGCGCGAGCAGACCCTGCTGCAGGCCGCGGTGGAACCGGCGCAGGTCGTCGATGTCGACGCCGCGTTCGTACAGCCACACGCACTGCACCAGGTTGGTGACCCCGGCGGCGCGCTCGAAGCTGAAGTAGGTCTGGTCGTACAGGTCCAGTACGTTACTCATGGTCGTCACATCCTCGTGAGTTGGGTTGTGCTACTGGATATTTGCGTTGTCTTGAACGCTATGGCCGGCCGGCTGTGGCTGTCGCGGTTGTCGGCGATAGTGGGGGTAACCGAGGATTTCCGCGGTTGTGCTCGTTGTGCTCAAGCCCCCGGATACCGCCTCCCAGCCGGGGATCGGGGTGAGCCCGAAGTCGCTCAGCACGTCGACCAGGTCGCGATGCAGCTGGTCGTTCGAGTTGGGCCGTCCGGGGCGGTATCCGAGCGTCGAGATGAACACCAGGTCGTGCAACCGTGCCGAGTGCACCACCAGCACCCCGTCGGTCTGCTGGATCATCGCCCGGGTCGCGCCCGGGTAGCGGGAGAGCAGGGTCATGTAGTCGGCGTCGGTGCCATCCGGTTGGTTCACCGCGCCGGGGGCCGTACCGAGATTGGAGGCGACGACGACGTTGGTCGCACCGCCGGTGGCCACGCTGGCCATCCGCCGGGTGATTCGCCGGGGCAGCAGGGGAACCAGGGGCAGCAGGTCCTGTCGTTCGTCCGTCGACTCGCGGTGGCGGGTGAGCGCGACCTTGGTTGCGGTGCGGATGTCACTCAGATCCTCAGCCGCCGGTGCCGGGTCGACCGCGATGTCGACCATCGCGACGGCGTTGGCCCGGGTGTCGTCCGCGGTGCGCTCGTTCACCGGCATGGTCACGGTGACCGAACCGTCGGCGCCCACCCGACCGATCCGCTGGGCGAGCCGGGCCGCGACGCCGGCGACCAGCGTGTTGCTGGTGCCGCCCAGCGATTCCGCGCACGCATCCCATCGCTCGGCGTTCAGGTAGACCGCCGCCGTGGGCAGCGCGACGCGCTCGTCACCGGTGGGCGGGGCGGCCGGGGCCGCGGGCGCGGTACGGCCGCGGTTCCGGCGCGCGAAGCGTGCGGCGGCGACCGCGGCGCGGCGGATGGCGGGAAGGTCGCGCATGGTCTGTCGGGCGTCTTCACGCAGCGCCTGCCACCGGTGCCGGGATCCGGCGGCCGGCCATGCGACGCCGTTGTCGTAACCCAGTGCCGCTTCCACGATCGCCACGCAGCCGCCGATGCCATCGGTGATGCAGTGGCTGAGGATCAGGCTCACCGCGGCACCGCCATCGGTGAGTGGCAGCGTGGCCAGGTGCCAGCCGGCTCCCCGTTCGGCATCGAGGGGGAGGTTGGCCTGTTCGACCAGCCAGGCGTCCAGCTCGGCGCGCGGTCGTGGCGTGCGGACGATCTCGAGTTCCGGGTGATCAACGGGTGTCACCCAGCGGTGCCGGCCGAACGGCAGCGGGGAGCGCTCGATGCGTCTCGACAGCCGCCCGCGCTGCAGATGGCCGTGGAACCGGCGCAGACCGTCGAGATCGACCGGGCGGTTGTACACCCAGACGACCTGGGCCACCCCGGCCGCGCCTTCGAGGCGAAAGAAGCTCTGGTCGACCAGATCGAGTACGTTGTCCATCTTCGTGACGTCCTTCCGTCTTGCGTTGTGCGCCAATGTCGTTCGGGTTACTGCTCGTCGTTCCGCTCAACCTACGGAGCGGGCCACACCGGTGTCGTGGTTGTCGTCGATACCGGCACTAACCGGAGATTGGAGACGTTGTGTGCGTTGTGCTCAGCGGCTCCCAGCCCGGTGAGGCGGTGAGCGCGAAGTCGCCCAGCGCGGTCGAGACGCGCCGGCGCAGATCCTCGTTGGTGTTCGGGAGTCCGGGCTGATGCGCGACCACGGAGATGAACACCTTTCCGCCGGCGCGTCCCGAGAGCACCATCAGCATTCCGCCGAGCTGATGCAGCATCGCCGTGGTCATCCCGGAGGTGAGGGATCGCAGGGCGAAGCCGTCGGCGTCGGTGCCGTCGGGCCGGTTCACCGCCGGGTCGATCGCACCGACGTTGGAGGCTCCGACGCAGGCGGCGCTGTTGGTCGCCGCGCCGACCCAGCGCTTGCCGAGCCGTTCGGGGATCAGCACCACCAGGGGCGTCAGCGTCCAGCGCTCGTCGGGTTCGCTCGCCGCGCCGATCAGGGCCTGTTTGGTGGCCGCCCGGATCGCGCGCAGGTCGTTGGTCACCGGCGCGGGATCGACGGTGATGTCGACGTTCGTGATGGCGTTGGCGCGGGTGTCACCGGCGGTGCGCCGGTTGATCGGCATCGTCAGGGTGACGGTGCCGTCCGCGCCGACGCGGCCTGCCTGGCGGGCCAGATGGGCCGCGACCGCCGCCAGCAGGCTGTTGGCGGTGCCACCGAGCTCGGCGGCCCGGGCATCCCAGTCGTCCGCATCTACGAAGACCGTTGCCGTTGGGGGCGTGGCGATGTCATCGACCACCACGGGTGCGGCTCCGCCGTCCGGTGCCGTCCCGCTCGCGTTGCGCCGCAAGAATCGTGCTGCGGCGGCCACCGCACCGGCGATCGCGGGCAGGTCGCGCACCGTCTGGCGAGCGTCCTCGCGCACCGCCCGCCAGCGCGGGCGGGATCCCGCGGCCGGCCAGGCGATACCGGTGTCGCGGCCGTCGGCGGCGTCGGCAACCGCCTCGCAGAGCCCGACGGCGTCGGTGATGCAGTGTGAGGCGACCAGGCTGATCCCGGCGCCGCCGTCGGTGAAGGGCAGCACGGCGAGGTGCCAGCCCGGTCCGCGCTCGGCGTCCAGTCGGGTCGCGGCCTGCTCGTCGAGCCAGACGTCCAACTCCGCGCGCGGACGCGGGGTCGCCACGATCTCGAGCGCGGTGGCATCGCGTGGAGCTACCCAGCGGTGGCGGCCGAACGGCAACAGGGAGCGTTCGATGCGCCGGGACAGCCGGCCCCGCCGGAGACGGTCATGGAACCCGCGCAGCGCTTCCGTGTCGAACCCTCGCTCGTACACCCAGACGCACTGGATCAGGCTGGTGACGCCGCCCGCCCGCTCGATGCGAAAGATGGTCTGGTCCACCAAGTCGAGTACGTTGTTCATGTCCGCAAACCCTTCCCGTCCGTCTCAGTTGCTCGCGGTGCAGACCGCGCACAGGTCGCTGGAATTGGCGAAGTGGCTGAGCTCGTCGATCCACTCCGGGTTGGTGTGGGTGACCTCCGCGAAGACCTGGCTCAGGGTCGCGATGTAGCTGCACCGACTTACGGGCAACCGGGTTGTCCGGGAATGAGACCGTCACCGTCGTCCGGTCGGCGTGCCGGTTGATCCACACGTTGATCTCGCCGTGGTTCAGGTTGTCGCCGTAGGTTCCGAAGTTCGTCTGCTCCCACATCGCGGAGACCGGAATCTTGCGAAAGTCGATGAACGAGACCATCATCGACGGCCGGGTGGGCGTGGCGATCACCTGCCGATCCGGTGCCGCCAACTCCAGCACCCGGTCGAAGGGCACGTCGGCCAGATGCTTGGCGGTGTCGAACGACTCCTGCGCGGCGCGGGCCGCCTCGGCGAACGAGTCGGTCGGCACGGTGACCGGGAACAGACTGGCGAACCAGCCCACGGTCATCGAATCGGTGCCCGCCGTGCGGGTGTCATAAGGCGTGAACCCGCGATAGGTCCTGGTTCCCACCAGGTCCCGTTCGGCGAGGGCGGCACACGCCAGCACACCACCGACGAACCGGGCGCCGGCCGCCTCGCAGGCCGCGTCGAACGCGTCGCTGCCCAGCGCGTTCAACAATTCGACGGTGACGAAGGCGCCCTCCTTCGCGCCCCGGGTGTCACCGAGCGGCAGCGGGAAGCCGGGCCAGTCGCCGTCGGCGTCGCGGGCGAACTCGAGCCAGTCCCGGACCTCGGGGGAGGACAGCGTCAGCGCGGACAACCTGTCGTGCTGGCGCACGGCGAAGTCGCGGTAGCTCCGGACCTGGGACGGCGCGCTGGGCTCGTCCCACTCGTCGCGGGTCGCGACGAGGTGCTGGTACATCAGGTGGATGTCGAAGAAGATCAACGCCGCGGAGATGCCGTCGATGTGCAGATGGTCGACGCTGGCATAGAAGGTGAAGTAGTCCCGGTTCTGCACGATGCCGAACGTGAAGCAGTCCCAGCGCAGGGTCTCCGGGGTCGTCGCCAGCGCATGGGCGCGGATCTGTTCGGTGTCCATCCGCCCGAAGCTCACCGGCACCATGGCGATGACTTGCGGGTCATCGATCGTGCGCCGGACGAAGGAGCCGCCGTCGAACTCGAACCAGTCGTGGTAGGCGTCGTTGCGGCGGACATGCCCGGTGATCGCCTCCGTCATCGCGGCGATATCGCAGACGCCCGGAATGTCCCACGCCACCACCATCAGGCGGGGGATCTGCTTGCCCGTCGCCCGGCCCGCGTGGGCCTTCCGGAGGTGTTGGGCGCGCTGGTAGGTCGGCGGGATGTCGCTGCGGCGCGCGTTGCGCGCGGCCGCCCGGGACGCGGGTGCGGCCAGCCAGGTGGTGACCGGTCCCTCCTGCGGGTGCCATCCGGTGATGTTGCCCAGTTCGACCATTGCGATTCCCTGTCTGTGCGGCTGTCTCGGTGTTGCCGGGTCCGAACGTACGAACGCACCGACATCGCGTCGCCCTTGTGGGCGATAGCGGGGGAAAGGGAACGATTACGCCGTTCTGCGCATTGTGCTCAGCCGGTCGTCGGTGGAATCGCGGACGAGGGTGGCCGACGACCGCTATGAATTACCCCGTGAGCAACCACCACGTGAACATGACCGCGCAGGAGAACGCGCTGATCGACCAGAGCCACCCGAGCGCCCTGGAGCGGATGGACGAGAAGTCGCTGAAAGACCTGCAGACCCGGCTCCGACAGGCGCGCGAGAAGAACTTCAGCCTGCTGCGGCGCCAGGGCGCGGCTCGGGTGGAGGCCGAAGGTGGCCGCGGCGCCGCGCAGTCGGCCAACGAACGGCGCAACGAGAAGGTGGACGTCATCGATGAGGCGCTGGCCCGGGTGACCGAGCGCCTCGAGGCCGTCGGCGACGCGGAATAGCCGCCTTCTGGTTGGTGGTGCGAACCGTCCTAGGGCAGGGCACCGACACGAAGCGATACTGTCGGCACGGTCACTTAGCATTCCCGCCGTGAACATCGGCCGGCTCGCTCAACGGCTCCCGCGATATGGGTGGTGGAGTCTGATCGGCGGGCTCGTGTTGCTGTTCACCGCGATGACGAGCGGGGTGGGCCGGCCCGCCGTCGTGGGTCTGGTGGTGCTGATTCCGTTCGGATGGTCGGTCTACCGGGCCGTTGAGCAGCCCGACGAAATCGAACCGTTTCCATGGCCCAGTGACCTGCGGTCCGCGGCCGAAGGGATGGCCCGTCCCATCGACCCGGAGCCGAAGCGCCTCCTGCCCAGGGACCAGAACGCCCCGCAGATCGCCGCGGTCTCGGTGACGCAGGAGGGGGTGGACAGGCTATTGGCCGATCGGCCGCCGCTGTGGCGATGGGCCGTTTTCACATCCGTTCTGGTGCAACGCCGCAACGCCGTGCAGCGGCGTCTGCGCGACT
Organism: uncultured Mycobacterium sp.; assembly: GCA_964535335.1. Taxonomy (GTDB): domain Bacteria; phylum Actinomycetota; class Actinomycetes; order Mycobacteriales; family Mycobacteriaceae; genus Mycobacterium. The sequence goes on from CAZHUU010000014.1 coordinate 48,849, forward strand.
GCGCCTTGGGGTATCAGCCGCGGGGCGGAGTGCTGTCCGACGGCCGGTCCTACTCGGCGCTCGCCTACCAGGTGATGCAGGAGGTCGCGGATCTGGTCGCTCAGCTCGAGCAGTTCATGCTCAGTCCCGGATTCACCGGAGCGCTGAAGAGTTTCAGCGAGGACGACGGCGCCGAGTCGGATGCCATCCTGCACATCGCCAACCGGCTGATGGCCTATCACGAGTGCTTCCTCAGCCAGGCCGAGCGCTGCCTGCAGACGACGGTTGATCGGGACGTCATCGTTTTCGTCCAGGACATGGGGGCCTTCACGATGTGCCCGCTGGCCGGCTACGAGCAGTTCCTCCAGACCATGTGTTCCCGCATCGCCGAGGGCCAGGACTTGTTGCCCTATGCCGAGGGCACGGTTCAACTCGACGACGTGCAGCTGGCCATCTCACTGCCGGACGGCCTGGGGGAGCGAATCACCGCTCATATCAAGCAGTTCAGTTCCTGATCCCGGGCTTGGGTTCAGGCCGCAGGCTCCGCACCCGGGCGCACGCCGTAGAACATCGTCATGTCCTCGCCGCGCTCCCAGTGCTCGAACCAGATGGCCGCCCATTGCGGCAGCGGCTGATTGGCATGGTCATAGCCCGGCATGATCGAGGCGAGCACCCCCAGGAACATCGAGAAGCGTTGGCGAACAGGGACAGTGGCGAAGGGGTTCTCCGGTCCGACCGGCAGGTAACGCGACAGCCATGACACGTGCTGGCGCGGTGGCATTTCACCGGGCACTTCTCTGTCGAACTCCCGCAACAGCATCCGATGGCATCGCAGGACGTGGCGCATCATCGGACCAAAGGATCGGATCTTGTACACCGGGTCGCCGACGACGTGGTCGTACACCATCACCGCCGAGCTTCGGTGCTCGACCTCTTCGCAGAAGTGCCACAGGCACAGCGAGGCGACCCGGGCGTCGCCGCCGGCGAACAGGGTTGCGCGATTGTCGATGATCATCTTGAAGATCGGCGTGAAGGTTCCCTCCAGTGCGGCGGCGTACGCCAGAAGGTAACGCAGGTCGCTGTCGCGGTGCAGTGCGTCGTAGTACTCGATCGACGTGTCCAGTGCCGCCTGCAGTCCTGGATACCGCTCGATCAGCGCCTTGACATGGCGGCGGTGACACGCCGTGTGCACCGACTCCTGCTGCAGGAACAACCGGGCCTCCCGGGCAACCTCGGCATCGGTGATCACCGCCTCGGCGTCCTTCATCGCCTTCACCAGGTAGCGCTCGAGACCGATCGCCCAGAAGGAGAGCACGTTCATTGCCAGCGAGAACTGCGGGTTGGCCCGGTTCCAGGTGAAGTCCACATCCTGGAACTCGAACGGGATGTGGCGGACGACAAGCTCACTCATGGTGTGCCCCCTTCGGCTCTAGCGGTCGAGGCAACATCAAGGCTAAAATGTGAGCTACTACTCATGTCAATCCCAGGATTCCCGGAAGGGGTAACCATGCCCGATGCCGGCCCCCGAAAACCCCGACGATCAGCCACTTCAGGTCGCCGACAGCCGTCGCAGGAACGCTCGGTGGAGCTGGTCACCCGGCTCATCGACGCCACTGCTCAGGTTCTCGAAGACGTCGGCATTGAGCGGACGAGCACGAACAAGATCGCTGCCCGGGCCGGCGTCGCCATCGGATCGATCTATCAGTACTTCTCCAACAAGGAGGCGCTGATCGACGCGCTCATCGAGGATCGGCTGTTACGGATGGAGGCGCTGAGTGCTGATCGGTTGGAAGCCTTGAGCGGAAACTCGTTCCCGGAAGCGGCGGAAGCGATTCTCCGGGCGGCCATCGCCTTCCACGAGGCCGAGCCGGCGCTGGCGGTGCTGCTTGCCTCCCGCATCGCGATGCCCCAGCCCACCGATGGTGATCGAGAGCTCTACCAGCGCGTGCTTGCGATGGCGAGTTCGTACCTGGTGACGCGTACCGAGCACCTCGGTGTGGGCGATGTCGAGACCGCCGCCGCGATCTCGGGCCGGGTGCTCGGCGGTCTTGCGCCCTGGATAGCGCTGTCAGTGACCGACCCCGACGAGCGGGAGCGATACATCGCCGAGGCCGTCCGAATGTTGACGCGGTGGATCGTTGCACCCGACAGGAGCTGAACTCGGGCTCGCGTTCGCCCGCTGCGCCTGCTCGTCCGGTATTGCACGGGCCAGGCGGAGCGGCAGGGTCTACGACGAACTCGACGTGGATGTTGAGGATGTGGCGTAGTCCGCGGCAGGGACCGGGTGGGTGCGGGGGCCGCGGCGCTCGGCCAACCACGCCGTGGTGTTGTGCCGGACTGTGCGCGCGACCAGCCGCGGCGACGGCACTACCCAGAGGCCGTCCAGCAGGCTGGTGCGGCGGAGGAACCATTCGGTCAACGTCGCATCGGACTCGGCGGCACCCAGAAATTGGTCCATCAACTGGTACGAAGGGCGGTACCACCACGGCCGGGGACCCTGCGCACGATGAGCGCAGATGTCGGCGACGGCGTTCATCGTCCACACCGGCATGATGGCCTTGGCCGTCGCGCGGGCCAGCCGGGGGACCAGGTTGTGCGTCCCCCGGGACAGGACGTCAACCATGGCTGCCGCCTGCAGTGTCGACATCGTGACGCCCTGTCCGAAGGTCGGGTTCATGCTGACCACTGCGTCGCCGAACGGCATGATGCCTGCCGGGAGTTTGCCGATCTTGTCGTAGCGGCGCCACTTGCTCGTCGGGTAGCTGTGAAATTTCATCGCACCCAGTGTTTCGCCGGCCCGCAGTGCGGCGCCGATGTGGGCCGGAACCAGGTCGTCGGCCAGCGCGCAGACGCCGCCCCAATCACGTGGCGGTGCAGCCCCGCCAACCCCGAAGGCCGTGACGATCCACGCGCCGTCCTCGTGGAACAGCATTCCCATCCCCGTCGGCCGGTCGTGCGATGCCCCGACAAGGACCATCTTCTCGGGCATCATTCCGGCGGGAATGCGCACCCGCTGTGACGCGTAGGTGACACCGACCTTCACCGCGTCCACCCGGGGCTGTTCGAAGCCCCACTCCTGCAACCAGGTGGGGAGCCGACTACCGCGGCCTGACGCGTCGACGACGAGATCGGCGGGGATAGGCGTTGCGCCGTCGAGGGCGACTCCGGTCACCCGCCCGGCGGCTCGGTCGAACTCGGGCCGGTCGACGTCGCCCCGGATGATCTCCACCCGGGGCAGCGCCAAGACACGCTCCCGAACGTGGTATTCGAGCAGCGCGCGACTGGGCAGATAGCCGGTGAACCCGTCAGGTCCGCCGCGTCCGGTGTCCAGGACATGTCCGGATGCGGTGAAGTGGATCTGTCCGGGCTCGTTGCGCAGCACCGGCATACCGGCGGCGCCCATGTCGTGGAGCAGGCCAGGGAACAGCCCATCGAGTTCTCGAGCGCCGCGGGCCATCAGCAGGTGAACGTGCTGGCCTTGGGGGATCGCCGAGCGGTCGGTCGGGGTGTCGGGAAGGTCGTCGCGCTCCACGAGGGTGACCCGGTCGAAGTGGTCGGCGAGCACTCGCGCCGCGCACAGTCCGGCGATGCTGCCCCCGATCACGACCGCGTGCTCAGTGCGCATACGCGCCTACTTCTCCAGCGTGAACTGGTGCACGCTGGTGTAGCCCTCACGGAAGAGCCGCACACACCCGTTGAGGTACTTGTCGTAGCGGTCGTAGACCTCCTGGGACTGGATCGCGATCGCCTCGTCCCGGTGGGCCTCCAACTCCGCAGCCCAGCCCTGCAGGGTCCGCACATAGTGGGGCCCGATCTCATGCAGCCGGGTCAGGTTGAACCCGGCGCCCAGTGCATGCTCCTCGACCTTCTCGACCGACGGCAGGCGTCCGCCCGGGAAGATCTCGGTGGCGATGAACTTGGCGAACCGGGCCAACTCGAAGGTCATGGGCAGCCCGAGTTCCTGGCCGCGTCGCATGTCGAACCCGGTGATGGTGTGCAGCAGCATCACCCCGTCGTCAGGCAGTGCCTCATAGGCCGTTCGGAAGAAATCGTCATAGCGTTCGAACCCGAAATGCTCGAAGGCGCCGATCGACACGATTCGGTCGACCTTGTCGTCGAACTCCTCCCAGCCCTGCAAGCGAACCTCGATGTTGCGTTCGGTCGGCACCTTCGCCAGCTTCTCGATCGCGTATTTGCGCTGCTCACCGGACAGGGTCAAGCCGATGACATTGACGTCGTACTTCTCGATGGCGCGCTGCATGCAGGCACCCCAGCCACAGCCGACGTCGAGCAGTGTCATGCCAGGCTCCAGGCCGAGCTTGCCCAACGCCAAGTCGAACTTGGCGAGTTGGGCCTCGTCTCCGGTCATGTCCTCGCGTTCGAAGTAACCGCAGGTGTAGCCCATCGTGGGACCGAGGAACAGTTCGTAGAACTCGTTGGAGATGTCGTAGATGGACTGCAATTCCTCGTACTTCGGTTTCAATTCGGACACCCGACTCTTCACTCCGCATCCACCCAATTCGTTTACGCGATCGACGATTATTGGAACAACTTTAGTCGATCGCCACGTCCTCCGGTGCCACCCGCGCCGGTGGTGTGATGTTTGCGCTGGTCAGTCCATATCCACCCGGAGGGGATGGCCGTGGAAAGACCGCCCGTTCAACCGTCCCCGCAATTTGCCTGCCGAAGGAACAGGGTGCGACACTGACGATCCAGTCAATTTACGGCGCCCAGGGGGAACTGATCACAGTTCAGGATCTGCGGCAGAGCATCATCGACGCTGCTGTCACCCTTTTCGGCAAAGCCGGTTACGCCAACGTCGAGGTCCACGACATCCTCAAACGTGCCGGTATCACCAAGGGTGCGTTCTTCAGCCACTTTCCCACCAAGGACGCGCTCGCCGCCGCGATCATCTCAGAGGCGGACGTCAGGACTCGAGATGTCGAACTCGGGACGATGTCATCGGCCGCCTCGGCGCTGGAGAACCTGATCGTCGCGACGTTGGTAGTGGCCGACATGACCATGCGGGACGACCTGACCCGGGTGGCGAACGTGCTACGACAGCGGTTCGTGCTGTCCAACCCGGCCCCGCCCGAAGCGTTGTGCGTCCCGTCATGGTCGCTCACCGAAGCCGCGCTCAAGACCGCCATCGCGGACGGCGACCTGCTCGACGACATCGACGTGGACGCGACGACGCTGACGATCCGGTCCGCCGTGCTGGGCACCACGCTGTTGTCCGACGCGACCGCGGACGACGTATTCGGACGGATCGCCAGGGTTTGGCAGGTCCTGCTGCGTGGGAACGTTCCACCGCACCGGCTGCCGCACTTTGAACACTTCGTGACCCGCGTGGCTGCGCGGTATCACCAGACCTATTGTTGGCCAGTAGCGCCTGACGAGTAGGAGTGTCACGCAGGTGATGGATCCGGTGCGGGGTTCGGCCAACTTCGTGGCGCGCGTCGTCGAGTTCGGGTCGGCAGGGGTCACCGAACTGGCCCGGATCGGCGGTAACAGCCTGCTCGCCGCGCTGCTGGCCCTGCTGGGCGGCCGCACCGAGCAAGACTCCCGCGGTCCGGACGACGCCGATGCCGGGGAGGTGTCTCCGGCGGAGGTCATTAGCAGCGGACTGCTGGCCGGCGAAGGCCGCTACACCCGGCTCGAGGTTGCCGACCGTGCGGGCGTCCCCCTCGACGACGCCCGACGGCTATGGCGGGCACTGGGCTTCCCCGAAGTGGACGATGAGCAGCGGGTGTTCACCAGCGCCGACGTCGCCGCGCTGGCCGATGCGGCCGCACTGGTCGCCGCCGACATCGTCGACGAGAACAGCCTGGTGGAACTGGCCAGGCCGCTGGGCAACTTGATGTCGCGCCTGGCGGCGGCACAGACGACGTTCATCTCCGAAGTCCTTGGCGCCCGAATCGCATTGGGCCACAACGTCGACGACCCGCAGCTGGCCGCCCAGTTGGCCGATGAGGCGTTGGCCACCACCCAGGAACTGTTGCCGGTGCTGGAGCGGACCACCCTCTACACGTGGCGGCGGCACCTGGCGGCCGAGGTGGAAAGGGCTTTGTTCCCAGGCGGATCCGGCCTGGACAGCCTGGCGGAGAGCCGACCGGCGGCCGTCGGTTTCATCGACATGACCGGCTACACCCGGCTCTCCCGCAACGTCGACCTCAACGAACTCGCGATGGTGCTCGACCAGTTCGAGTCGACCGTGCTCGACACGGTCGTCGCCCATGGCGGGCGGGTGATCAAGAACCTCGGCGACGAAATCCTCTTCGTCATCGACGATCCGGTGTCGGCGGCCGAAGCCACCCTGCAGCTGCTCGACGCATTCACCGCCGCCGCGCATCTGCCACAGGTCCACGCCGGCCTGGCCTTCGGGCCGGTGCTATACCGCGGGGGTGACGTCTACGGTCCGGTGGTGAACATCGCCGCCCGGCTCGCCAACCTCGCCCGCAAGGGCACCATCCGGATCGACCAGGCGATGGCCACCGAACTGAGCGGCTCCGAGCAGTTCGCCTTGTCGCTGCGGCCGCCGCGCAGCGTACGTGGTTACCTGCAACTGCCGAGCTATCGGCTGCGCTGGGCGCGCAAACACTGATGGCGGCACGGGTGCGGGTGGCGGTTCTCGACGACTATCAGAACGTCGCTCTGCAGATGGCGGACTGGTCGGTGGTGACCGAACGCGCCGACGTCACGGTGTTCAACGATCACCTCGCCGACCAGGACCAACTCGTCGCCCGGCTGGCCCCGTTCGACGTCGTGTTCGTCATGCGGGAGCGAACCCCGTTGCCGCGCAGCATCATCGAACGCCTGCCGAAGCTGCGGATGATCGCCTCGACCGGCCCGTTCAACGCGTCGATCGACATGGCCGCGGCCGAGGACCACGGCATCCACGTCGGGACCACCGGCGGTACCGTCGCGTCGACCGTCGAACTGACCTGGGCGCTGATCCTGGGTGGGGTGCGGAACATCGTCGCCGAAAGCCTCTCGCTTCGCGACGGCGGCTGGCAGACCTCGGTAGGCCGCGAGCTGGCCGGGCGCACCCTCGGCGTGCTCGGGCTGGGCCGCATCGGCGCCCGCGTCGCCCGCATCGGGGAGGCCTTCGGGATGAAGGTCATCGCGTGGAGTGAGAACCTCACGCCGGCGGCTGCTGCCGAGGCCGGTGCGACCTACGTGAGCAAGGACGACCTGTTCGCGACCGCCGATGTGCTGACCATTCACATGAAGCTCAGCGAGCGATCCACCGGCCTGGCCGGTGCCGCCGAACTGGCCCTGATGAAACCGACGGCATTGCTGGTCAACACCTCTCGCGGCCCGATCGTCGACGAGGCGGCATTGGTCGAGGCACTGGAGCGACGCGCCGTCGCGGGTGCCGCGCTCGACGTATTCGACACCGAGCCCCTTCCGCCGAGGCACCCGTTGCGGACGCTGGACAACGTGCTGGCCACCCCGCACATCGGTTACGTCGCCGACCGGCCGTATCGAATCTTCTTCCGCGACGCGGTCGCTGCGATCTCGGAGTGGCTCGACGCCAAAGCTCAGTAGGCGTCCGGATTCTGTTGCACCGCAACCGGGACCGGATGCCGATAGAGGCGGGAGGCGTTCTCCCACGTCACCTTCCGGATGATGTCATCGGGCAGCCCGCCGATCTGCTCGCGGATGGTGCGCTGGGTGTGCGGCCACGTCGAGTCGCAGTGCGGGTAGTCGGCCTCGAGCATGATGTTGCCCGCGCCGATCCGTTCGTACTGGACGAATGACGACTGGTCTTCGACGGCGCAGAACCAGAAGTTGCGGGTGAACACCTCCGCCGGCGTCAGCGTCTCGCCGAGCGCCTTCCAGGTCCCGTACATCTCGTGATAGCTCAGCATGTGGTCAAGCCGGTCCAGAAGCCCTGCCACCCAACCGATTCCGCCCTCGGAGAGACAGATCTTCAAGTCGGGATAGCGGGTGCACACGCCGGAGTACAGCCAGTCGACCGCGGCGGTGATCGCATAGGCGAAGAACAGCACGCCGGCCACATCGGGCGGGGCGTCGTCGGTGGTCGACGGTGAGGATCCCGACGAACCGATGTGCAGGTTGACCACCGTGCCGGTGTCCGCGCAGGCCGCCATCAACGGCTCCCAGTACCCGGAGTGAATCGTCGGCAGCCCCAGCAGCGCGGGGTTTTCGCTGAACGTCACCGCGTGGAAACCGCGCTCGGCATTCTCGTAGATCATCTTCGCGCCGACCTCGGGATCCAGCAGCCACGGCAGCTGGCAGGGAATGATGCGATCCGGGTAGGCGCCTGCCCAGGCGTCGATGTGCCAGTCGTTCCAGGCCCGCACCGATGCCATCGCCAGGTCGCGGTCCTTGGTCACCTGCTGCAGCCGCTGGCCGGCGAAGCCCGGCAGAAAGGAGGGGAAGTTCAGCGACGCGTACACCCCGTTGAGGTCCATATCGGTCACCCGCGCATGGATATCCCACGCACCCCGGCGCATCTCGTCGAACCGGGCCGGTTCGAAACCGTACTCCGACACGGGCCGCCCGACCACGGCGTTGAACCCGACATTGGGCAGCGACTGCCCGTCGTACATCCAGGTCTGGCCGCCGTCAGCGGTGTCGACCACCCGGGGTGCCCGGTCGGCGAACCTGCGCGGCACCCGGCCCTCGAAGGTGTCCGGCGGCTCGACGATGTGGTCATCGACGGAGATCACCGTGTAGTAGCGCTCGGCCCGCGCGGGTTCCGGCAGGAACGTCACCGTGCGGTCGGCGCCGGTCTTGGCGGTGGTGAAGTTCAGATTCGCCTGCAACTCGTCGATGGATGCCATCAGTCCTCCTTCAGTCCAGCACGCCGCGGTCGGCCTTGATCGTCATCCGGGCGGCGCCAGCCCAGTACACATCGGCCGCCCGCTCGATCAGCGAGGCCTGCATGCCGACCATGTCGCCGCGGTTCATCGTCGTCGGGGTGCGACCGGTGACCATCACGTCGTAGGCCAGCCGGCACACCCGCTCGATGGACACCGCGCGGTAGACCGCCGCCGCCAGATCCTTACCCGTGGCGATGACCCCGTGGTTGGCCAGGATAACCAGGTTGGCCGAGTCGATCTGCTCGGCGAGTTCGGCTGCGCGCCAGGGGGTATCGATCTCGCCGTCGTACTTCTCGACGAGGTACATGTCGTCGAGGAACAGCGCGCCGGTCTGGTGCAGCAGATCGGGCAGGGTGCCCAGCGCCGCGATGAGGCTGACGTAATACGGGTGATTGTGGATGACGACCCGGGCGTCGGGGCGGCGGCGGTGGATCTCGGTGTGGATATGAATGGCGGGGGTGACATCCCAGCGGCCGCGGACCACCCGGGCGTCCTCGTCGACGACGCAGATGTCGGAGGCGGTGAGCTCCTGCCACCACAGGCCCCACGGGTTGACGTACATATCGCTCTGCCCGTCGGGCTGCCAGGTGATGTGCCCGGCCATGTTCTCGGCGAACCCGATGCCGGCCAGGTGGCGGAAGGCGACCGCCATCTGCTGCTCATCGGTCAGGTCGACGCCGATCGGCGGCATGACGGACGGTGCCCACACCCCCAGGCCACCCTTACGGATTTCGGTCATGACGTCTCCAGTGTCGATCGGATGATGTCGCGAAGTTGGCCTTTGGCGATCTTTCCGCCCGACGAGCGGGGCAGTTCGCCCAGAACCTCCAGCCGCTCCGGCAGCAACTCCTTGGACAGGCCTTGCGCCAGTAGATGTTCGACGAGGGTGGGCAGGTCCAGACTCGCGCCGTCCTTGAGTTCGGCGAACACGCACACCCGCTCACCGAACAGCGGGTCGGGCATGGCCACCGCCGCGGCCACCGCGATAGCGGGATGGGTGGCCACCACCTCCTCCACCTCGACGGCGCTGATGTTCTTGCCGCCGCGGATGATGAAGTCCGATGTCCGGCCCGTCAGCCGCAGGTAGCCCTGCGAGTCCAGCTCGCAGATGTCGCCCATCCGCATCCAGCCGTCCTTGGTGTAGAGCTTGTCGTGGTCGGTGCCGCCGAGGTAACCGAGGCTCAAGGCCGGGCCGCGGCAGGCCGGTTGGCCGCGCCCGGATTCGGTCACGTCATCGTCGCCGTCGAACAACCGCACCTGCATCTCCGGGACGATCCGGCCCGCGGTGCGCAGCCGGTGGTGCCGGGAGTCCCTGGTGGTGGTCGCGCTGAGCATGCCGGTCTCGTTGGAGCCGTAGAACTGCAGAATCGTCACCCCGGTGAGGTCCTCGAACTGAGCGGCCTGGGTGTAGGGCAGCGGCTCGCCACCGGTGAACACCACCCGCAGGCTGCTCAGGTCGTGCCGCCGCGACGCGTCGTTGGCCAGCAACATCATCAGCTGGGTGCTCACACAGCACAGCACGGTTGCCCGGTGGCGTTCGATGGCCGCGCAGGTGGCCGCGGCATCGAACCGTTCGATGAGCACAGCCGTGCTGCCCAGCTGGATCGGGGTGGTGTGCGAGGTCCAGATCCCGAAGCCGAATGGTGTCGGGATGACCGGTAGAAAGACGTCGTCCGGGGTCAGATCGCCGTTGGCGACCGCCTTGCGGTGGAAGTAGTGCCAGCGGTTCTGGGTGTGCACCACGCACTTGGGTAGCCCTGTGGTGCCGGAAGTCGAGTTGATCAGGAACGGGTCGTCGGATCCCAGCGGCGCCAGGGCGCCCGCCGCGCCCGACCGCGGCGTGGTGTCGATGTGCAGGTCACCGCATTCGTCGAGCAGCACGGCGCGCAGAGCCGTCCCGGCGACTACTTTGGTCGCCTGGGCGTGCCGCGCGGCGTCGCTGACCAGCAGTGCCGGGCGGGTGAGCCCGACGATGTGGGCCACCTCCCGGACCCCGGCGCGGGCCCCGAGGCCGACGGCCACCGCGCCGCAGCGTTCGATGGCCACCAGCAGGACGTGGATGGCGGAGGTGTCGCCGTGCCAGACCGCAACCCGGTCGCCGGCGCGGAGACCCTGTTCGCCCAGTTGGGCGGCGAGGCCGGTGGCGGCGTTGTCGAACTCGGACCAGGTCAGGACGGTGTCGGCGGCATCGGTGCGAAAGTCGACGTAGGCCGGTTTGTCGGGGGTTGACGTGGCGTTCTCGGTGACGCAGCCCGACACCGTGGTGTCCGACCACCAGCCCGCGGCCCGGTACTGCCCTGCTTCTGCGCTGGTCGTGGCGGCGGCGTCGACGGCCATCGAATCAGCCATCGAATCAGCCGTCGAATCAGGCATTGTCGAATCATAGGGATGGCGCTCGTCGAGGAGAGTCCGAACAGCAGGCGATGCGAGAAGTCTGCGTGACCGCGGCAGCAAAGAACCGTCAAGGTCCTCGCCGGCGGCCGGCGCGGGGAAGTCCTACTTGTGCGCGGGGCGCTTCAGCAGGTACTGCAGCCATCGAACATCGAGCAACATGGGGTCCAAGGTAGGGGCCGAAATTAAGGGTCTGGGCTTCCAGAGCTAATACGTCGCTAAGAAAAGTTGCCAAATTGTCATCAACTTTGCCCGGCCGGCGGCCCCGATTCACGGGGGTGCCGGTAGACCGCCGGGCGGTTCGCCATGATGCCCCTTATGAGCGAAGACCGATCGACCGTCCTGCGCCGGATCCTCGATACCCTGCGTAAGGCCCCGCCGAAGCCGCTGCATCCGTCCGGACAGCACGACCCGGCCGAGGTGGCCGCGATGCTGCGGGAGATCGGGTCCGCCCTGCTCGAGGTGCACCAGCCGACGATGCTGGTCACAGCCCGGCTGCAGGAGATCGCTGCGCAGTACACCACCGAGCCGGTACAGGTGGTGGTGCTGCCCACGGTGCTGTTCGTGCAGGTCGGATCCGTCGGCTACGAGATCGGCCGGTCGGCGACCACCAGCCTGCAACTCGACCTGGCCGGGCGGGTCGACGACATCGGCGGCCCGGCCGCGGCCGGCGCGA
>CAZHUU010000015.1:0-8175 GCA_964535335.1 uncultured Mycobacterium sp.
GATGGTGCCCGAGATGATCACGGGCCAGCGACGCCCGCGGTCCTCGAACAGCGTCTCGATGGCGAACAACGCCGCCTTGGCGTTCAGCGTGTCGAAGATCGTCTCCACGATGAGCAGGTCGGAACCACCGTCGATCAGGCCGTTGGCGGCGTCGAGGTAGGCGGCGACCAACTGGTCGTAGGAGACGTTGCGGGCACCGGGGTCGTTGACGTCCGGCGAGATCGACGCGGTCCGCGTGGTCGGCCCCAGCGCCCCGGCGACGTAGCGGGGCCGCTCCGGAGTGCTGAACTCGTCGCAGGCCGCGCGCGCCAGGACGGCGCCGGCGTAGTTCAGTTCGTAGCTCAGCTCGGCCATGCCGTAGTCGGACAGCGAGACCGCGTTCGCGTTGAACGTGTTGGTCTCCAGGATGTCGGCGCCCGCCTCGAGGTATTCGCGGTGGATGCCGGCGATGATGTGCGGCTGGGTCAGCGTGAGCAGATCGTTGTTGCCGATCAGATCGCTCGGCCAGTCCTGGAAGCGCTCGCCGCGGTAGCCGGCCTCGTCCGGCCGGTCGCGCTGGATCGCGGTGCCCATCGCGCCGTCGATCACCACGATCCGCTCGCGCAGCGCCGCCGTCAGTTCGTCGGTGCAGTCCGGGCGGATGTTCAGCTCGAACGGTGACTCCGCGGCGTTCACGTCAGCGCTCACGTACGTTCCTTCCATAGCGGAAGGCGTCCTTGACTCCGCCGAGCGTGGCGGATACCCGGGGTTGCGCCCCTCGGTAACCGTTGCAACGCCTCTCGACGGAGAGAAGTCTACGTCGTCATCCCCTCGACGTTCGGACGCCCAACTCGTCGCTGGCGACACCCGCCGACGCTGTCGGCTGTGCCGTAAGCCTTCAGCTTAACCAGTTTGCTGCCGACGGTAATTCCCCTCGGTCGCGTGCGGGCCCGCGACGGTGCGCCCCGCACACCCCGACACCACGCCGGCGTAGTCGGTCGGAGAAGGCTCGTCGGAGCCGGGCAGGCCTTAGGCTGAACTGGTGACCTCGTCGACGTCCCGCGGCGCCAAGGGCCCGGACCTGCCCGAACTCCAGAACACGATCATCGTGGCGGCGTTCGAGGGCTGGAATGACGCCGGCGACGCGGCCAGCGACGCGCTGGAGCACCTGGACGCGATCTGGGAGGCCGAGCCGATCATCGAGATCGACGACGAGTCCTACTACGACTACCAGGTGAATCGCCCGGTGATCCGGCAGATCGACGGCGTCACCCGCGAGCTGGTGTGGCCGTCGATGCAGATATCGCACTGCCGGCCGCCGGGCTCGGACCGCGACATCGTGCTGATGCACGGCGTCGAGCCGAACATGCGGTGGCGAACCTTCTGCGCCGAACTGCTGGCCATCGCCGACAAGCTCAACGTGGACACCGTCGTCATCCTGGGGGCGTTGCTGGCCGACACCCCGCACACCCGCCCGGTGCCCGTCTCCGGCGCGGCCTACTCCCCCGACTCGGCGAAGTTCTTCGGCCTCGAGGAGACCCGCTACGAGGGCCCGACCGGCATCGCCGGGGTGTTCCAGGATGCGTGCGTGGCGGCGGGCATCCCGGCCGTCACGTTCTGGGCCGCGGTGCCGCACTACGTCTCGCAGCCGCCCAATCCCAAGGCCACCGTGGCGCTGCTGCGCCGGGTCGAGGACGTGCTCGATATCGAGGTGCCGCTGGCCGACCTGCCGGCCCAGGCCGAGGAGTGGGAGCAGGCCGTCACCGAGATGACGGCCGAGGACGAGGAGATCGCCGAGTACGTGGCCGCCCTCGAGGAACGCGGCGACGCCGACGTGGACGTCAACGAGGCGCTCTCCAAGGTCGACGGGGACGCGCTGGCCGCCGAGTTCGAGCGCTACCTGCGCAGGCGCGGTCCCGGCTTCCGCGGCTGACCCGGATTCGCCGCCGCGGACCGGCCCCGATCGTCGTCGCGACGCGTCACCGAAGCGTCAGCGCGGACCCGGGTGTCTCCTGCCGACCAGTTGGTAGACCTGAGATAACGTACCGATCAGTATCAAGGAAGTGAGGTCGCAATCGTGAAGCTGGCCCTCAGCGACGAGGACGCGAAATTCCGCGACGAGTTGCGCAAGTTCTTCACCACCGAGGTCCCGGCCGAGATCCGGGACCGCGCCCGCAATGACGAGCTCATCTGGCCCGACGACATCGTCACCACGATGCGCATCCTGAACAAGGCGGGGCTGGCGGTGCCGAACTGGCCGGTGGAGTGGGGCGGCAAGGACTGGTCGCCGCTGCGCCACCAGATCTGGGCCGACGAGATGCGGCTGGCCAGCGTGCCCGAACCGCTGGCCTTCAACGCCAGCATGGTCGGCCCGGTCATCGCGCACTTCGGCTCGCAGGAGGTCAAGGAGCGCTTCCTGCCCGCGACGGCGAACCTCGACATCTGGTGGTGCCAGGGCTTCTCGGAGCCGGAGGCCGGCTCAGACCTGGCCTCGCTGCGCACCGTCGCGGTCCGCGACGGCGACGACTACGTGATCAACGGGCAGAAGACCTGGACCACGCTGGGCCAGTTCGCCGACTGGATCTTCGTGCTGGCCCGGACCAACCCGGACGCGCCCAAGAAGCAGGCCGGCATCTCGTTCATTCTCGTGGAGATGTCCACGCCGGGCATCACCATCCGGCCGATCAAGCTGATCGACGGCAGCTACGAGGTCAACGAGGTGTTCTTCGAAGACGTCCGGGTGCCCGCCAATCAGCTTGTCGGCGAGGAGAACCAGGGCTGGAGCTACGCCAAGTTCCTGCTGTCCAACGAACGCAACGGCATCGCCCGGATCGGCACCACCAAGGTGTGGCTGTCCGATCTCAAGGAGCGCGCGGCGAAGACCACCGTCGGCAATGGCACGCTGCTGGAGGATCCGCTGTTCGCCTCGCGGGTGGCCGAGATCGAGAACGAGCTGCTGGCCCTGGAGCTGACCCAGCTGCGGGTCAGCGGTGACGAGGGCACCGGCAAGCCCAATCCGGCGTCGTCGATCCTCAAGCTGCGGGGCAGCCAACTGCAGCAGGCGGTGACCGAGTTGCTGGTCGAGGTCGCCGGACCGGACGCGCTGCCGTTCGACGCCGGCGACGGCATCGACTCGCCGCAGTGGGCGCAGGGAGCGGCGGCGCGCTACCTCAACTTCCGCAAGACCTCGATCTACGGCGGCAGTAGCGAGGTGCAGCGCACCATCATCTCCTCGACGATCCTGGGACTGTGAGCCATGAACTTTGACCTGACCGAAGAACAGCAGCTGCTGGCCGACACCGCACGCGACGTGCTGGGTCGCAGCTACGACACCGAGAGCCGCAACAAGGTCGTCGAGAGCGAGCTCGGCTGGAGCCGCGACGTGTGGCGTCAGCTGGCCGAAATCGGCATCCTGGGCCTGGGTTTCGACCCCGAGGAGTCCGGCCAGATCGAGATCATGGTGGTGATGACCGAGATCGGGCGGCGGTTGGCGCCCGAACCGGTGGCCGCGGCCGCCCTCATTCCGGGCGGTGTGATCGCCGAACTCGGCAGCGATGCGCAGCGCGCGCTGCTCGACGAGGTGGCCGGTGGTGAGAAGCTGCTGGCGCTCGCCCATCTCGAGCCGGGGCTACGCGGCTCGGACGCGTTGGCCACCCGCGCCACCCAGCAGGGTGACGCGTGGACCCTCACCGGCCGGAAAAACCCGGTGCTGGCCGGTGATTCGGCCGACGTCCTGGTGGTCACCGCCACGCTGCCCGGCGGCGGCGCCGGGCTGTTCCTGGTGGACTCCGATGCGACGAGCCGCCATCCCTATCGCACCTTCGACGGCCAGCGCGGTGCCGAGGTCGTGTTCGACGGTGCCACCGCCGAGCCACTCGGCGAGGGTGGCGATGTCAGCGACCGCATCCACGCGGCGCTGATCCGGTACTCCTCGGCGCTGTGCGCCGAGGCGGTCGGCGCGATGGACGAGGCGCTGCTGCTGACGACCGAATACCTCAAGGCGCGCAAGCAGTTCGGGGTCCCGCTCAAGACGTTCCAGACGCTGACCCAGCGGGCCGCCGACATGTACGTCTCACTGGAACTGGCGCGCAGCATGAACTACTACGCCGCGATGTGCATCGCCGACGGCCGGCTGGACCCGGTGGTCGCGGCACGGGCCAAGCTGCAGATCGGACGCTCGGGACGCCACATCGCGCAGGAGTCCATCCAGATGCACGGCGGTATCGGCGTCACAGCCGAGTACCCGGTGGCGCACTACGCGGCCCGGTTGACCGGGATCGAGCAGACGCTGGGCTCGTCCACCGACCAGTTGCGCTTCCTGTCGGGCCAGGTCGGCACCTACGACATCGCGGTGCTCTAGTTAGCCGACCCTGACCGCCTTCGGCGGCTGCCAACTGCCGTCCAGGGCTTCGGCTTTGGGCCAGTACAGCCGTAGGAACATCTGGAACGGACCTTCCGGGGCGGGTAGCCAGTTCGGCTCCTTCTCCGGGCCGGGCGAGCTGTGCTGGATGTAGATGGTCAGGCTGCCGTCGGGATTCTTGACCAGGTTGGGCAGCATCGGCGAGTTGATCAGGTACCGGTTGATCGGGTTCTCCACCAGCAGGCTCTCCGGCATCCTGTACATCGTCACCGACCAGAACGCGTTCACCGGCGGCAGCTCACCGGCCGGGAAGGTCAACGTGTAGTTGTTGGCGCCGGTCAGCGGCTGCCCGGTGGAGTCGGTGGCCAGCACCGGGTACATGGCCTCGGCGTTGGAGTTGGCGAAGATGCCGATCACCGCACCGGCCATCCGGTACAGGTAGTTGCCCTTCAGTTCCTCTTTGGTGCCGAACAGCTGGCCGGACTTCACCTGACCGGTGTCGATCTTGTCCTTCTTGAAGGTCGCGAATTCGGCCCAGGCGTCGGCCATTCCGTCGGTGAAGGCCTTCTGCAGCTCCGGGCTGAGCTTCGCGGAATCGAAGGTGCCGGCACCGATCAGCCCGATCGAGGCGAACTTCGCCCGGACTTCCTGCTCCGACGGCATGGTCGGGGCGAACCGGAGGGTGAAGTCGAACAGGTCGAAGAACCTCAGCGAGGTCTTCTGCTCGTCGGGGGTCAACGGCACCGGCCAGTTGATCGCGGGTGCCGCCGGCGGCGCCGGCTGGGCCAGGAAGACCGACAACGGTTCGGCCGTGTAACCGGCCTGGATCTTCTTGACGTTGTCAAGATCGTCGGGACCGAACAGCTGGGTGCGATAGATGCCCAACGCGAAATCGGTGTCGGCCTTGATGACTGCGTTGACGCCCGCGGGCTTCTCGCCGTTCCACCCCGGCCCGGCCAGCAGGTACTTACCGCCGCCGTTGCCGGTGGTGCGGCTGCCGACGTAGGCGAAGTTGTAGGTGTAGCCGTCGATGAATTGCACCGAGAAGTACCGGCCCTCCTCGATCGGCGGGACGGTCAGCACCAGCGGCTCGGCCCGCAGGTCCGCGCCCAGCATCGAGTACGGGGTGTCGGAGTTCGGCGTCTGGACCGCGGTGTCGGCTGGCGTGAAAACCCTTGCCACACTGTGTACTTCGTTCCACGGACCCTTGTACTCAGGACTATTCGGGTCGACGAAGTACGCGTGCTGGATGCGGTAGCTGTCCACCATCGGGAAGCCATAGATGTAGGCCTGCTTGGCGATCGCGCGGACCTGTTCGGGGGTGGGCGCACCGGCCGACGTCGACGGCCCGGCCGTCGGCGTCGTGGTGTCGTCAGCCTTGTTCGAGGCGCCACACCCCGCGGTGACGCCGATCAGCAGCAGCGCCGCCAGAACCATGGGAATTCTCATCGGTCGTGCAACTCCTCGATACGGGCACTGAGGTGCCGGCCGGCCTGTGCGGTTTCGGCGTCCATCTGGGCCAGCCGATGTTCGGTCCCCTTGAGCAGCAGGGGCAGGCCCACCCTGGTCGCAAGGATCGGCTTGAGCCAGCGGAACAGCCCCACCCAGCTCGGGCAGTTGATGTGCAGCTTGCGCCCCTCGATGCCCTTGACGAAGGCTTGGCCACACGCCTCCACCGAGGTGATCTTGCTCAGCGGTCCGGGCAGATCGGCGATGGAGGCCCGGAACGACGAGAACTCCGCGGTGCCCTCCCGGACCAACTGGGTGTCGATCCAGGCCATGTGGGCGGTGCCGACATCGACGCCGTGGTGGGCAACCTCGAGGCGCAGCGCGTTGGCGAAGTGCTCGACACCGGCCTTGGACAGGCTGTAGCACGCCGAGCCGGCGAGCGGGGCGTAGGCGGCCAGCGACGACACCACCAGCACGTAGCCGCGCCGGTCGATGATCGACGGCAGCGCCGCCCGCACGGTGTTGAAGACGCCCATCACGTTGACGTCGATGCCGGTCTCGAAGGCCCGCGGGTCGACGTTGAGCACCGTGCCGTAGACGCCGATCCCGGCGTTGGCGATCACGATGTCGATACCGCCGAACTGCTCGACCGCCTGGTCGGCCAGGCGCTGCAACGAGGACAGGTCACGCACGTCGACCGGCGCGGACACCACCCGGTGCGAGTCGAACGACGTCGCGAAGCGATCGAGCCGTTCCTTGTCCAGATCGGCGAGCACCAGGTTGGCGCCCTTGTCGTAGAGCCGTCGGGCCACCTCGGCGCCGACCCCGCTGGCCACACCGGTGATGAAGACGACCTTGCCGTTGACGGTGCTCATGGCCGCCAAAGGTACCCGACCCGCTGTTTGCCGCGGAAAGAACTACAGCGGAACGCCGAGCAGTGCGTCGACCGCGGCGGTGACGGCGGCGGGCGCGGTCGCGTCATGGCCGCCGTACTCGAGGGCGTCGGTGACCCAGCCGTCGACGGCCGCCAGCGCCTTCGGGGTGTCGAGGTCGTCGGCCAGGTAGTGGCGGACCCGGCCGATGACGTCGGTGGCGTCCGGTCCGGCCGCCAGCGCGGCGCCGGTGCGCCAGCGGTGCAGCCGGGCCTGGGCTTCGGCGAGCACGTCGTCGCTCCAGAACCGGTCGCTGCGGTAGTGACCGGCCAGCAGGCCCAGCCGGACGGCCGACGGATCCACCCCCTGTTCGCGCAGTCGCGACACCAGCACCAGGTTGCCCCGGCTCTTGGACATCTTGTGGCCGTCCCAGCCGATCATGCCCGCGTGCACGTAATGCCGCGCGAACCTGCGCTCCCCGGTGACGCTTTCGGCGTGCGCGGCCGAGAACTCGTGGTGCGGGAAGATCAGGTCGCTGCCGCCGCCCTGGACATCGAGGCCGGAACCGTTGCGGCTCAACGAGATCGCCGCGCACTCGACGTGCCAGCCCGGCCGTCCGGGACCGAACGGCGACGGCCAGCTCGGCTCACCGGGGCGGGCGGCGCGCCACAACAGCGCGTCGAGGACGTCGGCCTTGCCCGGCCGGTCCGGATCGCCACCGCGTTCGGCGAACAGTCGCATCATCGTGTCGCGGTCGTAGCCGGACTCGTAGCCGAACTGCGTCGTGGCGTCGGCCCGGAAGTAGACGTCCGGGAACTCGGCGTCTTCCACGATGTAGGCCGCGCCGGAGGCCAGCATCTTCTCGACCAGTTCGACGACCTCGTCGATGGCCTCGGTGGCGCCGACGTAGTCGTGCGGCGGCAGCACCCGCAGCGCGGTCATGTCCTCGCGGAAGAGCTGGGTCTCGCGGGCCCCGAGGTCACGCCAGTCGACGCCGTCGCGGTCGGCCCGCTCGAACAGCGGGTCGTCGACGTCGGTGACGTTCTGCACGTAGTGCACCCGGTGGCCGGCGTCCAGCCACACCCGATACACCAGGTCGAAGGCCAGGTAGGTGGCGGCGTGGCCGAGGTGGGTGGCGTCGTAGGGGGTGATGCCGCAGACGTACATCGTCGCGGTCTCGCCCGGCGCGGTGGGCCGCACCTGCCGGTCGGCGCTGTCGTAGAGCCGCAGCTGCGGCCCACGCCCGGGCAGCTGCGGGATCTCGACGGCCGGCCACGACTGCATGCTGACGACTCTAGGGTCTGGTCCGCACGGCGATCAGCTGGCCAGCCACATCGCGTCCAACAACAGATCGGCGACCTCGGGACGGCACATCAGCAGATCCGGCAGATAGGGGTCGGGCCGGTTGTAGCGCAGCGGTGAGCCGTCCAACCTGGTGGCGTGCAACCCGGCGGCCTGCAGCACACCGGCCGGCGCCGCCGAATCCCACTCCCACTGCCCGCCGGCGTGGATGTA
>CAZHUU010000015.1:8185-55973 GCA_964535335.1 uncultured Mycobacterium sp.
CCCGATGCGCGCGAACTCGCTGTCGGGCCGGTCGCGCAGCCGCCACAGCCCCGGGGGTGGCCGGTTGGAGCTGGCGGTGATGCGGATCGGGCCGGATTGCGGCGCGCCGGGGCGGGTCACGGTGTCGCTGCGGTGCACCTCCCCCATGGCGGGCAGGGCGACGGCGGCGTCGGTGATGGCGCCGTCGTGCTCCCCCGGCCCGGTGCGCTGCCACAGGGCCACGTGCACCGCCCAGTCCGTGCGGCCCGGCATCGAGTACTCCCTGGTGCCGTCCAGCGGGTCGATGATCCACACCCGGTCGGCATGCAGCCGCTTGAGGTCGTCGTAGGCCTCCTCGGAGAGCACCGCATCGCCCGGCCGTTCCTCGCGCAACCGGCGCAGCAGCAGCGCGTTGGCCCGGATATCGCCGGCGTCGCCCAACTCCCAGGGAAAGTCGTGACCGACCTCTTCGCGGACCTCGAGCAGCAGCCGGCCCGCCGATTCGGCGAGGTCGGCGGCCAGCGCCGCGTCGGTCAGGGTCACGTCGTCAGTATCGCCGAAGCGCCGGCCACTATTCCCCAGCGGCCCACGGGAGGCCTCAGAACGCCGGCCACGGAATGGGGCGACGGCGGTCCGGGGCCGGCATCACCGGATCGTCCAGCAGGCCGCGTACCCGCCTGCGCAGGGCCGCCACCTCGGCGGGAGTGATCAGCGGCCGCAGTTCGTCGCCCAGCGGCCCGTCCAGCAGCTCGTGCAGGCAGGAGATCGCCGCCAGCGACTCGTCGTCGATCGGCTTGCCCGCCCAGCCCCACAGCACGGTGCGCAGCTTGTTCTCCACGTGCAGCGAGACCCCGTGGTCGACACCGTACACCCGGCCGTCGACACCGGACAGGATGTGCCCGCCCTTGCGGTCGGCGTTGTTCACGACCACGTCGAAGATCGCCATCCGCAGCAGCCGCGGGTCGTCGGCGTGCACCAACGTCACCTCGTCACCGGCGTAGTCGTAGGCGCGCAGCACCGAAAGGTAGCCGGCCGGAACGGAATCCGCCGGGCACAGGTCGACGAGCTGCGGGCCGGCCGGTTCGGCGGTGTCGGCGTCTTCCGGCTGGTCGACCCAGCGCTGCAGCATGCCGGGCCCGGCCGGTCCGTCGCGAATGATGGTGTGCGGCACGATATCCCAGCCCAGTGCCGCCGAGATCAGATATGCGCCGAGCTCACGGCCGGCCAGTGTGCCGTCGGGGAAGTCCCACAGTGGCTGTTCACCGGCGACCGGTTTGTAGACGCAGTGCACCGTGCGGTCCTCGTCGGTGGCCTCGCACAGGAACGTGGCGTTGCTGGCCGAGCGGATGCGGCCCAGGACGGTCAGCTCACCGCGGCGCAGCACCTCGCGGGCTGCGGAGTCGTCGGCGGCCGTCACGGGTCGAGGTCGTCGTCGGCCCCGGACAGGGCCCCCCGCATGTAACCGTTGGTGCGCACGCAGATGTGCCCCGCCGGGTCCAACGGCTCGTCACACAGCGGGCACGGCGGCCGGCCCGCGGAGATCACCCGGTGCGACCGGGTGGCGAACTGACGCGCCGACTCCGGGGTGAGGAACACCCGCACCGCGTCGGGGCCCTCCTCGGCGTCGTCGAGCACCACCGAGGCGTCGAACTCGGTGTCGCTGACCGCGAGCAGTTCGACGACGACGGTCTGCGCCTCGGAGTCCCAGCCCAGGCCCATGGTGCCGACCCGGAACTCGGCGTCGACCGGGGTGATCAGGGGGCTGAGGTCCTCGGGGTCGGCCTCCGGCGGCAGCGGGGTGCCGAAGCGGCGGTTGATCTCGATCAGCAGCGCGGCGATGCGCTCCGCCAACACCGCCACCTGTTGTTTCTCCAGCATCACCGAGACCACCCGGCTGTCGTGCACGGCCTGCAGGTAGAACGTCCGGTTTCCGGGCTGCCCGACGGTCCCGGCCACGAATCGGTCGGGTGTGCGGAAGACGTGAATTGCGCGGGCCATGGTTACGTCCAAAATACCGGCAGAAGCATCTCAGCCGTAACTCGCCGCCGTCGCGTACCGGTGACGGTTTTCAGTCCGTGGAGCCGCCGACGACCGCGTCACCGGCGCCGTTCTCGCCCTGCTGCGGTGGTGGGGCGCTCAACACCGACGCCAGCTCGGCGCCGGTGTGGTTGACGTGCACGACGAACGGGCGCAGCGGTGTGTAGCGGATCACGCTCATCGACGCGGGGTCGGCGGTGATGCGCTGGAAGCTGTCCAGGTGGGTGCCGAGCGCGTCGGCGACGACGGCCTTGATCACGTCGCCGTGGGTGCAGGCCACCCACAGCGCGTCGGCGCCGTGCTCCTCGGCCAACCGGCGGTCGTGGTCCCGGACCGCGGCCACCGCGCGGGCCTGCACCTGCGCCAGCCCCTCGCCCTCGGGGAAGACGGCCGCGCTGGGCTGCTGCTGGACCACCGACCACAGCGGTTCCTTCACCAGTTCACCGAGCTTGCGCCCGGTCCAGTCGCCGTAGTCGACCTCCGAGAGCCGCTCGTCGACCAGCGGCTCCAGCCCGAGCGCGGCGGCCAGCGGCGCCAGGGTCGACCGGCAGCGCAGCAGCGGGGACCGCACCAGCGCCTTGATCGGCAGGCCGGCGACCCGGTCGACCAGGGCGGCGGCCTGGGCCTGCCCCTTGTCGTCGAGCTCGACGCCCTCGGAGCGGCCGGCCAGGGTGTGCGCGGTATTGGACGTCGACCGGCCGTGACGCAGCAGGATGACGGTCATATGCGCCGCTCCTCCTCGTCGCTGCGCTCCGCATTGTCGCCGGCGGTCATACGCGCCGCTCCTCCTCGTCGCTGCGCTCCGCATTGTCGCCGGCGGTCATACCGCCGCCACCACACCGGTGGCCAGCAGGGCCATCACGGTCAGCGCCAGCACCACCCGGTAGCCCACGAACCAGTACATGACGTGGTGGGCGACGAAACGCAGCAGCCAGGCGACGGCCGCGAAGCCGACGACGAAGGCGATCACGATCGAGACCAGCAGTTGCGGGCCGGTGGCGCTCATCCCCTGCGTGACCGGGTGGAACGCGTCGGGCAGCGAGAACAGGCCCGAGGCCAGCACGGCCGGAATGCCCAGCAGGAAGCCGAATCTCGCCGACAGTTCGCGGTCGAGACCCAGGAACAGCCCGGCGCTGATGGTCGACCCGGAGCGCGACACCCCGGGGATCAGCGCCAGGCACTGGGCAAGCCCAACCAGCAGCCCGTCGCGCCAGGTGAGCTGTTCGGTGTGCCGGGTCTGCCTGCCGAAGTACTCCGCAGCCGCGATCACGGCGGAGAACACCAGCATCGCGGTGGCGATCACCCACAGGTTGCGGACGTCGCCCCGGATCGCCTCCTTGAACGCCACCCCGAGCACCACGATCGGCAGCGTGCCGATGATGACGTACCAGCCCATCCGGTAGTCGATGTTGTCGCGGTGCGCCTTGACGAACAGGCCGGTGATCCAGGCCCGCAGGATGCGCCAGATGTCGCGGGCGAAATAGATGACCACGGCGGCCTCGGTGCCCAGCTGGGACACCGCGGTGAAGGACGCGCCGGCATCACCGGCGAAGAAGACCCGGGAGACGATCGCGAGGTGGCTCGACGACGACACCGGCAGGAACTCGGTCAGGCCCTGCACGATCGAAAGGACGATGACCTGCAACCACGACATCGGCGTGACATCCACGCCGCCGACCGTACTGGACTCCCCTGCTGCTCAGCGCGCCGGGCGCGGCACCGGCTGGGCATCCGCCACGGCGTCGCGCACCTCGGCGGCCAGGCTGCGCTCGTCGTCGACGTCGAAATCGGCCAGGCTGCGGGTGGCGGTGGCCACCACGTCCTCGGCATGCGGCACCGGGCCGGCCAGCCGGGGGTGGTACACCTCGACGATCAGCTGACCCCGGTGGGTGTGGAAGGAGAAGCTGCGGCCGTCCCCGAGGTGACCGAAACCGCTGGCGAAAACGCCCGTCGAGATGTCCTCGAAGGTGAACTCACACCCGTCTGACTCCGGGGTCGCCGCCATCGTCATGGGGTCACCATAACGCCACTTACGGGTGCAGAACCGGCATACGAAGCAAAGCGATCCGAACCGCGGCACCTAGACTTCGGGGTCGACGGTAGGAACTGACATCGCTTGCAGACGCACACATCCCGGGGGCTACCCGTTGCCAAGGCTCGTAAACCGCGTGACTTTGCGCAGGTGCATCGGTGTTTTTCTGGGCGTGGCCGCTTCGACGGTCGTGACCACCGCGTGCTCGTCCAATCCGATCAACTCCGCGCCGCCGACCATCGAACCGGCCGCCCCGGCGGTGGCGCCGCCGCTGACCACCGCCCCGGCGGGTCGCGTCCTGCCGTTGGGCGGCCGGCCGGCGGCGGCGGTGTTCGACCCCGCGACCGAGTCGTTGGTGGTCTTCACCCCCGGCGGTGACCCGCAGGCCCCGGCCGTGCTGACGCTGATCGGCGCCTCGGGCGCCACCCGCAGCATCGCGCTGCCCGGGCCCGCGACGGCGCTGGCCGGTGACGGGCGCGGCGCGGCGCTCACCGCGACGCGCGGCGGTTACTTCACCGTCGACCTGAGGGCCGGGACCGCGACCCGGGTGGCCATCCCGGGGGAACCCGATACCGACTTCACCGCGATCGCCCGGCGCGCCGACGGGCGGCTGGTACTGGGCAGCGCCGACGGGAGCGCCTACACCCTGGACTCGGCGGGCAAGGTGGCCCGCAAAGTGAAGATCTTCGCCCGGGTGGACGCCCTGGTCGCCGACGGCGACAGCACGGTGGTGCTCGACCGTGGGCAGACCTCGGTGACCGCGCTGAACAGCGAGGGCGACCCGCAGCAGTCGTTGCGCGCCGGCGAGGGCGCCACCACCATCGCGGCGGACCCGCTGGGCCGGGTGCTGGTGGCCGACACCCGCGGGGGCCAGCTGCTGGTGTTCGGCGTCGACCCGCTCATCGAGCGGCAGGCCTACCCGGTGCCGAAGGCGCCCTACGGGCTGACCGGCTCGCGACGGCTGGCGTGGGTTTCCCAGACGGCGGCGAATACCGGGGTTGGTGACGATCTCGCTACTGGCATCCCCGTGGAGAAGGTGCGTTACCCCACCGTGCAGCAACCGAATTCGCTGGCCTTCGACGACGCGTCGGACACGCTCTACGTCGTGTCGGGCTCCGGGGCGGGCGTGCAGGTGATCCGCGACGCGGCGGGCGCCCGGTGAGCGCGGCGCACCGCGGCCGGATGCCTGCGGCCTGGGAGGTCGAGCTGTCCGACGAGTACGAGTGGATTCCACTGCGGTTGCCCCCGGAGGTCACCCGGATCAGCGCCTCCACCCGGCTCTCGATCGAGGCCGAGTATCGCGGCTGGGAGCTCACCCGGGTGCGGCTCTACACCGACGGGAGCCGACGGGTCCTGTTGCGGCGCAAGAAGTCCCGCATCAACATCCCTGACGCCGACCAGCCCGGCCTGTGATGTACGCCGCGCTGCGGCGGGCGCTTTTCACGGTGCCCCCCGAACGCATCCACACGCTGGTGTTCGCCGCGTTGCGCACCGCGACGGCCACCGAACCCGCCCGCAGGCAGCTGCGCCGGGCGCTGGCCCCGCACGACCCGATCCTGGCCAGCACCGTGTTCGGGGTGTCGTTCCCCGGCCCGCTCGGGTTGGCCGCCGGCTTCGACAAGTACGGCCTGGGCCTGGAGACCTGGGGTCCGCTCGGGTTCGGCTACGCCGAGGTGGGAACGGTGACCGCGCAGGCGCAGCCGGGCAACCCGCTGCCGCGGCTGTTCCGGCTGCCCGCCGATCGCGCGCTGCTCAACCGGATGGGCTTCAACAACCACGGCGCCGGGCAGTTGGCCCTGCGGCTGGCCCGGCACCAGCCCGACGTGCCGATCGGGGTGAACATCGGCAAATCGAAGACCACCCCACCGGAACGGGCGGTCGACGACTACCGCGCCAGCGCCCGACTGCTGGGGCCGCTGGCGGCCTACCTGGTGGTCAACGTCAGCTCACCCAACACCCCCGGCCTGCGCGCCCTGCAGGCCGTCGAGGCGCTACGTCCGATCCTGAGCGCGGTGCTGGCCGAGACGTCGACCCCGGTGCTGGTCAAGATCGCCCCCGACCTGTCCGACGAGGACGTCGACGCGGTCGCCGACCTGGCCCTCGAGTTGGGCCTCGCCGGCATCGTCGCCACCAACACCACGATCTCGCGCGCCGGGTTGCACACCCCCGGCGTCGACGCGCTCGGCCCCGGCGGGATATCCGGGCCACCGGTGGCGCCGCGCGCCCTGGCGGTGCTGCGCCGGCTGCGCGCCCGGGTCGGTACCGGGCTGGTGCTGATCAGCGTGGGCGGCATCGAGACCGCCGAGGACGCGTGGCAACGGATCACCGCCGGCGCCGCGCTGCTGCAGGGCTACACCGGCTTCGTCTACGGCGGGGGCCTGTGGGCCAGGGACATTCACGACGGGATAGCCCAGCGACTGCACGCCGGCGGGTTCGCGGCGCTGGCCGAGGCGGTCGGCTCGTCGGAGTGAGCGCCGCCCCGGCCTCGTCGCTCGCGGGGAGTTGGGTGGGGTGTGTTGTGCCCGGCTCTGAGCGACTATCCCGTCGGCACCGGCCGAAGAGTCGCTCGAAGCCGGGCACAGCGCTACCGCCCGGAATCGGGTGCGGCGGCCCGCTGAGGGCCGCTGGGGCCCTACTTCTGTTCGTAGGTGCCGTGGATGGTGGCCCGGGCGATGGCGTTCATGAACAGGTTGAAGCCGAGGTAGGCCGGGCTGGCGTCCTCGGCGAGTTCGAGCTTCTCCACCTTCACCGCGTGTACCGCGACGATGTAGCGGTGGATGCCGTGCCCGGCCGGCGGGGCGGCGCCGATGTAGCGGCGCATGCCGGCGTCGTTGCACAGGGTCAGCGCGTCACCGGGCAGCACCGATCCGTCGCCGACCCCGGCGGGCAGTTCGGTCACGGTGGCGGGCAGGTTCGCCACCGCCCAGTGCCAGAAACCCGAGGCGGTCGGGGCGTCCGGGTCGTAGACGGTGACCGCGAAGCTGCGGGTCTCCTCCGGGAAGCCCGACCAGCTCAGCTGCGGTGAGACGTCCTCGCCGCCGGCGCCCATGATCCCGCTGACCTGTGCCTTGCGCAACGGCTTGCCGTCGGCGATGTCGGTGCTGGTGAGGGTGAAGCCCGGCAAGTCGGGCAGGAAGTCGTACGGGTTGTAGTCGAAAGCCATGGGGGGCAGTCCTTTCGTGTTCGGTCAGCAGTTGGTCAGGAAGCGCTCGAGCACCCGGGTGCCGAACTCCAGTGCGTCGGTAGGTACCCGCTCGTCGACCCCGTGGAACAGCGCCGCGAAGTCCAGCTCCGGCGGTAACCGAAGCGGGATGAAGCCGAAGCACCGGATGCCAAGGCGGGCAAAGTGTTTGGCGTCGGTTCCGCCGGACAGCATGTACGGGACCGTGCGCGACTCCGGGTCGGCGGCGAGCAGCGCGGCGTTCATCGCCTCGACCAGATCGCCGTCGAATTCGGTTTCGTAGGAGGGCAATTCGGTGACCCACTCGCGGGTGATGTCCGGGCCGATGATCTCGTCGACCTCCCGCTCGAAGGCCGCCTGGCGGCCGGGGATCACCCGGCAGTCGATCACCGCCTCGGCGGTCGCGGGGATCACATTCGCCTTGTAGCCGGCCTTCAGCATCGTCGGGTTGGCGGTGTCGCGCAGGGTGGCACCGACGATCCGGGCGATCGAGCCCAGCTTGGCGATCGCCCCGTCGAGGTCGGGCGAATCGAAATCGAAGGTGTAGCCGGTCTCCTCGGCGACCGCCGAGAGGAACTCGTCGACCGCCGGGTGCACCACGATCGGGAACTCGTGGCGGCCCAACCGGGCGACCGCATCGGCGATCGCCGTCACGGCGTTGTCGTCGTGGATGAACGAGCCGTGCCCGGCCCGGCGACGGGCCTTGAGCCGCATCCACAACATGCCCTTCTCGGCGGTCTCGATCAGGTACAGCCTGCGCTCGCCGCCGTCGCGGCGCGGCACCGTGAGCGAGAAGCCGCCCACCTCGCCGACCGCCTCGGTGATCCCCTCGAACAGATCCGGCCGGTTCTCCACCAACCACTTGGCGCCGTAGCGGCCGCCGGCCTCCTCGTCGGCGACGAAGGCGAACACCAGATCGCGCGGCGGGACGATGCCGGCGCGCTTGAAGTGCCGGGCAACCGCGATCATCATCCCGCACATGTCCTTCATGTCGACCGCGCCGCGGCCCCACACGTAGCCGTCGGCGACGGCGCCGGAGAACGGGTGCACGCTCCAGTCCGCCGGTTCGGCCGGGACCACGTCGAGGTGGCCGTGGACCAGCAGGGCGCCACGACCGGGGTCCGCCCCGGCCAGGCGGGCGAAGACGTTGCCGCGCCCCGGCGCCCCGGACTCGACGTACTCGGTCTCGTAGCCGACCTCCCGCAGCCGTTCGGCCACCCACCGCGCGCACTCCGCCTCACCCTTGGTGGTCTCGAGTTCACCGGTGTTGGAGGTGTCGAACCGGATCAGGGCGCTGACGAGGTCGACGACCTCGTCGACGGGAGTGGTCACAGTCCCCTTTCCTACCACTGCCCGCCAGCCGGGGCAGCGGCGGCAGGCCAAAGCCTCCTTTACCACATGTTTATCTCCAACCACATGCGCAACACGCCGAGATGATGTTTGATTTACCGGTGACCCCCCGCCTGCCCGCGCTCGCGGCACTGCTGTGCGTGGCGCTCGGCGGCTGCACGGCCACCACCTCGGGCACCGCGATGCCGGCGCCCCACGCGTCGCTGACCACCCCCGAGGCGCTGCCCGGCCTGCTGCTGTCCGCCCCGGACGTCGGCGCGGCGCTGTCCGGCGACGACATGGTGGTCACCCGCGAGGTGAGCAAGACCTGGAATGACAGCATGTTCCTCGCCGACAAGAACTGCCTGGCCGTCGGCGGCGCGGCCCAGCAGGACGTCTACGCCGACACCGGCTGGACCGCCGTGCACGGTCAGGTGCTGCGGGAGCCGCCGACGGCGGCCAACTGGTCGCACTACGCCGTGCAGGCGGTGGTGCTGTTCCCGACCGCCCGGGCCGCGGCCGACTTCTTCGAGGCGTCGCAGCAGAGTTGGGCCGGCTGCTCGAACCGCGAGCTCAGCTACCCCCAGCCGATCGGGCCCGAACAGGTGTGGTCGGTCGGGCAGACCAGCACCGACCGCGACGTGCTCGCGGTGTCGCGCGAGGAGCGCAGCCCGGAGCAGTGGGCCTGCCAGCGGGCCCTGACGGTGCACGGCAACGTCGCAGTCGACATCGAGGCGTGCACCGCGCACGGGCCGACCGCGGCGGCGGCCGCCATCGCCCGCCAGATCGCCGACCGGATGCCCGCCGCGTAGCGACGGCGGCGGTTTGGGCCTCGGCTGACGAATCCGATAGCCTTAGCTGCCCCGCTTGGGGCGAGGTCCGAGTGGCGGAATGGCAGACGCGCTAGCTTGAGGTGCTAGTGCCCTATTAACGGGCGTGGGGGTTCAAGTCCCCCCTCGGACACACCCGAATCCGGCGGCGCCGTCCGCCCCCGCGTCCTCACCAGGCTGGCCACAGTGGTGACCACCAGGATCACCCCGATTACGCTCAGCGAGACACCGGTCGAGATCTCCGGCACCTTCACCTTCGCGCCGCCGTTGATGAACGGCAGGGTGTTCTCGTGCAGCGCATGCAGCACCAGTTTGACGCCGATGAAGGCCAGGATCAGCGACAGCCCGTAAGACAGATAGACCAGCCGGTCGAGCAGCCCGCCGATCAGGAAGTACAGCTGCCGAAGTCCCATCAGCGCGAACGCGTTGGCGGTGAACACGATGTAAGGCTGCTCGGTGAGCCCGTAGATCGCCGGGATGGAGTCGAGCGCGAACAGCAAGTCGGTGAACCCGATGGCGATGAGCGCCAAAAACATCGGCGTGACGGCCCGCTTACCGTCGACCTTGGTGAGGAACCTGTCGCCGTCGTAGTCGTCGGTGGTGGGCACGAAACGCTTCACCAGGGCGATGATCCGGCTGTCGCGCTCCTCCTCGACCTCCTTCTCGTGGCCGGCCTCCTTCGCCAACTTGGCGGCGGTGAGCACCAGGAAGATCCCGAACAGGTAGAACACCCAACTGAACGTGCTGATCGCGGCGGCGCCGACGGCGATGAACGCCGCACGCATCACCAGCGCCATCACGATGCCGATCAGCAGCAGCTTCTGCTGGAACTCACGCGGCACGGCGAACGTCGCCATGATCACGGTGAACACGAACAGGTTGTCCACCGACAGGGCCTTCTCGGTGACGTACCCAGCGAAGTACTCACCGGCGAACTCCCCGCCCCAGAGCCACCACACTACGAGGCCGAACACCGCCGCGAGCCCGATGTAGACCGACGACCAGATCGCCGACTCCCGGAACGTCGGCTCGTGCGGCACCCGGACGTGGGCGTAGAAGTCGAAGACGAACAATCCGAGAATCGCCGCGCACGTGACGGCCCAGACCAACACCGAGACGTTCATGCCGTCATTATCCTGATTTCGCCCGCAACCACCCGGGGTCACCGTTCCCGGTGCCCGCCGACCGGACCCGCCGTGCCGTCGCGGCATAGGCGAACCACGACACCAGGACGGCGGTGAACGCCGCGGTCTGCGCGTAGCCCGTGCCACCGGAGGGATACATGGTCCCGGTGATGTAGTGGTCGATGAATCCGCCGGAATTGAGCGGGTGCATACCCGCTCGGGAGCGAGTCCATTGCTCCAGTCCGGTCAGCGGGCACCAGAAGTGCAGGACGACGCTGCCGACGCCCCACAGCACCACGGGCACGTGCAGCCAGATGCTGCGCCGCCAGCGCAACGCCAAGAACCCACCGCTGGGCAGGTAGATCAGGAACGCGAAGTGCGCGACGACGACGAGTGCGAGCAGAGCGGTGTACAACACACTCATGGTTCCACCCGTGCCGACCGTGGCCGCCCCGCGGCCGCGGGGCGCTCTGCCGCTCACGATACAAGGGCGGCGCTGGCTGCGCCGGGGGCGCGCACTGGTCGCCGCACTCACCGCGACGGCTCTGGTGACTGGCTGCGCAGCGCCGGAGACCGCACCGGCGGCGGGTCCCGCGGCCGGTCCCGCAACCAAGGCCGACGCGGTGCGCAAGATCGTGCGGGACACCATGGCCGGTGCTCATCTCAAGGCGGTCCTGGTGCGAGCCACCGTGGGCGGCGAAGAGGTGCTCACCGAGGGCTTCGGGGAATCGATGACGGGAGTGCCCGCCGGCACCGCGATGCACTTCCGCAACGGCGCGGTCGCCATCTCCTACGTGGCGACGTTGCTGCTGCGTCTGGTCGACCAGAACCGCGTCGCACTGGACGACAAGCTCGCCAGGTGGCTGCCGGAGGTGCCCAACGCCGACCGGGTGACGCTGGGCCAGTTGGCCCAGATGACCTCGGGCTACTCCGATTACGTCATCGGCAACGCCGAGTTCGAGGCCGCATTCCTGGCCGATCCGTTCCGGCAGTGGACGACACCGGAGCAGCTGCTGGGGTTCGCGATACACCGCCCGCTGCTGTATGCGCCGGGGACCAACTGGAACTACGCCCACACCAACTACCTGCTGCTGGGGCTGGCCCTGGAGAAGGCAACCGGCAAGGACATGCCGACACTGCTGCGCGAGGAGGTGCTCGGCCCACTCGGGCTGAACGACACCACCAATTCGTTCACCCCGGAGATCCCGCAACCGGTGCTGCACGCGTTCTCCTCCGAGCGCCGCCAGGCGCTCGGGATCCCGCCCGGCAGGCCGTTCTACGAGGACAGCACGTTCTGGAACCCCTCGTGGACCATCACCCACGGCGCGGTGCAGACCACGACCATCCACGACCTGGAAGCCACCGCCGTCGGCCTCGGCTCCGGCCGGCTGCTGTCCCGCGAGTCGTATCAGACGATGATCTCGCCGCGGCTCCGCGGCCGTACCCACGCCCAGCCGGGTTGCCCGACCTGCGGCCCGCAGACCGACTTCTATACCTACGGAATGGGTGTGGTGATCTCCGGCGACTGGCTGTTGCAGAATCCGATGTTCGGCGGGTACGCGGCCATCGAGGCGTATCTGCCTGCGGACAGGATCGCGATCGCGGTCGCCGTCACGTACGCCCAGGACGCGTTCGACGCCACTGGTGACTATCGCAACGAGGCGGACACCCTGTTCCGGCGGATCGGCGCGGTGCTCGCGCCCGGCCGTGCACCACCGCTTCCGCCCGCGAAATAATCCGGTCGCTGACATAGGTTGAACGCGTGCCCGGTCAGGTCCTGTTCATCTACAACGATCCCATCGCGCCGGAGGCGCTGCTCGGCGAGACGTTCACCGAACTCGGTTTCGACGTCGACACCTTCGAAGTGGTCCCCGCCGACCGCCCCGACGACCCGGTCGTGGAGGTCGTTTTCCCGGACCCGACCCGCTACGACGTGATCGTGCCACTGGGCTCGCGGTGGGCGGTCTACGACGAGCGGCTGCGCTGGGTGGCCGACGAGATCGACACGGTTCGGGCCGCGGTCGACGCCGGGGTCGGAGTGCTGGGGATCTGTTTCGGCGGGCAGCTGGTGGCCACCGCGCTGGGCGGGTCGGTCCAGCGGTCCGACGCCCCCGAGGTCGGTTGGCACCACGTGCACAGCAGCGATGACGACCTGGTACCCGAGGGGCCGTGGTTTCAGTGGCACTTCGACCGGTTCACCCCGCCGCCGGGCGCGGTCGAGATAGCTCGAAATGCAAGCGCCTCACAGGCTTTCGTCAAGGGCCGCGCAATGGGCCTGCAGTTCCACCCCGAGCTGGATCACGACCTGCTGGAGCTGTGGATCACCGACGACCTGCGCGGGGGCGCCGACGGCGATCTCGGGCGGCTCGGCCTGCACCAGGACGATCTGCGAACCCACACGACCCGCCACGTCGACGACGCCGCGCGCAGGCTGCGCCGGCTGGTCAGTGGGTTCGTCGACCGGGTCGTGGGTTAGCTCGGCCGGCAGAATTGTCGTACCCCGGTGCGACACTGTTCCTATGTCCTCCGCCACCTCGTCCAGCACCGTGGTTTCCGGTGCTGATCAGCGTCTCGAGGTGCTCTTCGAGGAATTGGCGGAGCTGACCGGTCAACGAAACGCGATCGACGGTCGCATCGTTGCGATCGTCGCCGAGATGGATCGCGACCAATTGTGCGGCGCTACCGGTGCCCGGTCGGTGGCGGCGCTGGTGGCGTGGAAGACCGATTCGTCATCGGCAAACGCCCATACCATCGCCACCGTCGCGCACCGGCTCGAAGAATTCCCCCGCTGTGCCCAAGGCCTGCGGGAGGGTCGACTGTCGCTGGACCAGGTGGGCGTCATCGCCGCCCGAGCCGGCGAGGGCTCCGATGAGCACTACGCGCAGCTGGCGGCGGTGGCGACCGTCAACCAGCTGCGTACCGCAGTCAAGCTCGAACCGCGGCCGGAAGCCGCCGCCGGGCCAGATCGGGCAACGCAGGCCTCGATCACCAAGACCGCGGACGACGACGGCAGCTGCTGGCGGATCAGACTTCCCCACGACGAGGCGGCGAAGTTCGACGCGGCGCTGAAGGCACATCGCGATGCGCTGACCGCCGAGTGGGAGCGGGATCACGGCGCCGGATCCTCTGAGACCGCGCCGCCCATGCCCAACACCCCGGACGCATTCATGCGGTTGGTCGAAGCCGGGTGGGATGCCGAGGCGGCTCGCCGGCCCCACGGTCAGCACACCACCGTGGTGGTGCACGTCGATGTCGCACAGCGCGCCGCATCGCTGCTCCTGGGCCCGCTGCTCGGCGACTCCGACCGTCGATATCTGTTGTGTGACGCCACTTGTGAGGCATGGTTCGAACGCGACGGGCAGCTCATCGGCGCCGGCCACACAACGCGGGTGATCAGCCGCCGGCTTCGTCGTGCCCTCGAGCACCGCGACCGAACCTGCGCGGTTCCCGGATGCGGGGCCACCCGCGGTCTGCACGCCCATCACATCATTCACTGGGAAGACGGCGGCCCCACCGAACTGGCCAACCTCGTGCTCGTGTGCCCCTATCACCACCGGGCACATCATCGCGGTCTCATCACCATCAACGGACCCGCGAACGATCTCACGGTCACCGACGGCGCCGGCCGGCCACTGAGCGCGGGCTCGCTGGCTCGGCCACCGAGCACACCGCCACCCAAGGTGCCGCCATGCCCGGGCCCGACCGGCGAGCGCGCCGATTGGTGGTGGTACCAACCATTCCAGCCGCAACCACCACCGAGCGAAAACTAAGCCCGGCTACGGCTACATTCGTCCAGCACCATCGCCGCCGCCGCCGGAACTGCTTGTGCCACTGCAGAACTCAGGCCTACCCCATGCCGGGTGTCGGCGACGTCGACGGTGAGGAGAACCACCCGCCGCGGGGCGCGGTCCAGGACGCGGGCCAGTTCGTAGGTCTGCACCAGATTGAGATCGTGCGAGCTGAGCGCACCGGGGTCGACCACTTCGTCGATGGCGCAGCGGCGGACCTGGCCCGGCACGGCGTCCGGTCCGGCCGCGGCGTCGACCACCACGGCCAGGTCGGCGCCGTCCCAGGCGTCGAGGATCGCGGTCGGTTCGACCGCGCAGGTGAGTACTCGGATACCGGGCGGGCGGCGCGCCGCGACCTCGGCCGCGACCGCGGGTCCCACGCCGTCGTCGCGGCGGTGCTCGTTGCCGAGGCCGATGACGACCACCCTCACCGGCGATCCACCGTCAGCGTCAGGAAGTGGGTGGCGCAGGAGATGCACGGGTCGTAGTTGCGGATCGTGCGCTCGCACATCGACGTCAGCGCCGCGTCGTCGAGGTCGCCGCCGGCGGCCACCACCCGAGCCAGGTCGTCTTCGATCGCCCCCTGGTTCTGCGAGGTGGGCGGGACGATCAGCGCGGTTCTGATCAGGCCGGCGTCGTCGATCTCGTAGCGGTGATAGAGCAGCCCGCGCGGGGCCTCGCTGACCCCGTGCCCCACCCCGGGGCGGGCCGGCACCTCGACGAACGGCTGCGGCGGCGCGTAGTCCTCGATGATCCGCAGTGCCTCCTCCACTGCGAACACCACCTCGACGGCCCGAACCACGATGCTGCGGAACGGGTTTCGGCACTGCTCCCCCAGACCGGCGGCGGCGGCGGCCTGCCGGGCCGCGGGCGTCAGCAGGTGCGCGTTGAGCGAGTACCTGGCCAGCGGCCCGGTGAGGTGCGGCCTGCCGTCCAGCGTGGCGTGCAGGGCGGTGGAGTGCGCCACCTGGGTCTCGACGACGTGCTCGCTGAACTCCGCTATCGGGAATACCGGGCCCGCGCTGCGCGCGATCACGCCGTCCTCAAGCGGATATCGGTCCCCGGTGAGCGCCAGCAGTTCGTGCTCGACCGTCACGTCCGGGAAGTCGAATCCGGCGACCCACGCCACCGTCGCCACCGCATCATCGAGCGCGCCGCGCAGCACCTCGGCCATGGCCCGCATGTCGGCGCGGGTCGGCACCGAGTAGAAGCCACCCAGCCGCACATTGATCGGATGGATCGAGCGACCGCCGATCAGCTCCATCAACCGGTTGCCGGCCTTCTTCAGCGCCAGGCCGCGCTCCACGGCGGCGCGGTGGTTGCGCGCCACGCTGATGATGTCGGGTTCGCCGAGGAAGTCCGGTGCGTGCAGCAGGTAGATGTGCAGCGCGTGGCTGTGAATCCACTCCCCGCAGTACAACAGCCGGCGCAGCGCCACCACCTGCGGATCGAGCGTGACGCCGCAGGCGTCCTCGATGGCGTTCATCGCGCTGGTCTGGTAGGCCACCGGGCAGATGCCGCAGATTCGGGCGGTGATATCGGGCGGCTCGGTGTACTTGCGGCCGCGCAGGAACGCCTCGAAGAATCGCGGCGGTTCGTAGATGTTGAGCTCGACCCGCTCGGCGACCCCGTCGCGCACCTCGACGTGCAGGGCGCCCTCGCCCTCGACGCGGGTCAGCGCGCCGACCCGGATGGTTCGCGACGACGGCGGGCGAGAGCCGTTGACGGAGGGGCTCATTCGGTGCCCCGCTCGGCGGCGAACTGGGTGACATTGAAGGTGTCGAACACCCGGTCGACGTCGTCACCGGACATCCCGTCGAGGTGCAGCAGCGGGATCATGGCGCCCATGTTGGGGGTGGCCATCGGGCCGAAGCAGCCGTAGCAGCCACGGTGGTGGCGCGGGCACAGCGCGCCGCAACCGGCGTGGGTGACCGGCCCGAGACACGGTATGCCCTCGGCCACCGTGACGCAGGCGACGCCGGACCGTTTGCACTCGGTGCACACCGTCGCCGCGGGCAGCCGCGGTTTGCGCCCGACCAGCAGGGCCGCCAGGGTGTCGAGCAGCTGGCCCCGGTCGATCGGACAGCCCCGCAGCTCGTAGTCGACGGTGACGTGCACCGACGGCGGCGTGGAGGTGGCCAGGGTGTGGATGTAGTCCGGCCGGGCGTAGACCACCGAGGTGAATTCGCCGACATCGGCGAAATTGCGCAGCGCCTGAATGCCACCGGCCGTGGCGCACGCCCCGATGGCCACCAGAGTCGTTGACTGGGAGCGTATCTCGCGGATGCGCTCCTCATCGGCGGGGGTGGTGATGGAGCCCTCGACCAGCGACAGGTCGTACGGGCCGCCGACGATCGCGCTGGACGCTTCGGCGAACGTGGCGATCTGCACCTGCTCGGCCAGGGTGAGCAGTTCGTCTTCACAGTCCAAGATGGTGAGCTGGCATCCGTCGCAGGAGGCGAATTTCCAGACGGCGAGGCTGGGCATGTCAGAGCTCCTCGACTTCCAGTAGCGGCCGGGCGACGTCGTAACCGACCACCGGGCCGTCGCGGCAGAGCAGCAGCGGCCCGAGTTGGCAGTGCCCACACCAGCCGATGCCACACTGCATGTTGCGCTCCAGGGACACCCGGATCGACTGCGGGGCGATGTCCTTGGCGAGCAGGGTCTGCGCACCGAACCGCATCATGGATTCGGGGCCGCACAGAAACGCCGTCACGCGGTCCGGTTGCAGGGTCAACCTGCGCAATGGTTCGGTGACGAAACCGGTCTCGCCGAGCCAGCCCTGGATCGGGACGTCGACGGTCACATGCGCCTCGAGACGTGAATCCTGCTGCCAGGAAGCAAGTTCCGCCGAGTAAAGAAAATCGCGCTGCGCGCGTGCGCCGGCGATCACCACCACCCGGCCGTAGCGATCCCGATGCGCCAGCGCACCGAGTACCACCGGGCGCAGCGGAGCCAGGCCGACCCCGCCCGCGACGACGACGAGGTCCTGCCCTTCGGCGTCCTCGAGTCCCCAGGCGGTGCCGAACGGCCCGCGGACCCCCAGCGTGGCACCGGGTTCCAGCGCACACAGCGCGGCGCTGACCGCGCCCACCGACCGGATGGTGTGGGTGATGGTGCCATCGGTGAGCGACGGGTCGCCGCTGACCGAGATCGCGATCTCCCCGACCCCGTACGCGTAGAGCATCATGAACTCGCCGGGCCGCGGCGCGGCCAGTTCGGTGGTGGTCGGCTCCAGGCACAGCGTGACCGACTCGGAGTTCTCCACCACCTTGGACCGCACCCGGTAGGAAACCGGTGCCATCTCATTCATCGGCGTCCTCGGCCAGTCGGGCGAAGGTGGCCATCTCCTCGGTGATGTCGATCCCGGTCGGGCACCAGGCGATGCAACGACCGCAGCCGACACACCCCGAACTGCCGAACTGGTCGTGCCAGGTGCCGAGCTTATGGGTCAGCCAGTGCCGGTAGCGCGACGCCCCGGAACGGCGTACCGGGCCCTCGTGGACGAAGGTGAAGTCCAGTTCGAAGCACGACGCCCACTCCATCCAGCGCTCGGCGTGCTCACCGGTGAGGTCGGTGACGTCGGAGGTGCTGGTGCAGAAGCAGGTGGGACACACCATGGTGCAGTTCCCGCAGGTCAGGCACCGGTTGGCAACCTCGGCCCAGTGCGGGGACTCCCGGGAGTCGGCTAGCAGTGCGCGCAGGTCGACCTCCGGCATGGCCCGACCCATCCGGGTCGCGGCGGTGCTGACCGCCTCCGCGGCGGCCGCGGTGTCGGCGGGCGCCGCGGCGCGACTCGGCACCGCCGACAGCAGGTCCGCGCCGGCCGGGCTGCCCACCTCGACCAGGTAGCTCACCGCGGCACCGTCGGTGCGTTCGGTCAGCGCCAGGTCATAGTTTCCGGCGCTGCAGGATGGGCCGGTGCCCATCGACGAGCAGAAGCACAGCCCACCCGGTTCGGTGCAGTTGACGGCGACCACGAACACCTGCCTGCGCCGCCCGGCGTAGGAGCCGTCCGGGTGCGCCCCGCCGGACAGCACCCGGTCCAGCACGCCCATGGCCGCCAGGTCGCAGCCCCGCACCCCCAGGAAGGCGTATGTGGGCTCCGGTTCGGGTGCAGCGTCCACCCCGTCGGGTCCGCTCGACCACAGCCGCTGGCGCGGCGGGTGCAGGAACTGCTTCCACGATTGCGGCCCCGCCGAGTGGCCGAAGGCGGCCGCGTCGTCGCGCTTGCGCAGCCGGTAGGTCCCCGGCGCCACATCGACTCCCCACCCGTAGGGCAGCTCGTCGGCGTTCTCCAGTTCGGCAAGCACGATGGCGTTGTCCCGCAGGGTGGGCCCGACCACCCGATAGCCCCTGGCGCGCAGTTCGCCGACCAGCCGGTGCAGACCCGCGCCGTCGAGCACCACGGGATCACTGGACGCCATGAAGCCATCATCGTGCAAGTTGGCGGTCGGTGCGCGGGCCATTGGGGCCACCCGCGTGGGCCTAAAGTCACATCCGGAACCCGTTCACCCAACCGCAACCTGACCGGACTAGCTTCCGGGTATGCCTGAGGTCGGCGAACAGCTCGCGGAGCTGCACCGCGAAATCGACGCACTGCTGGGCAGGCTGGCCGAGGCCGAGCGCAAATGGCAACACCTGATCGCCCCCACCAATCCCGAGAATCGTTGCAGTGCAACGAACCTGGTGCACTATTGGGCGCTGCGTCAGGTCGACTTGCGGGACCTGCAGTACCGGCTGGCATGCTTCGGGCTGTCATCGCTGGGCCGCAGCGAAGCGCACGTGCAGGCCACCCTGCGCCGGGTGGCGGCGGCGATCGCCGCGATGCGCGGCGCCGGCTGGAACCCGACCGACCATGTCGCGGTCGACATCCCCGACGGTCCGCGGCTGCTCGACCGCAACGCCACCGCCCTGCTCGGCCCCGCTCCGCAGGACCGGGCGGCCCGGATCATGGTGACCCTGCCGTCCGAGGCCGCCGCCGACCCCGCCCTGGTACGCGGGCTCATCGACGCCGGGATGCGGGTCGCCCGGATCAACTGCGCCCACGACGATCCCGTCGCGTGGGAGGCGATGGCCGCCAACGTCCGCTCGGCCGCGCAGGCCGCCGACCGGCCATGTCTGGTGGCGATGGATCTGGCCGGCCCCAAGCTGCGCACCGGCCCGCTGGAACCCGGGCCGTCGGT
The DNA here is from genome assembly GCA_964535335.1 of uncultured Mycobacterium sp. Lineage (GTDB taxonomy): Bacteria > Actinomycetota > Actinomycetes > Mycobacteriales > Mycobacteriaceae > Mycobacterium. The sequence continues at coordinate 27,672 of CAZHUU010000015.1, forward strand.
GGTTCGGCTGCGGCCGTCGCGTAACGCCCTCGGCCGGGTGGTCTCCGCGGGCCGGGCCTGGCTGACGGCCAACCGGCGCCCGGTGCCGCCGCCGGAACCCGGGCTGGCGGTGCTGCCGGTCGACGGCGGCTGGCTGGGTCGGCGCACCGAGGGCGACGAGCTGCGACTGCGGGACACCCGCGGATCGAAGCGCCGACTGCTGCTGGCCGCCGCCGGGCCCGGCGGGTTCGTGGTCACGGTGGAGAAGACCACCTACGTCGGCACCGGCACCGTGGTCGCCGTGGTCGGCACCGACGACGCCACCCCGATCTGCGAGCTGCCGCCGATCGACCAGAGCATCGCGCTGTCGACCGGCGACATCCTGCACCTGACCCGCGACTGCACCCCCGCGCCGGTCGACGACGACCAGCCGCCCCGGATCGGCTGCACGCTGCCCGAGGTGTTCGACACCGCCGAGGTGGGCGACCGGATCCTGTTCGACGACGGCAAGCTGGGCGGCCGGGTGGTCGGCATCGCCGCGGACAGCCTCGATATCCGCATCGACCGCCCCGCGCACGGCACCGCGAAGTTACGGGCGGGCAGGGGCATCAACGTGCCCGACACCGACCTGCCCATCTCGGCGTTGACCGACAAGGACATCGCCGACCTGGCGACGGTCAGCGAACTGGCCGACCTGGTGCAGTTCTCGTTCGTGCGCGAGCCGGCGGATGTGATCCGGTTGTTCGACGAGTTGCACCGCCTCGGCAACCGCGAGTTGGGCGTGGTGCTCAAGATCGAGACCCTGGAGGCGTTCGAACGGCTGCCGCAGCTGATCCTGACCGCGATGCGCCGGCGCCGGGTCGGGGTGATGATCGCCCGTGGCGACCTGGCCGTCGAGACGGGCTACGAGCGGATGGCCGAACTCCAGGAGGAGACGCTGTGCCTGTGCGAGGCCGCGCACCTGCCGGTGATCTGGGCCACCCAGGTGCTCGAGCAACTCGCCAAGACCGGCCTGCCGTCGCGGGCCGAGATCAGCGACGCCGCCATGGGCGAGCGTGCCGAATGCGTGATGCTCAACAAGGGGCCCTACATCACCGACGCAGTGCTCATGCTCGACGACATCCTGGGCCGGATGGCCGGGCACGAGTACAAGAAGAACGCGCTGCTGCGCAACCTGCGCTCGTGGCGGGCCTGACTCAGAGCATTCCGGGCGCCGCGTCGTGGCCCAGCTGATGGGCCAGCGCGTCCTCGACGGTCTGGTGCCGGAATCGGTGGCCCAGTTCCTGTAGCCGGGTCGGCAGCACCCGCTGGTCGGCCTCGGCCAGTTCCCGCGCGCCCTGTTCGCCGAGCAGCAGCCGCGGCCCGATCGACGGCACCGGCAGCAGGGCAGGCCGGTGCATCGTTGCGGCCAGGGCGCGGGTGTACTCGCTGTTGCGCACCGGGGCGGGCCCGACGGCGTTGACGGGGCCGGACAGCCGCGCGTCGTAGAGGGCGCGGTAGTACACGTCGAGCAGGTCGTCGATGCCGATCCAGGACAGCCACTGCCTGCCCCTGCCGAGCCGGCCGCCCAGTCCGGCCGCGAACAGCGGGCGCAGCAGTCGCAGGGTGCCGCCGGCCGCGGCCTGCACGATGCCGGTGCGCACGTTGACCACCCGCACCCCGGCCTCCGCGGCCGGGCCGGTGGCGTCCTCCCAGTCCGCGACCACGTCGGCGAGGAAGCCGTCGCCGCGGGCACTGTCCTCGCACAACGGCGCGTCGCCGCGGTCGTAGCCGTAGATGCCGATCGCCGAGGCGCTGACGAACGCCCGCACCTGCGGCCCGGCCGCCGCGGCCAGCTTGGCCAGCCGTCGGGTCGGTTCGATGCGGGAGTCGCGGATCGCCCGTCGGTGCGCCTCGGTGAACCGGCCGGCGATCGATTCACCGGCCAGGTGCACGACGGCGTCGACACCCTCGAGCAGGTCGGGCGCGGGGTCGTTTGGCTCCCAACGCCGTTCGTCCGGGTGGGCGGGTTCGCGGCGGACCAGCCGGATCACCCGATGGCCGCCGGTGGACAGGAACGCGGCCAGCGAGGTGCCCACCAGACCCGAGGAGCCGGTCATCGCGACCACCAGGCGACCCGCGCCCGCCTCGGCGGCGTCCCGGTGCGCGGCCAGGTCGTCGGCCAGCTGCCGGTGCCGGTAGGCGAACGTCGAGCGCAGCGCCACACCGGGAACGGTGGTGTCGACGATGTCGTGCACCCGGGTGCACTCGTCCCCGGCGTCCTCGTAGCGGTGGGTGTGGCGCCACCAGCCGATGATCCGCGGCGGCAGGGTCAGCAGGCCGTCGGAGGACAGCACATCGACGAACTGATACGGCGGGTCATAGCCCGCGGGGTCGTGGCGGGCGATCCAGCGCAGCCCGGCCGGCAGACCCAGGATGGCGACACCGTCGGCGAGGGAGCTCGTCTCGGCCACCACCCGCATCGGCTGCCACGGCGGCACCAGCCTGCGCATGGCGCCCGGCCGGGTGTGCCAGGCGAAGACCTCGTCGAGCGGATGGTCGACGATGCTGGCGTATTCGATGCCCATGGTTGTACTTCGTAGCCGCGGGCCGGTTGGATCACCCTTCGGCGCGAATCAGCGCTTGCCGGGCTCCTCGGCCGATTCCTCGGTGCCGGATTCCTCCGTGTCCTCGGTGTCAGATTCCTCGGTGTCAGATTCCTCGGTGTCGGATTCCCCGGCCTCGACCGCCTCGGCGTCGGACTCGTCCGAGGCCTCGTCCTCTGCGGTCTCGTCCTCGAGATGGACGGCGTCCTCCTCGGCCGGCTCCGGCAGCTGGGGCTCGTCGTCGCTGGGGGTGTCGGACTCCGGATCGTCGGAGACCACCTCGTCGGGATGCTGCTCCTCGGCGACCGCCTCCGGATAGTCCGCGTAGACCGAGTCGGTCGTCTCTTCGGAGGAGTAGGCGACCGCGTCGGATGCGGCCGGTGCGGCGACGGATCCTTCGCCGTCTTCGGAGTCCTCGCGTTGCTGGCGCTCGCGGATCGCGTCGACGATGAGCAGGATCACGCCCAGCACGCTGGCCGCGATGCACACCCACGCAACCAGTTCATTGCTGGTGACGACCGCGGTGACCAGGGCCGCGAGGCCGATCACCGCCAGCACCAGCGCAACGATCAGCATCGATCAACCTCCGCAGCGACGAGCGTGTTCTCGGGCTGGAGTCCGAGGTGGTCCAGCCCGAACCGGAACCCTAGTTGTTACCCCGGTTGAACTGGTTGAAGCCGCCGCCGTCGTTGGTGGCGCCGGAATCGACCGGGGCGGCGGATCCGCGCTGGCCGAGCTCTTCGAGCTGGGACTCCAGGTAGGTCTTCAGGCGGGTCCGGTACTCGCGCTCGAACGTGCGGAGCTGCTCCAGGCGACCCTCGAGCACGGTGCGCTGCTGGTTGATGGTGCCCATGATCTCGGTGTGCTTGCGCTCGGCGTCGGCCTGCAGGGCGTCGGCCTTCTCCTGCGCCTGGCGCAGCTGGGTCTCCGACCGGGTCTGGGCGTCGCTGAGCATCGCCTCGGCACGGGCCTTGGCGTCGGCCACCGTGGACTCGGCGGTGTTGCGCGCCTCGGACAGGATCTGATCGGCGTTGGCCCGGGCGTCGGCCACCAGCTTGTCCGCCTCGGCCCTGGCGGTGCCGGTCAGCCGGTCCGCGGTGTCCTGGGCCAGGCTGAGCACCTTGGCCGCCTTGATCGCCTGCTCTTCGGTGACCGAGGGGCTCGGCGCCTCGTAGACGGGCTGCGCGACGGGCGCGGCGGCCGGTGCCGGCTCCGGTTCGGGCTGGTAGAGCGGGATGGCCTGGGTCGGCTGCACCACACCACCGGCGCGGGCGCCGGCCAGTTCGGCATCGAGTTCGCTGACCCGCTGGCGCAGGTCGGAGTTCTCCTCGATCAGGCGGGTGAGCTCGTTCTCCACCAGGTCGAGGAAGGCGTCGACCTCGTCCTCGTTGTAGCCCCGCTTACCGATGGGTGGCTTGCTGAATGCCACATTGTGCACATCGGCCGGTGTAAGTGGCATTTGTGTGCCCCCTCGAATCTGGACGGTCGAACCGAACTCAAAGTGTAGGACGGGTGTGTCGTACTTCGTGCCGTACTGTAACTGGCGTCCATCCTGTCACACCAGAACCGCCGGTTGCGCCTGAGCGCGATAATTAAGGCCGAATTTCAAACTTTCCCCGGCCCCGAATCGGCGTGGCGCATCGAAATCCGCTCCTCAATGGAGTATGTCCCGGCACCCCGCGAGGCGGCCTCAGGCGGCGGACGCGGCGGCGTTGAACGCCAGCTGCATGCCGATGAAGGCGACCAGCAGCAGCACCATGATGGACAGGTCGAAGCGCACCGCGCCGATGGTCAGCTGTGGGATCAGCCGACGTAACAGCTTCACCGGAGGATCGGTCACCGTCATGATCGCCTCGAGGATCACCACGGTCAGTCCGCGCGGGTGCCAATCGCGGCTGAACGACCGGATGAACTCGACGACCACCCGGGCGATGAGCAGCAGCCAGAACAGGAACAGCGCGAAGCCCAGGATTTCGAAGAACAGCGCCAACTAGAGCCGGTCCTTAACTAACAGCGGATGTGACATTGCCGACACGCTGGCTTCTTCCCAGCGCGGCGCCCGTCAGCCTACCCAGTCGGCGGGCGGTCGCCCACCAGGGCTGCGTCGGGCCGACTTCCGACCGCGCTACTGATAGCTGTAGAAGCCGGCCTCGGCGATCCGCCGGCGCTCCTCGGCGCTGACGTCGACATCGGCCGGCGAGAGCAGGAACACCTTGGTCGCGACCTTGTCGAACGAGCCGCGCAGCGCGAAGGCCAGCCCGGCGGCGAAGTCGACGAGGCGCTTGGCGTCGGCGTTGTCCATCGACACCAGGTCCATGATCACCGGCTGGCCGTCACGGAAACGCTCGCCGATGGTGCGGGCCTCGCTGTAGTCCTTCGGCCGCAGCGTGGTGATCTTCGACAGCGGGCTGCCGGCGTCGAACAGCTCGGCCATCCGGCGCGGGTCCATGGCCAGGGCGCCGCGCGTCGAGCCGCGCAGTGAACCGAACCGGGACGGCCGCGGCATGTCGTCGAACTCGCGCGGCCGGTAGCGGGGCTCGTCGGCGTAGCGGAATCCGCCGGTGGGCGGGGCGTCGTACTCGCCGCGCGGGTCGTCGTAGTCGCGCCCCTCGTAGCGGCCGCCGGCGTAGGTGTCGTCGAACCGATCCCCGCGCCGACCGTAGGAGCGGCCACGCGGCGCACCGGTGTCGCGTTCGTCGTCGTCGTAATACTCGTCGTCGTAGTCATCCATCGGGGCCATCCCGAAGTAGGCCTTGACCTTGTGCAGTGTGCTCATCGCTGGACCCTTCTAGAGCGTGAAGTTCGGTGTCTGTGATGAAGATGTGACTGGAGTGACTACTCAGGGAGACGTTAGAGGACGTTGTCCCATAAGCGCCGTACCGACACGCACACACGTTGAACCGTGTCGCACGGCCGCTTCCAGGTCCCCGGACATCCCGGCCGACAACTCCGTGGCGCCGGGATGGCCGGCCAGCACCCGGCGGTGCTCGGCGGCCAGTGCCGCGAACGCCACGTCCGGATCGGCGTCCAGTGGCGGGATGGCCATCAATCCCACCAGTCGCAGGCCGTCGGCATCGGCGACCTGCGCGCAGATCCCGTCGACGGCGGCCGGGTCACCGATGTCCACCCCGCCGCGTTCGGTGTCGCCGTCGAGGCTGATCTGCACGAACACCCGCACCGGCGCGGAGCGCGCGCCCTCGGCCAGCGCCTGGACGGCACCGCGATCCAGGGCGGTGATCACCTTGGCGGTCGACACCGAGTGCACCGTATCCGCCCATTGCGCAACGTGTTTGGCCTTCTTGCTCTGGATCTGGCCGACCATGTGCCAGTGCACCGAGCTTCGCTCGGCCCCGGTCAGTCGACCGAACTCGGCGATCTTCGCGGTGGCCTCCTGATCGCGCGACTCCCCGAAGCTGCGGCAGCCCAGCCGCCACAGGATCGCCACGTCACCGGCCGGGAAGAACTTCGTGATCGGCAGCAACTCGATGTCGGTGGTGGTGCGGCCGGCCGCCTCGGCGGCGTGCGCGAGCCGGCTGCGCAACGCGCCCAGCGCGCTCACCAGCTCGCCCTCGCGGTTCGGGTCGGTGCTCATTCCATCCACACCAGCGAGGCCAGCCGCCCGGTCGGCGCGTCCCGGCGGTGGCTGAACAACCGGCGGTCGGCGACCGTGCAGCGCGGGTCCACATCGATGGCGGTGACACCGGCGCCGGCGAGCTGCCGGGCGATCCCGGCGCGCAGGTCCAGGCCCGGGGTGCCCGCGCCGGTGGTGGTGCGGCTGCCCGGCAGCCGGGCCTCGACGTCGGCGGCCATCTCCTCCGGCACCTCGTAGTTGGCCCCGCTGACGGCCGGACCGAGCAGCACCGAGACGTCCTCGGGGTGGGCACCCCGGGCCAGCATGGCCTCCAGGGTCCGCAGCACCACGCCGTCGGCGGCGCCGACCCGCCCGGCGTGCACGCCGGCCACCACGCCGGCCCGGGCATCGGCCATCAGCACCGGAACACAGTCGGCGGTCACGACGGCCAGGGCCAGCCGAGGGGTGGTGGTGACTAGGGCGTCGGTGTTCTCGAACGGCTCGGTGCAGGGCTCGTCGACGATCTCGACGTGGTCGCCGTGCACCTGGTTCATCCAGATCACCTGCTCCGGGGGAAGTTTGATCGCCGCCGCGAGCCGGGCCCGGTTGGCCTCGACCGCCGCCGGCTCGTCACCGACGTGATCACCGAGATTGAAGGTGTCGAACGGCGGAGCCGAGACCCCGCCGGCGCGGGTGGTGGTCACGCGGCGGATGCGAACGGTCACGAAAACCAGTATCCGGGCGCCATCATCGGTGCCGGTACGGCGCGGATCAGTGCCGCATGAACGGCGGAACGTCGACGTCGTCGTCGGAGATCCCACCGTCGTCCCCACCGATGCTGACCGTCTTTCCGTTGGTGTGCACCGGCACGCTGACGGCGTCGATGGGATCGAACAGCGCCGAGCTCAGCTTGCCGGCACTCCCCGGGGCGATCGGGGCCCCGGCCGCGCCGATCACCGGTTTGCGGCTGGGCCCGGCGGCGTCGAAGCCGGCGGCGATCACCGTCACGCGCACCTCGTCACCGAGTGAGTCGTCGATGACGGTGCCGAAGATGATGTTCGCGTCGGGGTGCGCGGCCTCCTGGACCAGCGAGGCGGCCTCGTTGATTTCGAACAGGCCCAGGTCGCTGCCGCCGGCGATGGACATCAGAACGCCCTGGGCGCCCTCCATCGAGGCTTCCAACAGCGGGGAGTTGATGGCGACCTCGGCGGCCTTGAGCGCGCGGCCGTCGCCGCGGGCCGAGCCGATGCCCATCAGGGCGGTGCCAGCCCCGCTCATGATGCCCTTGACGTCGGCGAAGTCGACGTTGATCAGGCCCGGGGTGGTGATCAGGTCGGTGATGCCCTGCACACCGTTGAGCAGCACCTCGTCCGCACTGCGGAAGGCGTCCATCAGCGAGACCTGGGCGTCGCCCATCTGCAGCAGGCGGTCGTTGGGGATGACGATCAGGGTGTCGCAGCTCTCGCGCAGCGCACCGATGCCGGTCTCGGCCTGGTTCGAGCGGCGCTTGCCCTCGAAGGAGAACGGCCGGGTCACCACGCCGACGGTCAGGGCGCCGAGCTTGCGGGCGATGGTGGCCACCACCGGCGCACCGCCGGTGCCGGTGCCGCCACCCTCGCCGGCGGTGACGAATACCATGTCGGCGCCGCGCAGCAGCTCCTCGATCTCGTCCTTGGCGTCCTCGGCGGCCTTGCGGCCGACCTCCGGGTCCGCGCCGGCACCGAGCCCGCGGGTGGAGTCGCGACCGACGTCGAGCTTGACGTCGGCATCGCTCATCAACAGCGCCTGGGCGTCGGTGTTGATCGCGATGAACTCAACGCCCTTGAGTCCCTGTTCGATCATCCGGTTGACGGCGTTGACGCCACCGCCGCCGATGCCAACGACCTTGATGACGGCGAGGTAGTTATGCGGAGGGGTCATCGTGTCTGTCTTCCTCCCTGGTGGGCTTGGGTGGCGCGAGGCCCTGGGCAAACCCTCAACCTCAACCAGAGGCTTAGAGTTATGTCAAGTAGTTCCGCGCAACCAGAACCGTATGGCCGGTGCGCCGCGGATTGGGGAGGCGCGCCGACGTGTCGCGGGCGAAATTTCCGTCCGCGTTCACAGCGGCGTTCGGGGCGCCGCCGCGGATCAGCCCGCGGCGCAGCCGGGCAGGAAGAGGGCGGCCGGAATCGCGGCGTCGGCCGGGGCCGTGGTGGTGGTCGGGTTGGTGCCGCACACCTTGGTCTTGTCCTGCACCACCCAGAACTGACCTTCCTGCTCGAACACGAACGAGGTCGGGGCGCCCATGGTGGGGTTGGCCCTGCTCGCGAGCAGCCCACTGGTCACCGCCCAGCCGTCGGCGCAGTGCAGATCGTCGACGGTGTAGACGTTGTCGGGTCCCAGCGCGCGCGCCGCCGCGGCGGCGGGCTCGGCGAGCGCCTCCTTGGTGCAAACGGTCATGCCGCCGATGAGCGAGGGCCCGGTGGTCGTCGGAGTCGTGGTCGCCTGGGTGGTCGCGACCGTCGTGCTCAGGGCCGGGGCCGTCGTGCTCAGGGCCGGGGCCGCCGGGACCGAGGAGGTGCCGTGCGCGCACCCGGCCAGGCCGGCGGCGAGGCCCGCCAGGACGACGACGGCGCTGCGGTGCATGGTTCCTCCTACTTGACGGTCGGCAGATCCGGACTGGACACGTCATAGGTCTGCCCCGGCTGGGTCAGCAGGGCGGACAGTTTCTCGGCCTTCTCGTCGGTGCGGTCGGTGGTACCCCACACCACCGTGCGGCCGTCGGTCAGCGTCAGCGTGATGGAGGCGACCGAGGGCGCCGCGATGCGGCTGACCTGGCCGGCAACCTCGGGACGCAGCGCCGTCATCACCTGTAGCGCGGCCTTGGTGGGCGGATCCGCGGGCCCGGGGTTGTCGACGTCGATGTAAGCCAGGCCGGGCGGCGGCGGCGCGGTCGCGAAGTCCACGCCGTCGCGGTCGAACAGGTGCGGCCCGTCGGGGAAGTCCTTGACCACCACCGGGATTCGCTCGACGATCGTGATCCGCAGCGTCGAGGGGTACTCGCGCTGCACCCGCGCGCTGGCGACCCGGCGGATCCCGGCCACCCGGTCGGCCACCGTGTCGGTGTTGATCTGCAGCAGCGGGGTGCCCAGCGGGACCCGGGCGGTGTCGACGACCTCCTCGCGGGTCACCGCGCCGGTCCCGGTCACCACCAGCGAGCGCGCCGACATCAGCGGCGTGAAGTAGAGGATCAGGCCCAGCCCGACGCTGACCACGCTCAGCAGGATGAACCAGACCAGTACCTTCAGTCCGCGGACGGTTCCCCGGCCCAGCCGCTGGGGCTCGTCGACCGGCCTGCCCTGCGCGCGACGTTTGGCCTCCCGGCGGGCCTGCTCGATCGCCCGCGCCCGCTCCTCGGCGGCACGCCGTTCGGCGCGTTCCCGCCTGGCCCGCCGCCGTGGGCCCTCGAGGTCATCGGCGGCGTGCTCGGCCTCGCCGGCCTCGGTGTCGGCGTGCTCGGCCTCGCCGGCCTCGGTGTCGGCGTGCTCGGCCTCGCCGGCCTCGGTGTCAGCTTCGGCGCTCTCGGCCGGTTCGGGCGCTGCCCCGCCCCCATCGTCCGGCGCCTCGACCGCGGGGAACTCCGCCGTCGCGGCGTCGCCGATATCGTCGGGCACCGGGTCGGCCGGCGGCTGCTCCCCCGGCCCGGTCATCCGCGGGTCCCCGGGTGCGAGCGGTTGGCCTTGGCGTGCAGGGCCGCAATGATCTCTGCGCCGAGCATCGTGACGTCCCCGGCGCCCATCGTCACCACCACGTCGCCGCGCCGCGCCGCCGCGGCGACTTGGTCGGCGACCGCGGAGAAGTCGGCCACGTAGTGCACGGGTGCGCTGACATGCTCGGCCACCGACGCCCCGCTCACCCCGGGCAGCGGCTGTTCGCGCGCGGCGTAGACGTCGAGCACGAAGACCTCGTCGGCGTTGTCCAGCGCGGCGCCGAACTCCCGGGCGAAAGTCTTTGTGCGCGAATACAAGTGCGGCTGGAACACGACGATGGATCGGCCGCCGCTCGCCGACGGTCGACCGGCGCCGTCCTGCGCGGCGACGGTGCGCAGCGCGGTCAGCGCCGCCTTGACCTCGGTCGGATGGTGGGCATAGTCGTCGAAGACCCGCACCCCGTTGGCCGTCCCCACCAGTTCGAAGCGGCGACGGACACCCTCGAAGCCGGCCAGCCCGTCGAGCACGTCGTCGACCGGGGCCCCGGCCTCGGTGGCGGCCAGCAACGCACCGAGTGCGTTGAGCGCCATATGCCTACCCGGCACCGCCAGCCGCATCACCCGCGGATGGGGCTCGCCGGTCAATTGAACGTGGGCCACGGCGCCGGTGCCGTGTTGTTCCCAGCCGACCAGTGCACCCGCCAGCTCGGTGTCGGCAGCGGGTCCGCTGCCGTAGCGCAGCACCCGGACACCCAGTGCCGCACTGCGTTCGGCCAGCGCCGCCCCGCCCTCGTCGTCGACGCACACCACCAGCGCACCACCCGGGGTAAGTCGCTCGACGAAGTCGTCGAAGACGGCGGCGTAGGCCTCGCGACTACCGAAGAAGTCGAGGTGATCGGCGTCGATGTTGGTGACGACCGCGACATCGGGGGTGTACTCCAGCAGCGACCCGTCGCTCTCGTCGGCCTCGGCGACGAAGCAGTCGCCGCTGCCGTGATGGGCGTTGGTGCCGGCCTCCCCCAGGTCGCCGCCGACGGCGAACGACGGATCCAGCCCGCTGTGCTGCAGCGCGACGATCAGCATCGAGGTGGTGGTGGTCTTGCCGTGGGTGCCGGTCACCATCAGGGTGCGGTGCCCGGCCATCAGCTTGGCCAGCACCACCGGGCGCAGGATCACCGGGATCGCACGGCGGCGGGCTTCGACGAGTTCGGGATTGGTCTTGGGGATCGCCGCATGGGTGGTGACCACCGCGGTGGGCCCGCCCGGAAGCAGGTCGAGGTTGGCGGCGTCGTGGCCGATGCTGATCTGCGCGCCGCGGGCCCGCAGCGCGGCCACCCCACGCGACTCCTTGGCGTCCGAGCCGGACACCAGCCCGCCGCGGTCCAGCAGGATCCGGGCGATACCGGACATCCCGGCCCCGCCGATGCCGACCATGTGCACCCGCTCGAGTTCAGGTGGCAGCGGCCGGTTCACGTCCGCCGCACCTTTCCCCCGGCGTGCCGGGTACGCGCCACCTCCACCGCGACCTCGGCGACCCGCCGGGCCGCGTCGCGGTGGCCGACCTGTGCGGCAGCGGCGGTCATCGCCGTCAGCCGCACCGGGTCGCCGAGCAGCCCGACCACCTCGCGGGCGATGAACTCCGGGGTGAGGTCGGCGTCATCGACCAGCAGGCCGCCGCCGGCGTCGACGACCGGCAGGGCGTTGAGCCGCTGCTCGCCGTTGCCGATGGGCAACGGCACATAGACCGCGGGCAGGCCGACCGCGGACACCTCGGCCACCGTCATCGCACCCGAGCGGCAGATCGCCAGATCGGCCGCGGCGTAGGCGAGATCCATTCGACTCAGGTACGGCACCGCCACGTACGGCGGGTCCCCCGGCTCCGGGGTGCGCAGGTCCAGGGTGTTCTTGGGGCCGTGCGCGTGCAGCACCGCGACCCCGGCGGCGGCGAGTGCGGCCGCGGCCCCCGACACCGCCCGGTTGATCGACACCGCGCCCTGGGAACCACCGAAGACCAGCAGCACCACCACGTCGTCGGCGAACCCGAAGTGGGCGCGCGCCTGCGCGCGCAGCGCCATCCGGTCCAGTTCGGTGATCGACGCCCGCACCGGCATGCCGACCACCTCGGCGCGGCGCAGCCCGCAGCCCGGAACCGCCGCCAGCACCCGCCGGGCGGTTCGGGCGCCGACCCGGTTGGCCATCCCCGCCCTGGCGTTGGCCTCGTGGACGACGACCGGCACCCGCCGGCGCCCGAGTGCGGCGAGGTAGGCGGGCAGTGCGACGTAGCCGCCGAAACCGATCACCACGTCGGCGTCGACCTCGTCGAGAACGGCGCGGGTCTCGCGCACGGACCGGACGATCCGCGCCGGCAGCCGCACCAGGTCGGCGTTGAGTTTGCGGGGCAGCGGTACCGGGGTGACGAGTTCCAGCCGGTAGCCGCGTTCCGGCACCAACCGGGTCTCCAGCCCGCGGGCGGTGCCCAGTGCGGTGATCCGGATTCCCGGATCGAGGATGGCCAGGGCGTCGGCGACCGCCATGGCGGGCTCGACGTGCCCCGCGGTGCCGCCGCCGGCGAGGACGACCGACAGGGTTCCGCCGCCGCTGTTACCGGAGTCGCTGCGCTCCAATCCGCCGCCGCTGTTACCGGAGTCGCTGCGCTCCAATCCGCCGCCGACCCCCGAGACACTCACCCGTAACGCTGACCTTCCAATGTGCCGGCCCGCCGTGTGCGGGCGCCTCCATGATGCCCGTTGCGCTCCGCGCCACCGGCCTGACCCTGACGGGAAGCGGTTCCATGGTGCCCCGAGCGCCGGTCGGACCGGGCGGCCGTGCGGGCTGTCGCGGGCAGTGGCGCGCCGCGGCGGCCGGCCTCGGCGGTCCGCGGCGCCCGCCTGGCCGACTGCTGCGCCGGCTTGCCCGACCGCTGAGCCGACTTCGCCGGTTTGGCCGCCTTGGCCTGCTTGGCGGGTTTGGCCGCCTTGGCCTGCTTGGCGGGCGGCGGGCGGGAGCGCAGCCGATCGCGCAGCACCTCCACCCGGGTGGGGGAATACGGCGCGGGCAGTGGCAGCCGCAGCAGCCGATTCATCCGGTCGTCGCTGCCCGCCCGCAGCGCGGCCACCGCCTCCGGTTCGTGACGGGCCGCGTTTGCCATCAGGCCGATCATGAAAAGCGTTGTGGCCGTTGATGTTCCACCAGCGGAGATCAGCGGCAGCTGGATGCCGGTGACGGGCAGCAGACCGATGACGTAGCCGACGTTGATGAACACCTGGCCGATCACCCACATGGTGGCGGTCGCGGTCAGCAGGCGCAGGAATGGATCGGCCGAGCGCCGGGCGATCCGCATCCCCGTGTAGGCGAACACCCCGAACAGGGCCAGCAGCCCGAACGCGCCGACGAAGCCCAGTTCCTCGCCGATGATGGCGAAGATGAAGTCGTTGTGGGCGTTGGGTAGGTAGTTCCACTTCGCGGTGCCCTGACCCAGCCCGTCGCCGAAGACCCCGCCGTTGGCCAGGGCGAACTTGGCCTGCCGGGCCTGGTAGCCGGCCCCCTGCGCGTCGGCCGACGGGTCCAGCCAGGATCGCACCCGGTCGGAGCGGTAGCCCTCGGAGACCGCGAGCACCGCGGCGGCCGCCATCGCCGCCGCCAGTGAGCTGACGAACACCTTCAGCGGCAGGCCGGCGTACCACAGCAGGGCCAGCAGGATGATGCCCAGCGACACGGTCTGGCCGAGGTCGGGCTGGGCGACGATGAGGGCCAGCGCGATCACCGCCGCCGGGATGAGCGGGATCAGCAGTTCGCGCAACGACGCCCGCTCCATGCGCCGGGTGGCCAGCAGATGTGCCCCCCAGATCGCGAACGCGATCTTGGTGAGCTCCGAGGGCTGCATCGAAATGCCCGCGACCACGAACCAGCCGCGGGTGCCATTGGACTCGTGCCCGATCCCGGGGATCAACACCAGCACCAGCATCACGATGGTGAGGGCGAACGCCGAGAAGGCGGTGCGGCGCAGGAAGGCCACCGGCATCCGCAGCGCCACCCAGCAGGCGAACAGGCCCAGCACCGTCCACAGCACCTGGCGGGCGAAGATGGTCCACGGGGAGCCGTCCTCGTCGTAGGAGTGCACCCCGGATGCCGAGAGCACCATGGTGAGGCCGAGGGTGACCAGCAGCGCGGTCACCGACATGAGCAGGTGAAACGAGGTCATCGGCCGGTTCAGCCAGGTGCCGAACTTCAGTTCCGGGAGGAATCCGAACCGCCGGGCGGGGGCGGTCGCGACGACCGGAGCGGGGCCGGTGTCGGTGCCGTCCACAGCGTCGGCCACCGCTCCGTCAGCGTCGTCGGGCGCGGCCGGATCGGAGTCGTGCGCCCGGCGCCGGAGCCGGGCGAGTGGATTGACCACGGTCGCTACCGGACCGCGGCGCGAACCGCGGCGGCGAACGCGTCGCCCCGGTCGGCATAGCCGGCGAACTGGTCGAACGACGCCCCTGCCGGTGCCAGCAGCACCGTGTCGCCGGGTTTCGCCAGCTCGGCGGCGGCGGCGACGACCTCGGTCATCACCGCTGCGCCCAGTCCGAGTCCGGAAGCGTCGATCACTCGAGTCCCATGAGTAACAACAGACTCATTAGTCTCATGCACCACAGCATCCTCCCGCGTCACAACCTCGATGACCGGGACATCGGGTGCGTGTCGCGATAACGCCTTGGCAACCACGGCGCGGTCGCGGCCGATCAGCACCGCGCCGACCAGCCGGTCGGCCACCGCGGTGACCATGTCGTCCACCGACGCGCCCTTGAGCAGTCCCCCGGCCACCCACACCACCCGCGGGTACGCCAGCACCGACGCCTGGGCGGCATGCGGGTTGGTGGCCTTGGAGTCGTCGACGTAACGCACCCCGGCGACCACCCCGATCGGCTCGGCCCGGTGCCGCCCGACCCGGAAGTCCGCGAGGGCCGAGGAGATCGCGGCGGCCGGAACGCCCACCGCGCGGGCCAGCGCCGCGGCACCGAGCGCGTCGAGCACACCGACCGGGCCCGCGACCGGGATCACGTCCGCCGGGCACAGCACCAGATCGTCGGCGAACGCCCGGTCCACCAGCAGGCCGTCGCGCACCCCGAGTTCCCCGGGCCCGGGCTCCCCCAGCCGGAAACCGGCCTTGACCGGGGCGGGTGCGCCATCCAGCAACGCGGCCGCCGGCGCGTCGTCGAGCCCGGCGACCGCCACCCGGCCGCTCAACGCCCGGGCCTTGGCGGCGGCGTAGGCCTCGAAACTGCCGTGCCAGTCCAGGTGGTCTTCGGCGACGTTGAGGACCGCACCGCCTTCCGGTCGCAGCGACGGCGCCCAGTGCAGCTGAAAACTGGAGAGCTCCACCGCCAGCAGCTCGGCCGGCTCGGACAGCACGTCGAGCACCGGTTCGCCGATATTGCCGCAGAGCACCGCCCGGCGGCCGTCGGCGACCAGCATCGCGTGCAGCATCGACGTCGTGGTGGTCTTGCCGTTGGTGCCGGTGACCACCAGCCACGTGCGCGGCGGCCCGTACCGGCCGGTGGCGTCGAGGCGCCACGCCAACTCCACATCGCCCCAGATCGGCACCCCGGCGGCGGCCGCCGCGGCGAGGACCGGCGCGGTCGGCGGGAAACCGGGACTGGTGACCACCAAAGCGTAGCCGCCGATCCGGGTGACCGCATCGGCGGGTGCGATGGTGTCGACGGCGTTGCGGGCCAACGCCTCCAGGGCGGCGACATTGTCGTCGCAGACGGTGATGTGGACATCCCACGAGCTCAGCGCGCTGACGATGGCGCGGCCGGTGACGCCGGCGCCGGTCACCAGGATCGCCGCACCCGGTGCCAGCGGTTCCAGCCCGGCCGGCACGTCAGTCATCTCCGGTGTCAGGCACCGATGGCCGACAGCCATTCGCCGTAGAACAGCGAGACGCCGAGCCCGCACGCGATCGCGGTGAGCAGCCAGAACCGGATGATGACCGTGGTCTCGGCCCAGCCGACCAGTTCGAAGTGGTGGTGGAACGGCGCCATCCGGAACACCCGCCGGCCGGTGGTGCGGAACGCCAGGATCTGCACCACCACCGAGGTCACCTCGGCGACGAACAGCGCGCCGAGCACGACGGCCAGCATCTCGGTGCGGCTGGTGATGGACAGGCCGGCGATGATGCCGCCCAGCGCCAGCGAGCCGGTGTCGCCCATGAAGATCTTGGCCGGGGCGGCGTTCCACCACAGGAACCCGATGCAGGCGCCGGCGGTGGCGGCGGCGATCAGCGCCAGGTCCAGCGGGTCGCGCACGTTGTAACAGCCCAGGCCGGGTGCGGTGGCGCAGGCGTTGCGGTACTGCCAGAACGTGATCAGCACGTAGGCGGCGCTGACCATGGCCATGCTGCCGCCGGCCAGTCCGTCCAGCCCGTCGGTGAAGTTGACCGCGTTCGACCAGGCGCTGACCACCACGACCACGAAGAGCACGAACAGCGCGGGCGGCAGTGTGACGGTGGCGATCTCACGTACGTAGGACAGTTCCGGGCTGCCGGGGGTGAGCCCGTCGGCGTTGCGGAACTGCAACACCAGCACGCCGAACAGCACCGCGGCGGTGATCTGGCCGAGGGTCTTGGCGGTCTTGTTCAGGCCCAGGTTGCGGGAGCGGCGGATCTTGATCAGGTCGTCGATGAACCCGACCGCGCCCAGCGCGGTCGCCAACGCGAGGACCAGCAGGCCGGAGGCCGACGGGCCCTCCCCGTCCAGCACGAGTCCGACCAGGTGGGTGCCGAAGTAGCCGGCCCAGATGCCCGCGATGATGGCCACCCCACCCATCGAGGGCGTGCCGCGCTTGGTCTTGTGGCTGGGCGGGCCGTCCTCACGGATCTCCTGCCCGAAGCCCTGCCGGGTGAACAGCTTCACCAGCACGGGCGTCAGCAGGATCGAGACCGCCAGCGACAGGCCGACGGCCACGAGGATCAATCTCATCCGCGGTCCTCGGCCAGCGCCTCGGCCAGGGCGCTCAGGCCGGCCGCGTTGGAGGCCTTGACCAGCACCACGTCACCCGGTTGCAGTTCGGCGCGCAGCAGCGCCAGGGCGGCGTCGGCGTCGGGGACGATGGTGGCCTCCGAACCCCAGGAACCCTCCATGACCGCCCCCTGATGCATGGCGCTCATTGGTCTCCCGGTTCCGACGACGACGAGTCGACTGATATCTAAGCGCACGGCCAGCCGGCCGATGCGGTCGTGTTCGGTTATCGACTCCTCGCCCAACTCCCCCATCTCACCGAGCACCGCCCAGCTGCGCTTGTGCTCGCCGCGCGCCATCACGGCCAGCGCCTGCAGTCCGGCACGCATGGATTCCGGGTTGGCGTTGTAGGCGTCGTTGATGACGGTGACGCCGTCGGGGCGGGTGTGCACCTCCATCCGGTGCCGCGAGGTGGGGCCTGCGCCGGCCAGCGCGCTCGCCACCTGCTCCAGGGTCGCCCCGCATTCCAGGGCCACCGCAGCGGCGCTCAGCGCGTTGCCGACCTGATGTTCGCCGTGCACGGCGAGCTGCACGGGCACGGTGCCGTCGGCGGTGCGCAGGGTGAAGCCGGGGCGGGCCAAATCGTCGAGGACGACGTCCTCGGCCCGGACGTCGGCATTCTCCGAGCGCCCGACCAGCACCACCCGGGCGGCGGCCTTGGCGGTCATCGCGGACACGATCGCGTCGTCGGCGTTGAGCACCGCCACCCCGGACGGCGGAAGTGCTTGCACCAGTTCGGATTTCGTCTCCGCGATGGCCTCTCGTGAGCCGAACTCGCCGAGGTGGGCGGTGCCGACGTTGAGCACCGCGGCGATCGACGGGCGAGCGATGGCGGCCAGCGCGGCGATGTTGCCCCGGTGCCGCGCCGACATCTCCAGCACCAGGTAGTCGGTGTCCACGGTGGCCCGCAGCACCGTCCACGGGTGGCCGAGCTCGTTGTTGAACGACCCGGGCGGGGCGACCACCTCGCCCAGCGGGCGCAGCACCGCGGCGATCAGATCCTTGGTCGACGTCTTGCCCGACGACCCGGTGATGCCCACGATCGTCAGGCCGCCGGCGACCAGTTCGGCGGCCACCGCGGCCGCTAGCTTGGCCAGCGCGGCCAGCACCGCGGCGCCCGCGCCGTCGGTGTCGTGCTCGAGCGCCCCGGAGGCGGCGTCGACCGTCGAGGTCGGCGGCACGACGACCGCCGGCACGCCCACCGGGCGGGCGGCGAGCACCGCGGCCGCGCCGGCGGCCACCGCGGCCGGGGCGAAGTCGTGGCCGTCGGTGCGCGCGCCGGGCAACGCCAGGAACAGCCCGCCCGGGCCGACCTTGCGGGAGTCGAATTCGACGGTGCCGGTCACCCGGGTGGCGGCCGCCTCGACAGGGGTGATGTCGGCCAGTCGGCCACCGACGATCTCGGCAATCTGCGCGACGGTCAGGTCGATCACGGGCGCTTTCCCAACGCCTGCAGGGCCCGGGCCAATTCGTCGCGGTCGTCGAACGGGTGGGTCTTCCCGGCGGCGGTCTGCCCCTTCTCGTGGCCCTTGCCCGCGATCACGACCACGTCGCCGCGGCCGGCCCAGCCGACGGCGTACTCGATGGCCGCGCGCCGGTCGCCGATCTCGACCAGTTCGCCGTCCGCACGGCGCTGCGCCTGCCCGGCGCCGGCCAGAACGGCGGCGCGGATGGCGGCCGGATCCTCGCCGCGGGGATTGTCGTCGGTGACGACCACCAGGTCGGCCAACTCGGCGGCGATGCGCCCCATCGGCTCCCGCTTCCCCTGATCGCGGTCCCCGCCGGCGCCGAATACGACCGCCAGCCGGGCGCCGGGGCGGCGCACCGTCTCCAGGACCGCGGCCAGGGCGCCGGGCTTGTGCGCGTAGTCGACGACGGCGAGGAAGTCCTGGCCCGCCTCGATCGCTTCCAGCCGACCCGGCACCGTGGCTTCCCGCAGCCCGGGCGCGGCCTGTTCGGGTGACACCCCGACGGCATCCAGCACGGCGAGGGCCAGCAGCGCGTTGGCGACGTTGTAGCGCCCGGGCAGCCGGATCCGCAGCCGGTGGTGCACACCGGCCGGGTCCTCGGCGGTGAACTCCTGCACCCCGCTGCCCAGCACGGTGATGTCGCCGGCCCGCCAGTCGGCGGGGCGGCCCTCGACGCTGACCGTCACGGCGCGCTGCTCGCCGTGGGTGGCCCGCTGGGCCATGGCCCGGCCGGCCTCGTCGTCCACGCAGACCACCGCGGTGTGCGCGTGCACCGGCGAGGACGGGTCGAACAGGCGGGCCTTGGCCTCGAAGTAGGCCTCCATCGAGGGGTGGAAGTCCAGGTGGTCACGGGACAGGTTGGTGAACCCGCCGACCGCGAACCGGATGCCGTCCACCCGGTCGAGGGCCAGGGCGTGGCTGGAGACCTCCATGACGGCGGTGTCGACGCCCTGTTCGGCCATCACCGCCAGCAGCGCCTGCAGGGCCGGGGCCTCCGGGGTGGTCAGGGCACTCGGGACGTCGCGCCCGGCGATGCGGACACCGACCGTGCCGATCAGTCCCGGGGTGCGGCCGGCCGCGCGCAGGCCGGCCTCGACCAGGTGGGTGGTCGTTGTCTTCCCCGAGGTACCGGTGATACCGACGACGACGACCCGGTCGGAGGGATGCCCGTAGACCGCGGCGGCCAGGGTGCCGAGGACCGCCCGCGGGGTGGGGTGCACCAGCACCGGAATCCGCGCCGGCCGGCCGAGCAGCTCGTGGATGACGGCCACGCCGTCGGCATCGGTGAGGACGGCCACCGCTCCGGCGTCGACGGCGTCGCGGGTGTACTGGGCGCCGTGCGCCGAGGCACCCGGCAGCGCGGCGAACAGGTCAGCGGCGGCGGCGTCCTGCCCGCGCAGAGTGACACCGGTGATCCGCACGTCCGGGACCAGGCTGCCGTCGGCGGGAACAGCGCCGATCCGAGCCGCGATGCTGGGCAACGTCAGACCCGGTGTCGTGCGCGGCCGCAGGCCGTTCGTCACGCCTGTCACGGCTTGTCACCCTACCGAGCAACCGCCGCCGGCCGCGTCAGGTGGCCTGCAGGGTGAGCTCGGGACCGGGGTCGGCGGAAAGCGGGACGTTCTCGCGCTGCAGCAGCCAACTGGCGATGTTGTGGAACAGCGGCGCCGCCGAGTGGCCGGCCGAGCCGTCGGCGTTGCGCTGCGGGTTGTCCATCATGATGCCGATGACATAGCGCGGATCGTCGGCGGGCGCCATGCCGGCGAAGGTGATCCAGTAGACGTCGCTGTAATAGCAGCCGCAGGCCGGATTGATCTGCTGCGCGGTGCCGGTCTTGCCGGCGATCTGGTAGCCCTCCACCGCAGCGGCCGGGCCGGTGCCCTGCTGATAACCCATCGGGTCGCGCTGCACGACGGCGCGCAGCATGCCGCGCACCGTGCGCGCGGTTTCCGGCGACACCACCCTGATGCCGTTCGGTTGCGGCTCCTCAGTGCGGGTGCCGTCGGCGGCGATGGTGGACTTGATGATCCGCGGCGGGATGCGCACGCCGTCGTTGGCGATCGCCTGGTACATGCCGGCCATCTGCAGCAGGGTCATCGAAAGACCCTGTCCGATCGGCAGGTTGGAGAACGTGCTGCCCGACCACTGGTCGATCGGCGGCACCAGGCCGGCGCTCTCGCCGGGCAGCCCGACCATGGTGCGCTGGCCGAGGCCGAACTTGCCGAGCATGTCGTAGTAGCGCTCCGGTCCGACCCGCTGCGCCAGCATCAGGGTGCCGACGTTCGACGACTTACCGAACACGCCGGTCGTGGTGTACGGCATCACGCCGTGCTCCCACGCGTCGTGCACGCTCACCCCGCCCATGTCGATGGCGCCCGGCACCGACAGCACCTCGTCGGGGTTGGACAGCCCGTACTCGATCACCGAGGACGCGGTGACGATCTTGTTCACCGATCCCGGCTCGAACGGTGAGGACACCGCGAGGTTGCCCATCTGCTTGTCGGACTGACGGCCGATGTCCTGGCTGGGGTCGAACGTGTTGTCGTTCGACATCGCGAGCACCTCACCGGTTTTGGCGTCCAGGACCACGGCGGAGACGTTCTTGGCGCCGGAGACGTCGCGGGCCTGCTGCACCTGCTGCTGGACGTAGAACTGGATGTCGTCATCCAGGGTGAGCTGCACGGTGGAACCGTCGACGGCGTCGTGGCGGTTGCGGTAGCTGCCGGGGATCACCACCCCGTCGGATCCGCGGTCGTAGGTGACCGACCCGTCGGTGCCGGCCAGCGCCGAGTCCATCGAGTCCTCCAGGCCCATCAGGCCGTGGCCGTCCCAGTCGATGCCGCCGACGATGTTGGCCGCCAGTGAACCACCCGGGTATTGACGCAGGTCCTGGCGTTCGGCGCCCACCTCGGGGAACTTCTTGGTGATCGCGCCCGCCACCGCCGGGTCAACGGCCCGGGCCAGGTAGACGAAGCTGTCATTGCTGCGCAGCTTCTTCAGCAGAGTCTGGTAGTCGGGCTTGTTGTCGAGCTTGCCCGCGATATCTCGGGCGATCTCCGTCAGCCGCTTGTCCGGATCGGGCGCCGCCGCCGACTTCTGTTTGGCCTCGGTGAGCTGCTTGCGGATCTTGGCGGGCTGGAAGGTCAGCGCACGCGCCTCGACGGTGAAGGCGAGCTTGTCGTTGTTGCGGTCGACGATGCTGCCGCGCACGGCCTTCTCGACGTCGGTGACCTTGAGCTGGCTGGCGGCCTCGGCGCGCAGGCCGGCAGCGCGGGGTACCTGCAGGTTGAACAGCTGGGCCGCGGCCACCATCAGGGCGAGCACGATGACGACGCTGCCGGTGCGGTGCCGGAAGGCGAAGGTCGCTGTCCGTCTTGTGGTTTCGGTGATCTCGCGGGTACGCCGGGACTTCGCCGAGCGGCCCTGGCCGACCGGCTCGGGGCTGGGGGCGGGGGCCGCGACGCGACGCTTGCGCTGCGACGCCGGGCGGGACACGGAGCGTTCGCCCCGGCTCACTGGCCCGCTCCGGCCGGCGGCAGGATCGGGGCCGGGGCGATCGGGGCGACCGGCACGATGGCGTCGGCCGGAACCGGCACGTTGAGCGGCTGGGTCAGCGGCACCGGGCCGGGCAGCGGCGCGGGCCCGGGCAGGGTCCCGACGGGCGCGTGTGCGAGGCCCAGATCGGTGGTCGGCGGCGCGTTCACCGGCACCTGCGGTCCGGCGACAGGCGGTACAGCGGTGAGCGGGGTCCCACCCGGGATCGTCGCCCCCGGCAGCAGCGGCGCCGTGCCCGGCATCAGGGGTGCCACGCCCGGGATCGTCGCCCCGGGCACCAGCGGAGTCGCTCCCGGGACCAACGGAGCCGTCCCCGGGGTGACGTGCACCGGCACCTCGATATTGCCGAGGCTGCCCGGCTTCGGCGCCGGCGTCGGCGGGGCGGGCGGCTTCTCGTCGGGCAGCTTGGTGTTGAGCGGCGGCGGCGGCGCACCCTCGGCGGGCTTGGGCTTGC
The DNA here is from genome assembly GCA_964535335.1 of uncultured Mycobacterium sp. Lineage (GTDB taxonomy): Bacteria > Actinomycetota > Actinomycetes > Mycobacteriales > Mycobacteriaceae > Mycobacterium. The sequence goes on from CAZHUU010000015.1 coordinate 49,974, forward strand.
CCACCACGATCCAGTTACCGGTCGGGTCCTGCACCAGGTGCGCGGTGTCCTTCGACGGGATCATCCCAAGATTGCGCGCGGCGTCGGACAGCGCGGGGGCCGACTGCGCCTCGCGGACGTCGCGCTCCAGGGCTTCCTTCTGCTGGCTCAGCGCCTCGTTGGTGGCACGCGCGGTGCCCAGCTGATAGGACCGCTGCGCGGCATCGGTGGACAACCACAACGTGACGCCGAGGCCCACCCCGAGCGCACCGATGACCAGCACCACGAACGGGACCTTGGCCACCAGCCGCTGCGGGCGCAGGTCGATGCTGGCCAGCCGGGCGATCAGCCGCTCACGCAGTGGCGGCCGAACGATCTTGGGGGCCTTGGCCTTCCGCGCCTTCGACCGGGCCTTCGCCTGGCTGGCGGTCTTGGGCCGGGCCTGCCGCTCGGCGGGCCGGGCGGTAGGCACCGTCTGCGGCCCCTGGCGCAGGGCGCGCGGTTCGCGGCGGGCCGGGGCGCCGGGGCGCTGACGGGGGGCACGCGGTGCGGGCTCGGCGGTCCGGCGGGTGCGCGTCGCGCCTTCCGGCGTACCGCGACGGGCCGGTGCCGGCTTGCGTTTCACAGTCTGCTTCCGGTCGTCCGGAGTGGGTGCCTTGCGCCCGACCTTCATTACCCGTTCCCTCCCCGTTCCCGGCTGCCCGTCTCGAGACGTTCCACTGCCCGCAGCCGTACCGGCGCGCTGCGGGGATTGCGATCGATCTCCTCGGCGTCGGCGCGTTCGGCGCCGCGCGTGAGCGCTACGAACTCCGGCTCGTGACCCGGCAGCACCACCGGCAGTCCCTCCGGGGAGCGGGAGGCGGTCGCGGCGGCGAACGCGGTCTTGACGATGCGGTCCTCGAGCGACTGGTAGGCCATCACGACCAGCCGCCCACCCGGGCGCAGCGCCGCCAGCGCAGCGGGCAGGGCCGTGCTGAGCGAGTCCAGCTCGGCGTTGACCGCGATCCGCAGCGCCTGGAAGGTCCGCTTGGCGGGGTGGCCCCCGGTGCGCCGGGCCGGTGCCGGGATGCCGCGGTAGATGATCTCGACCAGTTCGGCGGTGGTGGAAAGCGGTGCGCGCGAGCGCTGCTCGACGATTAGGCCGGCGATACGGTGGGCGAACTTCTCCTCACCGAAGCGCCGCAGGATATCGGTCAGTGCGGCGCGGTCGTAGGTGTTGAGGACCTCGGCGGCGGTCAGCGGCGCATCGGGATCCATCCGCATGTCCAGCGGCGCGTTCTGGGCGTAGGAGAAGCCGCGGTCGGCCTCGTCGAGTTGCATGGAGGAGACGCCGAGATCGAACAGGACGCCGTCCACGGAGTCGGTCCGGGCGCAGCCGGCCTCGGTGAGGGCGTCGGCGAGTCCGTCGTAGCGGGTCCGCACCAGGGTGACGCGATCGCCGAACCGGGCCAGCCGGTCGGTCGCGATCGCCAGGGCGTTGCGGTCGCGATCCAGTCCGATCAGCCGCAGGGCCGGGAACCGGGTGAGGAAACGTTCGGCGTGACCGGCCGCGCCCAGGGTGGCGTCGACCAGGACGGCGCCCGACCCGTCCGGGGCGGTGCGGGTCAGCGCGGGGGTCAGCAGTTCGACGCAGCGGTCCAGCAGGACGGGAACGTGTCCGTGCTCGCCGGAGTCGGACACGACGGGACCTCCCGGGAGACGGGGCGCCGCCCCTGCATCGAGGTCCCTGTCCGAGAGCGCGAACCTGGCGTTGGGGAAGTACGTCAGGGTCGGTTCGGGCAAGGGCCACGTTGCACGGGCGGCGTGCGGCGGGGCCGCTGGATCAGATGATGTCGCTGAGTGCTTCATCGCTGGCCGCGGAGAAGTTCTCTTCGTGGGTCTGCTGGTATTCCTGCCAGGCTTCGGCATCCCAGATCTCGAGGAAGTCGACCGCGCCGATCACCACGCAGTCCTTGGACAGATGCGCGTAGCGCCGGTGATCGGCCGACAGGGTGATGCGCCCCTGCGAGTCCGGGTGCTGCTCATCGGTGCCGGCCGCCAGGTTGCGCAGGAACGCCCGGGCTTCCGGATTGCTCCGGGACGTCTGGGCGGCCCGCCGGGCCAGCTGCTCGAACGCGGCCCGCGGAAACACGGCCAGGCTGTGGTCTTGGCCTTTGGTGACCATCAACCCTCCTGCCAGCGCATCGCGGAACTTGGCGGGCAGCGTGAGCCGCCCCTTGTCGTCGAGCCTGGGCGTGTAGGTGCCGAGAAACATGCTGCGCATATCTCCTTGCCCCGGACCGCCCCGGAGCCGTCGCTCCGTTAGACGCCACAATACCCCACAATCCCCCACTTTGCGCCACTACGGCGGGCGTTTTTGGACGAGTTCCCCACTCCGCGCCCCTGAGTGGCGGTCCAACCCCCGGAACGGCCCGGGCCGGGGCAGGAAAAGTCCAGTTCAGGCGCGGTGGGAGAAAGTGGGGACAACAAAAACGGGGCAGCCGTTCGGCTGCCCCGGATTGGTGAAGTCGCTGCTATTCGTCGAAGCGGCGGCGGAAACGGTCCTCCATGCGGCTGGTGAACGAGCCTCCGGCGCCCTTGACCCGGCGCTGACGGCCGGCGCTGGGCGCGCCGCCGGCCCGCTCCCGGGCGCCCCCGACCACGCGCGGCCCGGTGATCGCGAACACGACGCCGCCGAACATCACCAGGAAGCCGACCACCGACAGAATGGGGAAACTCCCGATCATGGTGGCCTTGAAGGCAACCCCGGCGACCAGCATCGCCAGCCCGATCGCGAACAGCCCGGCGCCCTGCAGCCGCCTCCGCGTCGAGGGCGCCCGCAGGGAGCCGCCCCGCACGCTCGAGGCGAACTTGGGGTCCTCGGCATAGAGAGCGCTCTCGATCTGATCGAGCATGCGCTGCTCATGATCGGAGAGTGGCATCCGTCCCTCCTTGCCGACGTGACCGGTCGCGATTTCCGATAAGTATTGGCTGCCCGCATGTCCGGGGCAACTACTGAAATGATACGAGGTGAAAGTGCCCCGTACCACCTAGTTGGTCCAGGCGATTGTAGCTGTGTCCAGCGGTTGTTCCACGCCCGCGTCGGCAACGTCACCCGCCCGTCACGACCGGGCCCGGAGCCGGGCCGGCGCCGACCCCGATAATGGGCGGTGGACGCAGGATCGATCATGCAAGACGAACAGGGGCACCGAGGCGTTGGCGACTTTCCTCATCGAGCTGTCGCCCCAGGACATGCAGCGCCGACTCCACGACGCGTTGACCGTGTACGTCGACGCGATGCGTTACCCGCGCGGCACCGAGGGCCAGCGGGCCTCGATGTGGCTGGAACACACCCGCAGGCGAGGCTGGAAGGGTGTGGCGGCCGTGGAGGTCGCCGTTTCTGCGGACGCGGCCGTGGAGGTCGCCGTTTCTGCGGACGCGGCCGTGGAGGTCGCCACTTCTGCGGAAGCGGCCGTGGACGCCGCCATCCCGGCCGACTCGGCGACGCCCACCGCCGAGCAGCTGGGCGAGGCGCCGCTGCTGGGGGTGGCGTACGGCTACAGCGGCGCACCCGACCAGTGGTGGCAGCAGCAGGTCACCCAGGGTCTGCATCGGGTCGGAGTGCAGCACGACGAGATCGGCCGCCTGATGAGCAGCTACTTCGAACTGACCGAGTTGCACATCCACCCCCGCGCACAGGGCCGGGGGCTCGGTGAGGCGCTGGCACGCCGGCTGCTCGCCGACCGCGCCGAGGCCAACGTGCTGTTGTCCACCCCGGAGATCATCGGCGAGGCCAACCGCGCCTGGCGGCTGTACCGGCGGCTGGGCTTCACCGACATCATCCGGGGATACCACTTCGCCGGCGATCCGCGGGCCTTCGCCATCCTCGGCCGCACCCTGCCGCTCTAACGCCGGCGTGGCGGGCTGCTCGCGTTCGCCCCGACGGGGGACGCGGGTCTGGCACGATACCCATCGTGCGCGACCGATCCCGCCCGCTGCGCCGCCGTGCGCTGGCATTGCTGCTGCTCGCCGTGGCACCGCTCGCGGTGGGCTGCGTCCGGGTGCACGCCTCCATCACGGTCTCCCCCGATGACCAGGTGTCCGGCCAGATCATCGCGGCCGCCAAGGTCCGCGACGACAAGGACCCCGGGCCGCAGTTCGACATGAACGTCCCGTTCAGCCAGAAGATCGCGGTGTCGAAGTACGACGATGGCGACGGCTACGTGGGTTCGGAGGCGGTGTTCTCCGACCTCAGCTTCGCCGAGGTGCCCCAGCTGGCCAACCTGAACCGGGATGCGGCCGGCGTCGACGTCTCGCTGCGCCGGGCGGGCAACCTGGTGATCCTGGAAGGCCGCGTCGACCTGACCAGCGTCAACGATCCGGACGCCGACGTGCAGTTCACCGTCTCGTTTCCCGGCGAGGTCACCTCGACCAACGGCCAGCGGATCGAGAGCAGCGTGGTGCAGTGGACGCTGAAACCGGGTGTGGTCTCGACGATGAGCGCCCAGGCCCGCGTCACCGATCCCAGCACCCGATCGTTCACCGGCGCGGCGCTGTGGCTGGGGCTGGCGGCGATGGTCGCCGCCGCGGTGATCGGAACCCTGGCCTACCTCAACCGCGACCAGTCGCCGGCATTCGCCGGCGCCGACGAATCCGGGGAGCCCGGCGAGCCCGGGGACTAGCCCACGGACTAGACGGCCACCGTCATCCCGAGGTTGGCCAGCACCTCACTGGTGGCCCGGGCGAAGTTGAGCGTGCAGAAGTGCAGGCACGGCACGCCCTCGGCGATCAGCCGCAGACTCATCTCGGTGGCCAGCTCGATCCCGATCTTGCGGACCTCGTCCCGGTTCTCCTCGGGGCCCGTCCCGGCGGCGCGGGTCAGCCGGTCCAGCAGGGCCGCGGGAATCTGCGACCCGGACAGCTCCACCTGGCGGCGCACCGTGCGCAGCGACGTGATCGGCATCAGCCCGGGGATGATCGGCTTGGCGCCCTGCTCGGCATCGGCGGCCACCACCCGATCGCGCAGCCGCAGGTAGTCGTCGGTGTCGAAGAACATCTGGGTGATCGAGTACTCCGCCCCGGCCCGTAGCTTGGCGATCAGGGTCGCGGTGTCGTGATCGAGGTCGATCGCCCGCGGATGTCCCTCCGGGAACGAGGCCACACCGACCCGGAAGTCACCCAGCCCGCGGATCAGTTCGACGAGCTCGACCGCGTACTCCAGGCCGTCGGGATGGCGCACCCACTCGTTGTGCACCCCGCCCTCCGGGTCACCGCGCAGCGCCAGCACGTTGGTGATGCCGCGGTCGGCGAACGCGCCGACCAGCGAGCGCAGCTCGGCCACGCTGTGGCCGACCGCGGTGAGGTGGGCGACCGGCAGCAGGGTGGTCTCCTCGGCCAGCTGCCCGACGACGCGGATGGTCCGGTCCCGGGTGGAGCCGCCGGCGCCGTAGGTGACCGAGACGAACGCGGGATTGAGCTGTTCGAAAGACCGCGCCGCCCGCCACAGCCGGGCCTCGGCGGCCTCGTCGCGCGGCGGGTAGAACTCGACGGAGAACGGGACGGGCTGCCCGCCAGCTCGCCGGAGGCGGTCCACCACCGAGGGCGCCTGGCGGTCGGGGGAATCCGGGCTCGTCACTGCGCCAGCATAATGGGCGCTCAGCGGGCTGTCGGCGCGTGTGCGACGGCCCGCCGTGCCACAGTGGGGCGCGAACTCACCCACGCTCTACTCTGGTGGCACCCACCGGGTGGATCCCGATACCGCAGAAAGGGGCGGACGCTGAGCGTGCAGGCAACAGCTCCGTCGGCCGCCGAGCTGGCCGGCTCCGTCACCGAACAACTACGGGGGTATCTGGCGGAGCGGCGCGCGGCGGCGGCGTACATCGGCGCCGACTACGACGAACTGATCTCCGTCCTCGAGGACTTCATCCTGCGGGGTGGCAAACGGGTGCGGCCGGCCTTCGCCTACTGGGGGTATCGCGCGGTCGCCGCGGACCCGGACGGCGCCGTCGGCGATGACGTCCTGCGGCTTTTCGGCGCGCTCGA
>CAZHUU010000015.1:55983-58333 GCA_964535335.1 uncultured Mycobacterium sp.
CACGCGTGCGCGCTGGTGCACGACGACGTCATCGACGACTCGGCGACGCGGCGCGGCATGCCGACCGCCCATGTGCACTTCGCCCACCTGCACCGCAAGCACGGCTGGCGCGGCGCGCCGGACCAGTTCGGCCGCTCGGCGGCGATCCTGCTCGGCGACCTGTCGCTGGTGTGGGCCGACGACATCATCGCCGCCGTGGACCTGCCCAGCGACGGCAGGCACCGGGTTCACCGGGTGTGGTCCGACATCCGCACCGAGGTGCTGGGCGGGCAGTACCTGGACATCGTCGCCGAGTCGTCCGGCGCCGAGTCCATCGCGTCGGCGATGAACGTCAACACCTACAAGACGGCGTCGTACACGGTGTCGCGACCGCTGCAACTCGGCGCCGCCGCGGCCGCCGACCGGCCCGAGATCCAGACGCTGTTCCATGACCTGGGCACCGACCTGGGGGTGGCGTTCCAGTTGCGCGACGACGTGCTCGGCGTCTTCGGCGACCCGGCGGTCACCGGGAAGCCCTCCGGCGACGACCTGCGCTCCGGTAAGCGCACCGTGCTGCTGGCCGAGGCCTTCGACCTCGCCGACAAGACCGACCCCGCGGCCGCCGAACTGCTGCGCACCGCGGTCGGCAGCGAACTCACCGACGCCAAGGTGCGCGAACTCTGCGACGCGATCGTCTCGGTGGGCGCGCTGGCGGCGGTGGAGGAACACATCGGCACCCTGAGCCACCGGGCGCTCACCCTGCTCGAGGAAGCCTCGATCAACGCCCCGGCCAAGGCCGGTCTGGCCGAACTCGCCAGATTGGCCGCCAACCGGTCGGCGTAGGCGAATGTCCAGCCCGATAGCCACCTCAACCGCGCCCACCGGCTTGGCGCGGCTGGCCGCGTTCACCACCGCCGATGAGGGCCGCCCCGCCCTGCTCGGCCTGCTCGGCGCGGCACTGATCGCCCTCGGCGGCCTCGGGGCGGGCAGCACCCGCCAGCACGACCCCCTGCTGGAGTCGCTGCGCCTGTCCTGGCTTCGGTTCGGCCACGGTCTGGTGGTGTCCTCGGTGCTGCTGTGGGCGGGCGTCGCGCTGATGCTGCTGGCATGGTTGTGGCTGGGCCGGCGGGTCGTCACCCACCCGGATAAGGCCAGCGTCTACACCATGGTGGCCACCACCGGATTCTGGTTGTTGCCGCTGCTGTTGTCCGTTCCGTTGTTCAGCCGCGACACCTATTCCTATCTGGCCCAGGGCGCGCTACTGCGGGACGGTTTCGACCCCTACGCCGTCGGGCCGATCGAGAACCCGAATTCGTTGCTGGAAAACGTGAGTCCGATCTGGACCAACACGACCGCGCCCTACGGCCCGGCGTTCATCCTGGTGGCCAGGTTCGTCACGATGATCGTCGGCAACCACGTCGTGGCGGGCACGATGCTGCTGCGGCTGTCGATGCTGCCGGGATTGGCCCTGCTGATCTGGGCGGCCCCCCGGGTAGCCCGCCACGTCGGCGCCAATGGCGCTGTGGCGCTGTGGATCTGCGTGCTCAACCCGCTGGTGATCATCCACCTGATGGGCGGGGTGCACAACGAGATGCTGATGGTCGGGCTGATGATGGCCGGTATCGCGCTGACCTTCGCGCGCCATCAGGTCACCGGCACCGCGCTGATCGCGGTGGCGGTCGCGGTCAAGGCGACCGCCGTGCTGGCACTGCCGTTCATGGTGTGGGTCTGGATGCGGCATCTGCAGGACCGCCCGGACCGCCAGCGGTCGGCGCCGGTCGCGTTCGTCATCGCCGCGACGGCGTCGCTCGGGATCTTCGTCGGCGTGTTCGTGGTGCTGTCGGCGCTGGCCGGTGTCGGTCTGGGCTGGCTGACCGCGTTGGCCGGTTCGGTCAAGATCATCAACTGGCTCACCGTCCCGACCGCCGTGGCGAACCTGACCAATGCCATCGGCGGGCTGTTCATGCCGGTCAACTTCTACGCGGTGCTCGAGGTGACCCGCATCGTCGGCATCGCCGTCATCGCCGTCAGCCTGCCGGTGCTGTGGTGGCGGTTCCGCCACGACGACCGGGAGGCGTTGATGGGCATCGCCTGGGCGATGATCGTCGTGGTGCTGTTCGTCCCCGCCGCGCTGCCCTGGTACTACAGCTGGCCGCTGGCGGTGGTGTCGGCGCTGGCCCAGTCACGGGCCGGGATCGCGCTGCTCGCCGTGAATGTCACGGACGCCCGGACCCTGCGTCTGCTGCTCAACAGCCTCGCCCGTGGAGACCGGGTGCGCTGGCAGGCCCCCCCGTCGCCCCTCACGCCGGCCGAACGTCGCGTGCTGCGCCTGGCAGCCTTGCTGGTGTCCCTGCTGGTGTCGGGAACGGCC
>CAZHUU010000015.1:58343-60661 GCA_964535335.1 uncultured Mycobacterium sp.
CGCACTGATCGCCGGGTTCTCCACCTGGATCATGGTGATCTTCAAGCCGGACGGCTCACACGGCATGTATTCGTGGTTGCACGTGTTGCTGGCCACATCGTGCGCGGTGGGCGCCTGGTACTGGTTGCATCGCAGCGATTCCCCGCCCGGCCCGGTCCCGGCCGACGACCCGGCCGGGATTCCCGCCACCACCTGATCAGTACGCCAAGGCCTGGGCGCGGCGGACGACCTCGCGGGCCTGGTGGGCGTGCAGTGCGTCGACCGGACGGACGTTGCTGACCTCTCCGCGCACCCCGTCGCGCGTCACGGTCAGCGACGGGTCGGCGGTGAACAGCCAGCGCAGGATCTCGGTGTCGCGATAACCGCCGTCACGCAGCACCGCCAGCAGACCGGATAGGGGTTTCACCACCTCACCGCTGTCGGTGAAGAACACCTGCGGGATCATCGGCACCCCGTTCCGCCGCAACGCCACCAGCTGGCCGTCGCGCAGTTGTTGATGCACCTTGGTCACCGGCACCCCGAGCAATTCGGAGACCTGCGGGAGGTCGTAGACGGGCTCGTCGGGGTCGAGGACATCGTCGCCGGCCGGAATGCTGCTCACCCGGTCAGTCTAGGGCCGAGCGGTCCGCACCGACACGCCTCAACGTGGGCGAATCTGCTTCAAAAACGGGGCCGCAACACCCACGGCATACCATGGGTCGGTGACGTCGGACCCTCTCGTCGGCGCGTTGCTGGACGGCCGGTACCGCGTCGAGGCCAAGATCGCCACCGGCGGCATGTCGACGGTCTACCGCGGGCTCGACGTCCGGCTAGACCGCCCGGTCGCGCTGAAGGTGATGGATTCGCGCTACGCCGCCGACAGCCAGTTCCTCACCAGGTTCCAGCTCGAGGCCCGCGCGGTCGCCAAGCTCAAGGACCCGGGGCTGGTCGCGGTCTACGACCAGGGCACCGACGGCGCGCACCCGTTCCTGGTGATGGAGCTCATCGAGGGCGGCACGCTGCGCGAACTGCTGCGCGAGCGGGGGCCGATGCCGCCGCACGCCGCCGCCGCGGTGCTGCGGCCGGTACTGGGCGGCCTGGCGGTGGCGCACCGGGCCGGCCTGGTGCACCGCGACGTCAAGCCGGAGAATGTGCTGATCTCCGACGACGGCGAGGTCAAGCTGGTCGACTTCGGTCTGGTGCGGGCCGTCGCCGAGGCCGGCATCACCTCGACGAGCGTGATTCTGGGGACCGCCGCCTACCTGTCGCCCGAGCAGGTCAGCAGCGGTCAGACCGGACCCCGCAGCGATGTCTACGCCGTCGGCATCCTGGCCTATGAGCTGGTGACCGGGTCCCCGCCGTTCACCGGCGACAACCAGCTGACGGTGGCCTATGCGCGGATGGATTCCGATGTGCCACAACCGAGTTCGGTGATCAGCGGGGTGCCGCCACAGTTCGACGATTTCATCGGCCGGGCCACCGCACGCGATGCTGAGCAGCGCTACGCCGACGCCGCGGAGATGCGCGACGCCCTCGACGCCGTAGCCGCCGAACTGGAGCTGCCGAAGTTCCGGGTGCCCGCGCCGAAGAACTCCGCGCAGCACGCCGCGGCCACCGCGTTCCACAGCCGGCTGACCGAGCAGACCGTCGACCACCGCCGTCAACCGGTGGCGGCGCCCGGCCAGGCGGTCAAGAACCCGACCCGTCAACTGGTCCGAAACCCCGAGGACTGGCCGTCGCCGGTCGAGCTCGACGACGACGAATACCCCGACGCGGCACGGCATTTCGCCGGGATCGAGATGAGCGAGTTCGCCTGGGCCCGGCAGCGCGCGCGGCGCGCGCTGGCGTTCTGGGTGCTGGCCGTGCTGGTGCTCACCGGGCTGGTGGCCGCCGCGGCGTGGACGCTCGGCGCCAATCTGCAGGGCCTCATCGGCCAGTAGCGGTTGAGATAGAACTCTCGCACAGGTCTTCTCGACCTTTGTGTGCGTGGTTTCTGTCTCAACGCCGAAAGCTCAGTCGCGCAGCATCTCCACCCCGCCCAACCGCGGAGCCTGCCCCGCTAGTCGCGCAGCATCTCCACCCCGCCCAACCGCGGAGCCTGCCCCGCTAGTCGCGCAGCATCTCCGCGACCAGGAACGCCAACTCCAACGACTGCTGGGTGTTCAGCCGCGGGTCGCAGGCCGTCTCGTAGCGGCCGGACAGGTCGGTGTCGGAGATGTCCTGTGCGCCGCCGAGGCATTCGGTGACGTTCTCGCCGGTGATCTCGACGTGGATGCCGCCGGGATGGGTCCCCAGCGCCCGGTGCACCTCGAAGAAGCCCTGCACCTCGTCGACGATGC
>CAZHUU010000016.1:0-16778 GCA_964535335.1 uncultured Mycobacterium sp.
AACATGTGCGGGATGCGCAGGCCCGGCTCGGGCTGGATGGTCACGCCCCAGGCGGCCTCGAACTCGGCGCGGGTGCTGCTGTCGCTCACATGCCGGTAGCCCGGCAGCTCGTGCGGGAACGAGCCCATGTCGCAGCTGCCCTGCACGTTGTTCTGCCCGCGCAGCGGGTTCACGCCCACGCCGTCGCGGCCGACGTTGCCGGTGGCCATCGCCAGGTTGGCGATCGCCATCACGGTGGTGGAACCCTGGCTGTGCTCGGTGACGCCCAGGCCGTAGTAGATGGCGCCGTTGCGCGCGCCGGCATACAGCCGCGCCGCCAGCGCAGCCGCAGCACCTCGCCCTTGACCGGGCGGACGGCCAGCCCGGGCCACAGCGCCGGGGCGTCGATACCGTTGGCGATCACCACGGTGTGCACGCCGTCTCGGGCGTGATCGAGCGCATCGACCGGCCCGGCCCAGCGCACCCCGAGTTCCTGGCAATGCGTTTCCAGCGCCTCGACCAGCAGTCGGTTGTCCACGGCCAGCTCGTCGGTGGCCCGAAATCCGTGCCGAATGCCTTGGGCCAGAAGCGGTTCCACGTCCCGGGCGGCGGTGGTCGCGGTCACCGGATGGCCCTGGGCGGCCAGCCACTCGCCGACGGTGCGCAGGTCGGCGCGGTCGGCGCGGTCGACGGCCACCACCAGCGACTCGCGGGCTGTGACCACCTCGCCGGGCAGCCCGTCGAGGAATCCGCTGTGCCAAAGCCGCAGCGACTCCAGGCCCAGCTGCAGCAGCTTCTCCTCACCGGGCCAGCCCTCGCTGTGCGGGGCCAGCATCCCACCGGCCACCCAGGACGCGCCCGAGTTCGCGGATACCTCCCCCCGGTCGCTTCGCTCCTGCCCCCGGGGAACCTCCCCCCGGTCGCTTCGCTCCTGCCCCCAGGGGCCGGTGCGGTGCACCCGCACCGACCACCCGGCCAGCGCCGCGCGGCGCGCCACCGCGAGACCGATGACCCCGCCGCCGATGACGGCGAGCGATTCCTGTGACATGTCCCCTTCGCTTCCTTCGCCGGCATGACCCGGATCAGGTGTGTGACGGTCTGGGCGGGTGACGCGCCCACTCTCAGCCCCGCTCCCGGGACTCCCGTGCCGACTCTCCACGCTAGCCGCTACCGTCGCGGTGTGCACGAACCTGGTTCCACGCCCTCGTCGAGGCTCTCGGGGGCCCGGCTGTACCTGTGCACCGATGCCCGTCGGGACCGCGGGGATCTGGCCGAGTTCGCCGACGCGGCCCTGGCCGGTGGCGTGGGCATCATCCAGCTGCGCGACAAGGGCTCGCCCGGCGAGCAACGGTTCGGCCCGCTGGAGGCGCGTGGCGAACTGGCCGCGCTGGAGATTCTCGCCGACGCCGCACGCCGGCATGGCGCGCTGTTGGCCGTCAACGACCGCGCCGACATCGCCCGCGCGGCCGGCGCCGACGTGCTGCACCTGGGCCAGGACGACCTGCCGCTGGGGGTGGCACGCGAGATCTGCGGGCCCGCGACGCTGATCGGGCGCTCCACCCACGAGACCGGTGAGGCGTCCCGGGCGCTGATGGAGGACGTCGACTACTTCTGCGTCGGCCCGTGCTGGCCCACTCCGACCAAACCGGGCCGACCCGCTCCCGGACTCGAGCTGGTGCGCGCGGTGGCGGGCCTGCACCCCGACAAACCGTGGTTCGCCATCGGCGGTATCGATGAGCAGCGGCTGCCCGAGGTGCTCGACGCCGGCGCCCGGCGGATCGTCGTGGTCCGGGCGATCACCGCCGCCGATGACCCCGGCGCGGCGGCCCGCCGGCTCAGTTCGGCGCTGGCAGCAGCGACGTGATCAAGGTCGCCCACTGCGAGGGTGCCTCGTCGACGTGGCCGGGCGTGCACCAGATGAAGACCCCGGCCTCGATCTCGATGGTCCGCGGCAGGTGCCGCCGGCGCTGATCGTCGTCGGGCAGCGGCACCGTGGCGGTCGCGGTGCGCAGCTGCTTCCAGCTCGCGGCGAAGCCGGGGTGCAGTGGCAGCCCGATCACCTCGTCCTCGGCCACCCAGCGCAACTCCGAACTCTCCCGGTTCGGCACGGTGTCCAGTAGATGGGCGGCATCGGCCACCACGGTCGTGTAGGTCCAGGAGGCACCGCCGGGGCCGGAGACCTCGGCGGTGACGACGGCGGCGCGCACCCGCAGCGCGTCGGCGGCAAGGCCGGCCTCCTCGTGCGCCTCCCGCACCGCGGCCTGCTCGGGCGTCTCGTGGCTATCGCGGGCTCCGCCGGGAAGCGCCCAGGTGCCGCCCTGATGGCTCCACGGGGCCCGGTGTTGCAGCAGCACCGCGGGGGTTCCGTCGGGCCGGGGGGCGCGCAGCAGTAACCCGGCCGCGCCGTGCCGGCCCCAGTACGGTGTGCCGGTTTCCGACACCACCCAGCCGTCGCCGTCGCCTCGCACGCGTTCAGGATAAGCACGCCACGCGCCCATTCGTCGGTCGATCCTGCCCCATCTGTCACAGCTGCTCTTAGAATTCACTCATAGATTGCGAAGGGGATCCCGGCGAAGGGAATGAGGTCCGCGCGAGGTGACCGTTGAGCTGGCACATCCGTCGACTGAGCCGTCGCCGTCCCGGTCGCCGGCTGAGCCCGCTCACCCCCGCTGGTGGTTCGCCAGAACCACGCCCGGCCGCATCCTGACGATCGGGGTCATTCTGGCCACGCTCGGGATCCTGAGCGCCTTCGCGACCTCGACGACGATCAACGACCGCCAGCGTCAGCTGAACGCCGTGCTGAACCACACCGAGCCGTTGGCGTTCGCGGCCGGCCAGCTGTACACGACGCTGTCGGTGGCCGACGCCGCCGCCGCCACCGCGTTCATCGCCGGCTCCGAGCCGCGGCCGGTGCGCCAACGTTACGAGCAGGCGATCACCGACGCCGCCGTCGCCGTCACCCGGGCCTCCAGCGGGCTGACCGACGAGCCCCTGGTGGAACTGCTGGGCCGGATCAACGCCCAGCTGGCGGTGTACACCGGCCTGATCGAGACGGCGCGCACCAACAACCGGATGGGCAACCCGGTCGGCTCGTCGTACCTGTCCGAGGCGTCCGCGCTGATGCAGCAGTCGATCCTGCCCGAGGCGCAGCGGCTCTACGAGGAGACCTCGACCCGGGTGGACACCGAGACCACCGCCTCCACCCGGATCCCCGCCCCGGTGATCGTGGTGCTGATCATGACGCTGGCGTTCGGTGCGTTCGCGCATCGCTGGCTGGCCGCGCGTACCCGACGCCGGGTCAACGTCGGCCTGATCGTCGGCGGGTTCGCGATCGTGGTGATGATCATCTGGGTGGGCACGGCGCTGACCATCTCCACCGCGGGCAGCCGCTCGGCGAAGAACACCGCGGCCGAGTCGCTGAAGACGGTGACCAACCTGGCGATCACCGCCCAGCAGGCGCGTGCCGACGAGACCCTGTCGCTGATCCGCCGCGGCGACGAGGACGTCCGGAAGCGGTCCTACTACCAGCGCGTCGACACCATGCACCAGCAGCTCACCGACTATCTGGCCCGCCGGGACGCCATCGACAAGTCCGATCTGGCCGATGCGGACACGCTGCTGATGAAGTGGCGGGCGGCCGACGAGCGGATCAATGCCTATATCGCGGTGGGCAACTACCAGGCCGCCACCCAGGTGGCGCTGGGCACCGGCGAAGACGACTCCACCCCGGCCTTCGACAAGCTGGACGAGGCGCTGTCCAACGGCATCCGGGAGAGCCGCAACCAGTTGCGCAGCGACATCCTCAGCGCACGCCGGGTGCTCTCCGGGGCGACGGTCGGCGGCGTCGTGCTCTCCGTCGGGGCCGCGTTGGCGGTGGCGCTGGGTCTGTGGCCACGGTTGAGTGAGTACCGATGAGCGCTCGTGCGAAGAACAGACGGCCGATGAGCGCTCGTAGGCTCGCCTGCATCGCCGTCATCGCGGTCGCGGTGCTCAGCGGTTGCGGCCGCACCCAGAACCTCCCTGCACCGTCGGTGCCCACCCTGCCCCCGCCGACCCCGGCCGGGATGGAGGAACTCGCCCCGTCCCCGCCGAAACCGCCGGAGGCCGGCAAGAACAACTGCGACCGCACCGCCAGCCTGCGGCCGTTCCCGGACAAGGCGCAGGCCGACGCCGCGGTGGCGGCCATCCGCGCCCGGGGCCGGCTGGTCGTCGGGCTGGACATCGGAAGCAACCTGTTCTCCTTCCGCGACCCGATTACCGGCGAGATCACCGGGTTCGACGTCGACATCGCGGGGGAGGTGGCCCGCGACATCTTCGGAACCCCCTCGCAGGTGGAGTACCGCATCCTGTCGTCGGCGGACCGGATCACCGCGCTGCAGCAGAACACCGTCGACATCGTGGTCAAGACGATGACGATCACCTGCGAACGGCGCGAGCTGGTGAACTTCTCCACGGTGTATTTCAATGCCTACCAACGCATCCTGGCTCCACGGGAGTCGCCGATAGTGCAGTCCTCGGACCTGTCCGGTAAGCGGGTGTGTGTGGCGAAGGGCACCACCTCGCTCGAGCGGGTTCAGCAGATCACCCCGCCGCCGATCATCGTGACCGTGGTGACCTGGGCCGACTGCCTGGTCGCGCTGCAGCAGCGCGAGGTCGACGCGGTCACCACCGACGACTCCATCCTGGCGGGTCTGGTGGCCCAGGATCCCTACCTGCACATCATCGGACCCAGCATGGGCCAGGAGCCGTACGGCATCGGGATCAATCTCACCAACACGCCGTTAGTCCGATTCGTCAACGGCACGCTGGACCGGATCCGTCGCGACGGAACGTGGAACACGTTGTACCGCAAGTGGTTGACGGTGCTGGGCCCGGCGCCGCCGCCCCCCACCCCGAGGTATCTGGACTGATGAGCGGCGCGGACACCCCGGACGTCGACGTCGGCACCCAGCCGGCGCGGCCCGAAGATCTCGGTATGGATTCGACGTCGACCGTGCGGCCGATGGCCACGCAGGCGATCTTCCGCCCGCGGTTCGACGACGACGACGATGAACCCTCCGGCGGGACCGCGACGACCGAGCCGGACGAACTGCACCACCCGACGGTGGCGCGGATCCTCTCGCCGACCCGCCGGCTCGGCGGCGGTCTGGTGGAGATCCCCCGGGTTCCCGAGATCGACCCGCTCGCCGCCTTGATGACCAATCCGGTTGTCGCCGAGGCCAAGCGGTTCTGCTGGAACTGCGGGCGTCCGGTCGGCCGGTCCTCCGAGGACGACGTGGCCCAGTCCGAGGGCTGGTGTCCGTACTGCGGCAGCGCGTACTCGTTCGTGCCGCAACTGAACCCCGGCGAGATGGTGGCCGACCAATACGAGATCAAGGGCTGCATCGCGCACGGCGGTCTGGGCTGGGTGTACCTGGCCGTCGACCACAATGTGAATGAACGGCCGGTGGTACTCAAGGGTCTGGTGCACTCCGGCGACGCCGAGGCGCAGGCCATCGCGATGGCCGAACGGCAGTTCCTCGCCGAGGTCGGGCATCCCTCGATCGTGAAGATCTTCAACTTCGTCGAGCATCCCGACAAGCACGGTGAGCCGGTCGGCTACATCGTGATGGAGTACGTCGGCGGCACCTCGCTCAAACCCGATCCGGGACACAAGTTCTCGGTCTCCGAGGCCATCGCCTACATGCTGGAGATCCTGCCCGCGATGGGTTACCTGCACTCGATCGGCTTGTGCTACAACGATCTCAAGCCGGAGAACATCATGGTCACCGAGGAGCAGCTCAAGCTGATCGACCTCGGTGCGGTGTCGCGGATCAACTCGTTCGGCTACCTGTACGGCACCCCGGGCTACCAGGCCCCGGAGATCGTCCGCACCGGCCCGACCATCGCCAGCGATATCTACACGGTGGGACGCACACTCGCGGCGCTGACACTGAACCTGCGAACCCGCAACGGCCGCTACGTCGACGGCCTGCCGGAGGACGATCCGGTGCTGGCCAAGTACGACTCGTTCGGCCGGCTCCTGCGCCGCGCCATCGACCCGGACCCGCGGCGCCGCTTCGCCAGCTCCGAGGAGATGTCGTCGCAGCTCCTCGGTGTGCTGCGCGAGGTGGTCGCCGAGGACACCGGCGCCCCACGACCGGGCCTGTCGACGGTGTTCACCCGCACCCGCTCGACGTTCGGCGTGGAACTGCTGCTGGCGCATACCGACGTCTACCTCGACGGGTTCGCGCACGCCGAGAAGCTGACCGCCGTCGAGATCGTCACCGCGCTGCCGGTGCCCCTGGTGGACCCCACCGACGTGGCGGCCACGGTGCTGTCGGCGACGGTGCTGTCCCAGCCGGTGCAGACGCTGGACTCGTTGCGTGCCGCCCGGCACGGCGGGCTGGACTCCGAGGGCGTGGACCTCAAGGAGTCGGTGGAGTTGCCGCTGATGGAGGTGCGCGCACTGCTGGACCTCGGCGACGTCGCAAAGGCCAACCGCAAGCTCGAGGACCTGGCCGAGCGGGTCGGCTGGCGCTGGCGGCTGATCTGGTTCAAGGCCGTCTCGGAACTGCTGGTCGGTGATTACGATTCGGCGACAAAGCATTTCACCGAGGTGCTCGACACCTTCCCCGGCGAGTTGGCGCCGAAGTTGGCCCTGGCCGCCACCGCCGAATTGGCAGGCACCTCCGACGAGCGCCCGTTCTACAAGACGGTGTGGCACACCGACAACAACGTGATCTCGGCGGGCTTCGGTCTGGCCCGCGCGCAGTCGGTGGAGGGTGACCGTGAGGGTGCCGTCAACACCCTCGACGAGGTGCCGGCGAGTTCCCGGCATTTCACCACCGCCCGGCTGACCAGCGCGGTGACCCTGCTGTCCGGCCGGTCCGCCCACGAACTCACCGAGGACCAGATCCGCGACGCCGCCCGGCGGGTCGAGGCGCTGCCCGACACCGAGCCGCGGGTGTTACAGATTCGGGCCCTGGTGCTCGGCACGGCGATGGACTGGATCGGCGAACACACCGCGAGCACCAACCACATCCTCGGCTTCCCGTTCACCGAGCACGGCCTGCGACTCGGCGTGGAGGCCTCGCTGCGCAGCCTGGCCCGGGTGGCCACCAGTCAGGCCCACCGCTATGCCCTGGTGGACATGGCCAACAACGTCCGGCCCACCAGCACGTTCTAGCCGTCACGGTTCGGGGCCCTTTCCGGACCGATGGTGCTCCTCGGAATCCGCTATCGCCGGTGCCATCTGATACCGCCGGTGATAGCGGATTCCAGCGGGGTGTGCCATCCAGCGGAGACCGAATCGCCGTTTCCCGGCCTAGACCACCGTCAGACAGGCCCGCGCGATGGCCAGTTCCTCGTTGGTGGGGATGACGAGCACCGTGGTGGGCGACTTGCCGGCGGAGATCCGTCGCGCCCCGGCGGCCGGGCTGTCGTTCAGGTGCTCGTCGAGTTCGATGCCCAGCGGGGCCAGCCCACTCAGGGCGTCCCGGCGGACGCGGGCGTCGTGTTCGCCGACGCCGGCGGTGAAGGTGATCACGTCGGTGTGCCCCAGCACCGCGAGGTAGGCGCCGATGTACTTACGCAACCGATGGATGTACACCTCGTAGGCCAATCTCGCTGCCCCGTCGCCGGATTCGATGCGCTTGTGCAGCAGCCGGAAGTCGATCTCACCGCCGAGGCCGAGGATCCCGGACCGGCGGTTCAGCATCGTCTCGATCGACTCGACGTCCATGTCGGCGACCCGGTGCAGGTAGCTGATGATGCCCGGGTCGATGTCACCGGAGCGGGTGCCCATCACCAGGCCCTCCATCGGGGTCAGCCCCATCGAGGTGTCGACGGGGCGGCCCCCTGCGATGGCCGACGCCGAGGCGCCGTTGCCCAGATGCAGCACGATCTGGTTCAGCGATTCCAGCGGCACCCCGAGGAACTCCGCCGCCTGCCCGCTGACGTACCGATGTGACGTGCCATGGAAGCCGTATCGCCGAATCTGATACCGGGAAGCGAGGTCTCGGTCGATCGCGTAGGTCGCCGAAGCGGCGGGCAGGTCGTGGAAGAACGCGGTGTCGAATACCGCAACATGCGGTAGGTCGGGCAGCAGCCGGCGGGCGATCTCGATACCGAGCAGTGCGGGCGGATTGTGCAGCGGCGCCAGCGCCGACAGTTCCCGTAACTGTTCGAGCACCGCGTCGTCGACCAAGGTGGGCCGGTAGAGGTTCTGCCCACCGTGCACCACCCGGTGACCGACGGCCACCAGGCCTAGGTCGTCCAGCCCCTGGCCACCCTCGGTCAGTTGGTCGAAGGCCAGCCGCAGGGCCGCCTCGTGGTCGGGGACCCCACCGTCCTGACCGATCCGCTCGACGATGCCCTGTGCCAGCGACACGCCGGTATCGGGTTGAATCAGTTGATATTTCAGTGACGATGAGCCGGAGTTGAGTACCAGGACGGTATCTGATGTCGCCGGCCCAGCGGCTCCGGTTCCCGATGTCGCCGGCCCAGCGGCTCCGGTTCCCGATGTCGCCATCACTCCCCCTGCGCCTGAATCGCGGTGATCGCGACGGTGTTGACGATGTCCTCGACGAGCGCCCCCCGGGACAGGTCGTTGACCGGTTTGTTCAACCCCTGAAGCACCGGGCCGATCGCAATGGCGCCGGCACTGCGCTGCACCGCCTTGTAGGTGTTGTTGCCGGTGTTAAGGTCCGGGAAGATCAGCACGGTCGCCCGTCCGGCCACCTCCGAGTCGGGCATCTTCGCTGCGGCCACCGTCGGGTCGACGGCGGCGTCGTACTGGATCGGCCCCTCCACCATGAGCTCGGGGTCGCGTTGGCGAACGAGTTCGGTTGCGGTGCGCACCTTTTCCACACCGGTGCCGCTGCCAGAGGTGCCGGTGGAGTAGGACAGCATCGCTACCCGGGGCTCGATGCCGAACTGCGCGGCCGTGCGGGCCGAGCTGATCGCAATGTCGGCCAGTTGCTCGGCGGTGGGATCCGGCACGATCGCGCAGTCACCGTAGGCCAGCACCCGGTCCGACAGGCACATCAGGAAGATCGACGACACCGTGGACACATCGGGCTGCGTCTTGATGATCTCGAACGCCGGGCGCACGGTGTGCGCAGTGGTATGCGCTGCGCCGGAAACCATTCCGTCGACAATGCCGTTGTGCACCAGCATGGTGCCGAAGTAGGACACGTCGTGAATGATCTCGCGGGCCTGCTCGAGACTGACGCCCTTCTTCTTGCGCAGTTCGGCGTACTGATCGGCGAACCGGTCGCACAGCTCGCTGGTGCGCGGGTTGAGCACCGTCGCGGCGGTGAGGTCGACGCCGAGTTCGGCCGCGCGGGACCGCACCGCCGATTCCTCACCCAGGATGGTGAGCTCGGCGACGCCGCGGCGAAGCAGCCGCCCCGCCGCCCGGAGTATCCGGTCGTCGTCACCCTCGGGCAGCACGATGCGCTTACGGTCGGCGCGGGCGCGTTCCATCAGCTGGTAGGTGAACATCTGCGGCGTGGTCACCGTCGGAATCGGGATAGCCAACCGCTCCAGCAGGTCGGCGATGTCCACATAGCGGTCCATCAGCGCGATGGCGGTGTCGATCTTGCGCTGCGAGGTCGCCGTCACCCGGCCCCTAGCGTTGGCCACCGCGCTGGCCGTCTCGAAGGTGCCCAGATCGGTGGCGACGATCGGCAGCCGCAGGCCCAGGCCGGTGACCAGCTTGGCGATCGAGCGGTGCAGGGCCATCCCGCCGTTGAGGATCACCGCCGACAGTGACGGAAACCCCTCTGCGGCATGGGCACTCGCGACCGCCAGCACCACATCAGAGCGGTCCCCGGGGGTGATCACCGCCGCGCCTTCGGTCAGCCGCTCCACCACGTGCTCGGCGGTCATACCCGCCACCAGCACGCCCATCACCTCGCGGGCCAGCAGTGACTCGTCGCCGTGCACCAGGGTGCCCGCGACGGCGCCGCACAGATCGGCGACCGTCGGTGCCACCAGCAGCGGCTCCTCCGGTAGTACGTACACGTGGGGGCCGAGGTCCTCACAAGCTTCGGCCACCGCCGACATCTGCGCCGGCTCACACCGGTTGGCCACCACGGCGGCAGTATGCGCGTGCTGGGCGGCCAGCTCGGCCAGGCACAGCTCGATGACCTGAGCCACCTCGACCGGTGTGCGGTCGCGGGCGCGTACGGACAGCACCACCGGCGCGCCGAGATTGACGGCGATTCGGGCGTTGACGCTCAGCTCGGTGGGGGTGGCGACGTCGGTGTAGTCCGAGCCGACGATCACCACCGCGTCGCACTGGGCCGCCATCGCGTGGTAGCGGTCGACGATGTCGGCGATGGCCCCCTCGGGGTCCTCGTGCAGCTGTTGGTAGCTGACGCCGACGCACTCCTCGTAGGACAGGCCTGCGTTGCTGTGGGCCAGCAGCAGTTCCAGAATGTAGTCCCGGTCCTCCCGGCGGGTGATCGGGCGGAACACGCCTGCCCGGGGCACCATCGCGGTCAGCCGGTGCAGAATGCCCAGCGCGACCGTCGACTTGCCGGTGTCCCCCTCGGGAGAGGCGATGTAGATCGACGTGGCGGTGCGTGCGGCGGTCACCAACTCAGCTTTCCCCAGCCCAGAAACCTGGAGAATTCCGGGTGAGGTGTTCATAGCTATGCGATTCACCTCCGCACCGCTGAGGTCCCGATTTCACCAGGTCAACCGCTACGGTTCATGGCCGAACTGAGCTGGCACGCGCAACTTGCGGGACCTCGAACGGATTTGGCCCACATCCCGAGATCGGCTCACGCCGCCATCATCGGAGTATGGCCTGGTAATCCTGATTGCCGGGAAGCACTCTCCCGAGTAGGCCTTCGGCGCGACCAACGGCGAGGGCCAAGCCGTCTCGAGGCCGGAATTTTGCGGGATTCCTCAGCGGCATGAGCACGGCACCGAGCAAGTGAAACAACCTGGCCCGAGCCGGGTAGCTCCAGCGGCGATACAGGTAGCCGGTACCGCGTCCGTAACGACGAATTTTGCGGCGGCGCTCTTTAGCGGTCAGATGGGCGAACTCTGTCTGCGCGCCCACGACAATGTCGTCGACCCAGTCGATTGAAAAGCCGTCCAGCATCGACATCCGCAGAAACAGATCGGTACCCTCCCCGGCTTGCCACGGAGTTTCTGCGCCCGATCCTATTGATGGATCAAATCCCCCGACCCGTGCGAAATCCTGCCGTCTGATCACCGAGGCCGCTTCTATCGCACCCCATACGTTTCGTCGTGTCAGCTCCGAACCAGGTTCAGGGAGTACATTCCTAACGCCTTCTCGATCGACCACCTTCATTGCGCATACCGTGGTGTGCGGAGTCAAGCGTTGTGCGACCCTTTCCAAGAAGTCACTGTCAATTCGACTGTTGTCGTTGGGAAACCAGATCCAGTCGATGTCGTCACCGAACGTAGCAGCCGCAGCGTTACGGCCGTTCGAGATACCTCGTGGGCTTACGACAGTGGTTATCACCAGATTGTCCGCAAATGATTGGATCACGGTATCCAATGCAGCTGCGGCATCGACGTCATGATAGGCGATAGCGACTGCATGCGGCGGTTGTGATTGGCTCGATAGGTCACTGAGCAGGGTGCGAAGCTCGTTCCATCGCCCAACGGTGGTGACGGCGACACCGATTTTTGGATGCGCTGGATTTACCACGCCGCCGCTCATGTGCGCCACCCTAACTCAAGTGGTGTCGTAAGTGAGAGGCAAAACCGACCAGCGCAGCAGCCCAGAATGGAAGGTCCCGACGTCGCGGTGAACGAAATCCGTGAGCGCCGCTAGTTTACGACAACGAACGCCATCGTGGCGGCTAACTCAGAGCTGCTCGCCGACGGGCGGAAGAGAGACCGCCGTGTTCTGGCGACGCGCAATAGCCTGTTTCGCCGGGTGCGGTCGCCCGTTCGAAAAGCGCTGACCGACAACGGCTCATGCCACGGGTCCCTTCGGGGCGCAATGGGCGGCATGGAGACCGACGCACCCGTCCGTGCCGTCCACAGACCAGTCGCAGGGTGGACGGGTTCACTGCACCAGTGACGCCGAACTCGGCGGCCAACCCGTCAGCCGCTTAGCTAACCTCGCAGGTCATCACAGCTAACCGAGCTTTCGCAGCCGCGGTGCCAAATCCTTCTCGAAAAGTTCCAGGAAGCGCCGCTGGTCGTGTCCCGGCGCATGGAACACCAGGTGGTTGAGTCCGTAGTTGACGTAATCGGCGACCTTCTCGACGGCCTCGTCCGGGTCGGAGGCGACGATCCAGCGCTTGGCCACCTGCTCGATGGGCAGCTCGTTGGCCGCACGCTCCATCTCCATCGGGTCGTGGATGCTGTGCTTCTGTTCCGCGGTCAGCGACAGCGGCGCCCAGAACCGCGTGTTCTCCAGTGCCAGTTCGGGATCGGTGTCATAGGAGATCTTGATCTCGATCATCTTGTCGATCTCGTCGACGTCGCGGTCGGCGGCCGCCGCACCCTCCCGCACGGCGGGCAGCAGCTTCTCGGCGTAGAGCTCCTCACCCTTGCCCGAGGTGCAGATGAACCCGTCGCCGGCCCGGCCCGCGTACTTGGCGACCGCCGGCCCACCCGCGGCGATGTACACCGGCACGCCGTCCTCGGGGACGTCATAGATGGACGCGCCCTTGAGGTGGTAGTACTCACCGTCGAAGTCGACACGGTCCCCGCGCCACAACTCACGCATCAGCCGCACGGACTCCCGCAGCCGGGCGAAGCGCTCCTTGAACTCCGGCCATTCGCCGATGTAACCGGTGGCGATCTCGTTGAGCGCCTCACCGGTGCCCACCCCGACGAACACCCGGTCGGGATACAGGCACGCCATCGTCGCGAACGCCTGGGCGATCACGGCCGGGTTGTAGCGGAACGTCGGGGTCAGGACCGAGGTGCCCAGGATGAGCCGCTCGGTGCGCTCCCCGACCGCGGTCATCCACGCCAGCGAGAATGGAGCGTGGCCGCCCTCGTGCCGCCACGGCTGGAAGTGGTCGCTGACGGTCGCACTGTCCATCCCGTGCGCCTCGGCGAGTACCGCCAGTTCCACCAACTCGCGCGGCGCGAACTGCTCCGCCGACGCCTTGTATCCCAGTTTGAGTTCAGCCACGCCTTCGTTTCTACTCCAATGCCTTCCCCCCGCCGCTCGGCAGGTGCTGAGTCCTGATTGGCCCACTCCTCCCCGCGCCGCTCCGGCGCGCATCGTCGCGGCCCTAAACTGAGACATGCCTGCGGACCTCATAACCATCACCGACACGGTCCACCTGGCCCATACCGACCTGGTGAACTGGACCCTCGTCGTCGACCACGCCGGGGTGATGCTCATCGACGCCGGCTTTCCCGGCAGCCGTGACGATGTGCTGACATCGCTGCGCCAACTGGGATTCGGTGCCCCCGACGTGCGGGCCATCCTGCTCACCCACGCCCACGTCGATCACTTCGGGTCGGCCATCTGGTTCGCCGAGACCCACGGCACGCCCGTCTACTGCCACGCCGACGAGGTCGGCCACTCCAAGCGGGAGTACCTGCAGCAGGCCTCCCCGGCCGACCTGCTGGCACACGCCTGGCAGCCGCGCTGGATCAAGTGGTCCCTGCAGATCGCCCGCAGGGGGGCCTTGGTGCGCGGCGGCATTCCCACCACCGAGGCCCTCACCGAGGATGTCGCCAAGACCCTGCCCGGCCGGCCGCTGGCCGTGCCCACCCCCGGCCACACCGGCGGGCACTGCTCGTATCTGGTGGACGGGGTCCTGGTCAGCGGCGACGCGCTGGTGACCGGTCATCCCCTGGCCCGGCGCGCCGGGCCGCAGCTGTTGCCCGCGATCTTCAACCACGACGAGCAGAGTTGTGTGCGCAGCCTGGCGGCGCTGGCGATGCTGGAGACCGACACCCTCATCCCCGGGCACGGGAAGGTGTGGACCGGTCCTATCCGGGAAGCGGTTCGGCAGGCGACACCCGCCTGATCATTCAGTGCGCCAACGTCTTCGCGAAGGCGATGGGATAGACCTCGCCGTCGCCAGGCAGCGGCTCGTCCAGCCGGGTGTACCCGGCGCTGGTGTAGAGCGCCTCGGCCTCGGGTTGGCGGTCCCCGGTGGTCAGGTAGACCCGCCGGTACCCCCGCCGCGCGATCTCGGACTCCAACTCGTCGAGCAGCATCTTGGCGTAGCCGCGCCTGCGGTGGTTGCTGTCGGTCCAGATCCGCTTGAGTTCGGCGGTCTCGGCGTCGAAGCGCCGGTACGCCCCGCCGGTCACCGGACGGTCGTCGAGCACTCCGATCAGCATGCCGCCGTCGGGCGGAGCGAACTCCTCGGCCGGGTGGCCGCGCAGCCAGCGCAACACCCGCTCCTCGGTGCCGTGGTAGCGGGTGGCGTACTCGACGGCCAACTCGGCGATCAGGGGCTGGGCCAGTCCGTCGTCCTGATGGACCGGGACGAATCGCAGCCGTTGCACCGCATCATTCTGCGGTGCGGCCCCGCGGGACCGGGTAGTCGGCCCCTTCTCGGAGGCAGTTGACGGCTGTAAAGTCCGCGGCCATGGACAACATCCGGGGCAAGACCATCGCGATCACCGGCGCGGCCCGCGGCATCGGTTATGCCACCGCCCGGGCGCTGCTGCAACGGGGTGCCAGGGTGGTGATCGGCGACCGGGACGTGGCCTTCGAGGAGTCCGCGGTGGCCCAGCTGAGCAAGTTCGGGCCGGTGTCCGGCTACCCGCTCGACGTCACCGACCCCGAGTCGTTCGCCACCTTCCTGGACAAGGCGCGCGCCGACGGCGGCGGCCACATCGACGTGCTGATCAACAACGCCGGCGTCATGCCCGTCGGGCCCTTCCTGGACCACTCCGAGCAGGCGGTGCGCAGCGCCGTCGAGGTGAACTTCTACGGCGTGCTGACCGGCTGCCGCCTGGTCCTCCCCGAGATGGTCAGACGCGGGCAGGGCCACATCGTCAACATCGCCTCCCTGGCGGGCATGCTGGCCGTACCGGGCCAGGCGCTGTACGCCGGCACCAAGTTCGCGGTGCTGGGCCTGAGCACCGCGCTGGCGGACGAGTTCGAGTCGCAAGGCGTCCAGATCAGCTGTGTGATGCCGACATTCACCAACACCGAGCTGATCTCGGGGACCAACGCGACCGGTGCCACCAAGCCGGTGCAGCCCGAGGACATCGCAAGCGCGATCGTCAAGACCCTGGACAACCCGAGAACCGCTGTCTCCGTGCCGTATCCGCTGCGGTTCGTCGCCGCCGCGACCGCGTTCCTTCCGCCCCGCGGGCGCCGGTGGCTCTCCCGCAAGATGGGCACCGACCGGGTGTTCCTCGACTTCGACACCGCGGCCCGCGCTGCCTACGAACAGCGGGCGCAGACCGCGACCGGTGTGCTGGAGCCCCCGAAGGCCGACTAACCGATCTCCGGCGTGGCGTCGCCGGCCCGGTAGGTCTCGAGTGCCGCGATGTGTTCGATCAGCACGTCGGGGCTGACGCGACGGATGTCGTCCTCGCCCGCGGCCCCGACGAGGGCGAAGCCGACCTGTTCGGGGAAGTCGTCCTCGTCGCCGGAAGTGGTGAACCACACCCTCGTCGCAGGTTCCATCGCGTCGTCGTCGAACTCGGTGACCGACGGCGGGTAGATCCAGCAGGCCAGTCCCTCGAGGGAGAAGTCGGTGTCGAACGTCCAGCCACGCACCGTGATCCACTCGTCGAACACCGTCGCCGCCTGCACCAGCTCCACCACGTCCGGGGGGTACTCGTCGTCCGGCGAGTAGTCGACGCCGAGGACCGCCTCCACGAGGTCGCGGACGGCCAGTTCGGCGGGCTCGCCCTCCTTGAGGATCGAATCCATCACCTGTTCGGGAACCCACCGCGAGTCCCGGGTGTCCCGCCTCTTCTTGCGGCGGGCCTTCTTGGCGTCGGAGGTTCGCGACACGCTCAGCCCAGCGCGCGATCCAGGTCGGCGATCAGGTCGTCGGTGCCCTCCAGACCCACCGATACCCGCACCACGCCATCACCGAGCCCGATGGCGGCCCGTCCCTCGGGGCCCATCGCGCGGTGAGTGGTGGTGGCCGGATGGGTGATCAGAGACTTGGCGTCGCCGAGGTTGTTGGAGATGTCGATCAGCGACAACCCGTCCAGCACCTCGAACGCCCGCTGTTTGGCCGCACCCTCCGGCGCGTCGAGTTCGAAGGTCACCACGGTGCCGCCACCGCTCATCTGCCGCTTGGCCAGATCGTGCTGCGGGTGCGACGGCAGGAACGGGTAACGCACCCAGCGCACCGCCGGGTGCGCTTCGAGGAACTCGGCGATCCGGTGCGCCGAGGAGTTGCTGTAATCGACCCGAACCGCCAGCGTCTCAAGGCCTTTGAGTAGCACCCAGGCGTTGAAGGCGCTCATCGCCGGTCCGGTGTGGCGCATCAGCTTCTGCACCGGACCGTCGATGTACTCCTTGTCGCCGAGGATCGCGCCGCCGAGCACCCGGCCCTGGCCGTCGATGTGCTTGGTGCCGGAGTAGACGACGACATCGACGCCGAGCGGAAAGCCCTGCTGCAGAAGCGGAGTTGCGAAGACGTTGTCCAGGACCACTTTCGCACCGGCCGCGTGCGCCAGTTCGGAGACGGCGGCGATGTCGACCAGTGACTGCATCGGGTTCGAGGGGGTCTCGAAGAAGACGGCCTGAGTGGGTTTCGACAGTGCCTCTTCCCACTGCGTCAGGTCCTCGCCGTCGACGAACACCGTCTCGACACCCCAGCGGGGCAGGATCTCGCTGCACACCACGAAGCACGACCCGAACAGGCTGCGGGCGG
>CAZHUU010000016.1:16788-53638 GCA_964535335.1 uncultured Mycobacterium sp.
GGCGGCGACCAGTCGATCGCCGGCGCCGAGCAGCGCACCGAGCGAGGTGAACACCGCCGCCATCCCCGAGGCGGTGGCGAAGGCCGCCGGCGCCCCCTCGATGAGCCGCAGCCGCTCCTCGAACATCGAGATGGTGGGGTTGCCGTAGCGCGAGTAGACATAGCGGTCGATGTCCCCGGTGAACGCCTTCTCCGCCTCGGCGGCCGAGGCGTAGACATAGCCGGAGGTCAGGTACATCGCCTCGGCGGTCTCCTCGAAACCGGACCGCAGCAGACCGCCGCGCACCCCGATGGTCGCCTGGCTGACCCCTTCGGGCAGCGGTGCGGGAATCCGCACCGACGGCACCTCGGCGTCGGTCATTTCTCGACTCCGGCTCGCGATCGTCTTCGGGCGGTCATGACTGCTTCCAGGGCAGACCCAGGGCACGCCAGCCGTTCGACCCGCGGTGACCCTGCTCGTCGAGCTGGCCCTCGAAACCGTCGAGCATGTTGTACGACGGGGCGATGCCCGCGGCGGTCGCGGCCTCGGCAGCGGGGATGGACCGGTTACCCGAGCGGCACAGGAACACGACCGGACGCTCGCCGGGTGCGACACCGGCGGCAATCAGGTCGGCTACGAAGTTCTCGTTGTGCTGCCCGGTGCTGCCGTGGTTCCACTCCACGAACACCACCTCACGGCCGAGACCGCTCAGGTCGGGCACGCCGACCCACCGCCACTCGGCGTCGGTCCGACAGTCCACCAGAACCGCGTCGGCGTTCTCGCTGAGCAGACGCCAGCTCTCCTCGGGCGTGATGTCTCCTGCGTAGCTCACGCGCGTGAGTGTCCCACAGCTAGGCGGGCCCGGGCGAACAGACCTTCCACTCCCCGCCCTGCTGGGTGAACACCATCGGGGCAGTGACCTTGTCCTCCGGTGAACGCTCGAAGTGATACGTCACCGTCGCGGTGGCCCGGTCGCCGTTGAACGTCACGGCGGTGACGTCGTCGACGAACCGCGCGCCCTTGGCAGTGGTCGACTGGTGTTGGCGGGCAAGCACTTCGGACTCGGTGCCCTGCTCAGCCGCGCAGGTGTAGTTGCGGAAGGCGGTGTAGTCGGAGCGTTGCAGCGCATCGTTCTGGCCGATCGCGGCCCGCGCGACCCGCAGTTCGGGAGTCAGCCCGTCGCCCCGGAAGCACTTCGAGACACCGAAGCCGATCAGCACGAGCACAACCACGCCCAGCGCCACGAGGATCGGCATCAGGCTGGAGCGGTCCTGCTGCTCTTCGGGATCGGTCATGGGTGCCACAGCCTCCTCAGGGCGGTCGATGCCAGCCGCACCCGGTCGCGGGCGGTGGTGACGTCACCCGCGGTGGCCAGGGCCAGGCCCAGCCGACGCTGGGCGGCGCCCTCGTGGCTGCCGAACACCCGGACGTCGCTCTCCGGCACCGCCAGCACGTCGGCCAGCACCCCGGCCGGGTCGGGGCGGTCGCCGAGCGGGCCGGTCGTCTCGTCGGCCGACTCGGCGCCGGAGTACCACACCGCGGCGGCGCCCGGCGAGATCATGATCGAGTCCACCGGCAGACCGAGCACGGCCCGCGCGTGCAGTTCGAACTCCGAGAGCCGTTGGGTGCGCAGCGTCACCAGCCCACTGTCGTGCGGTCGCACGCTGACATCGGAGAAGTACACCTCGTCACCGCGGACCAGCACCTCGACGCCGAAGACCCCACGACCGCCCAGGGCACGGACCATCCGGGCCGCCACCGACTTCGCCGCGCCCAGTGCGGCCTCGCTCATCTGTTGCGGCTGCCACGACTCCAGCACGCCGCCGTCGACCTGGCGATGGCCGATCGGTTCGCAGAAGAACAGCGCGGGACCGTCGGGCCCGTCGGTGTGCACGGTCAGCAGCGTCACCGCATAGTCGATCTCCACGACCGTCTCGGCCAACACCCGGTTGTGCGTCACCCGGCCCCCGGCGGCGATCGCGCGCTGCCAGGCCGGCTCGACATCCTCGGGGCGCAGCAGCACCGACTCGCCCTCGCCGGGCACTCCGATGACCGGCTTGACGACCATCGGGAAGCCGGCGTGTTCGGCGATGGCGGTCAACTCGGCCACCGAACCGGCGAACCAGAACGGGGCGGTGGGCAGGCCCAGTTCGTCGGCGGCCAGCCGGCGCATCCCCTCCCGGTCCAGGCTCAGCCGGGTGGCCCGGACGCTGGGCACCACCTCAGTGGAGCCACCCTCGGCGGCCGCCGACAGCGCGTCGATGGCGACTGCGTTGGTGTCGACCACCACGTACGTCGGCTGCACCCGGGCGATGACGGCGGTCAGTTCGTCCGGGTCGGTCATCTTCACCACCAGCGCCTCGTCGGCGGCGCCGTGCGCCGGGGCCTCGGCGTAGCGGTCGACGGCGATGACCGTGGCGCCGAGCCGCTGGAAGGCCAGCACCAGCTCCCGGCTCAACTCGCCGGAACCGAGGAGCAGCACGCGCACGCCTGGGTCAGCCATGGTGCCCAAGGATAGGTGGGCTCGGCCGCGGGCGGGGCGGAGCTACCCCGGCGGCGCCGAGAGCTCGGCGCGGAAGCCGCCCATCGCCGTCGCGATCGCCGCGAAGACCCGGCGGGCCGCCTCCAGGTCGGCGTCGGGCAGGTCGGCCAGCGCGCGGTGCAGGTGGTCAGCCAGCGGGGTGAAGAACTCCGCGCCCACCGCGACCCCGTGGTCGGCGTAGCGCAGGATGACCTTGCGCCGATCGCGCGGGTCGGATTCCCGCCGGAGGTGGCCGGACTCGATCATCCGCTCGACCAGGTAGGTGATCGCGGCCCCGGACACCCCCATCCGGGTGCGCAGCTCGCCGGCGGTCAGCGGCTGCCCGCCGTTCTCGGCGACCATGATGTGCAGCAGCGCCCGGAAGTCGTTCGCGGACAGGTCCTGGGTTCCGGCGAACACCCGTCCGATCTGGTCGGACTCCGCGGACAGCGCCTGAACGTCGGCGACCACCCCGGCCTCCAACGCTGCCCGCCGCTGCTCCATGACCACCAGCATATCTGTTAAGTAGATGAACTGTTAAGAAATTGAAGCTATGCTGGTCCCATGCATCGCGCGCCCGAACTCCACCGCCCGCTGTGGGAACGCATCGGCGGACTGCTCTCCGGACGCTTCTCCTGGGTGCTGGCACTGGCCGTCCTGCTGAT
This sequence comes from uncultured Mycobacterium sp., assembly GCA_964535335.1. Classification (GTDB taxonomy): domain Bacteria; phylum Actinomycetota; class Actinomycetes; order Mycobacteriales; family Mycobacteriaceae; genus Mycobacterium. The sequence goes on from CAZHUU010000016.1 coordinate 19,954, forward strand.
CGGCGGCGGCCTGATGGGTGCGCTCGGGGAGAACGCCTCGGCCGACAAGTCGCCGGTGTCACTGCCCCCCGGCGCGGAGTCGGCCAGGGCGGCCGCACTGCTCAAGGACTTCCCCGGCGGCGATCAGGCGCCGGTCATCCTGGTGGCCACCCGGCGCGACGGCGCGGAGTTGTCGCCCGCCGACCTGGCCGCCGCCGACGGCGCGCGGGGCCGCATGCTGGCCGTCGGCGGGGCTGCTGCCGCCCCGCCGATCCCGATCGTGCCGTCCACCGACGGCAAGGCCGCACTGGCCCCGATACCGCTGGACTCGACGCTGTCCGGGTTCGCCCTCAGCGACAGGGTCAAGGCCCTGCGGGACGCCGCCAAGGACGGACTGCCCGGCGATCTGGTGGTCAACGTCACCGGCGGACCCGCCTTCGGCGCCGACATCGCCAATGCCTTCTCCGGCGCCAACGTCACCCTGCTCGCCGTCACCGGCGCGGTCGTCGCGCTGCTACTGATCCTCACCTACCGCTCCCCGGTGCTGTGGCTCGTGCCGCTGTTGGTCATCGCCTTCGCCGATCGGGTGGCCGCCGTCGTCGGCTCGACCATTGCGCAGGCGACCGGCATGACGGCCGACGGGTCGACGTCCGGCATCACCAGCGTGCTGGTGTTCGGTGCGGGCACCAACTATGCGCTGTTGCTGATCTCGCGGTACCGAGAGGAGTTGCGGCGCAGCGACAATCACCGCCAGGCGCTGCAAACGGCGGTCCGGCACGCCGGTCCGGCCATCGTGGCCAGCAACGCCACCGTGGTGCTGGCGCTGCTGACCTTGCTGTTCGCCTCTTCACCCAGCACCCGCAGCCTCGGCGTGCAGGCCGCTTCCGGACTGTTGGTGGCGGCGATCTTCGTGCTGCTGGCGCTGCCGCCGTTGCTGGCGCTGTTCGGCCGGAAGTTGTTCTGGCCCTTCGTCCCCAAGCCCGGCGCCGAGCAGATCACCGACACCGGCGCCTGGCACCGCGTCGCCGACTGGGTGTCCCGGCACGCCACCCGGGTGGCGGTCGCATCGATCGCCGTGCTCGCCGTGCTGGCCACCGGCCTGTTGGCAACACCGGTGGGACTCAACCAGATCGACCAGTTCCGGGTCAGCGCCGACTCGGTCACCGGCTTCAAGACGTTGTCGGCGCACTTCCCCGGCGGGCTGACCGACCCGACCCGGGTGATCGGCGCCACCGACAAGGCCGACGCGATCACCGCGGCCATCCAGGGCTCCCCCGGCGTGGTCTCGGCGAACCCGGCCGGGCAGTCCGCTACCGGGCTCACCCAATGGCAGGTCGTCATCGACGCCGCGCCGGCATCCGCATCGGCATTCGATACCGTTGCGAAACTTCGGGATTCGGTGCACAAGGCCGATCCTGGCGCCCTCGTCGGCGGGTCCGACGCCCAGGCACTGGATGCCCGCAACGCCGCCATTCACGACCGGTGGGTGGTGATCCCGGCCATCCTCCTCGTGGTGCTCGCGGTGCTCTACGTGCTGCTGCGCGCCGCGGTGGCGCCACTGGTGCTCGTCGCCGCCACCGTGCTGTCGACGATGGCCGCACTCGGCCTCGGCGGTTGGGTCAGCGTGCACCTGCTGGGCTTCCCGGCGCTGGACATCACCACGCCACTGTTCGCCTTCCTGTTCCTGGTGGCCCTCGGCGTGGACTACACCATCTTCCTGGTCACCCGCGCCCGCGAGGAGACTCCGATGTACGGCACCCGGGCCGGCATCGTGCGGGCGGTGTCGGCGACCGGCGCGGTGATCACCAGCGCGGGAATCGTTCTAGCCGCGGTGTTCTGCGTACTGGGCGTGCTGCCGCTGATCGTGCTGACCCAGCTGGGCATCATCGTGGGCCTGGGCATTCTGCTGGACACCTTCGTGGTGCGCACGGTGGTCATCCCGGCGCTGTTCACCCTCATCGGCCCGCGGATCTGGTGGCCGGCATTCAAACGCGACGAGATCGAGACGCCCTAGCGATCGCGATTCTGGTACTCGTCGCGGTGCCGTTCGAAAACGCCTGCGCGCGTGAGCAGTAGCACGCTGACGATCAGCACCCAGATCGGGAAGGACAACACGATCCACATGTTCAGCCCACTGGCGGCCAGGATGCCCAGCGCCGCAAGATAGGTGACGATCACCAGCCAGCGCGGCATCAACTCGGTGCGCAACCAGATGGTGGCCAACGACATCATGAAGACGGCGGCCATCTTCACCGCGTACGTCTTGGACAGCGCCAGCACCGTCATCTGGCCGAACAGCGCGACGTCGGTGTGAGCCTCGAGACCGCCCTCCGCGAGGTTGCTGTCCGCCAGGCCCGCCCCGACCGCCGCCGTGGCGAACATCATCGCCAGGAACAGGATCCCGCTGCCCAGGAACACCGTCGAGAAGAACCGGTCCTCGTATCGGCCGAAGCCGTCACGGATCACGCCGATAAACCACAGGAAGCTGATACCGGCGAAGGGCATCAGCTTGGCCGCCAGGTCCATCTTCGCGCTGCCGGCGTCGAGCCACTGCGACCCGGGCGAACCGCCCTCCGGCAGCGAGGTTCGGATGAGGATGATGACCGTTCCGAACAGCAGCGCGAACAGGACGCCGGCCAGGGCGGCAGCCCGCGGGGTGGTCAGTGCCTTGAGCGTTCGCGATCGATGTTCCACCACGCCGCCATGGTGACAGATGTCAGGGCTGGCCGGGCAGCAGACGCACCATCAGGCCGTGCGCCTCGGCGAGCAGTTTCCCGTCCGGGTCGGTCATCTCGGCCTTGACGAACGCCTTGCGGCCCTCGGCGTGGTCCAGCCAGCCCCGCACCGTCAACGGCACGTCGATCGGAGTGACGTTGCGGTAGTCGACGTGCAGGAAGGCGGTGCGGCTGATCGGGCGGCCGCTGGCGTGGATGACCATGCCGAACATCGAGTCGAACATCAGCGGCAACACACCACCGTGCACGGCGTTGTTGCCGCCGACGTGGAAGCGGCTGAACTGCACGGTGAACTCAACGTCGTCGGGCTTGAACTTCGAGACCCGGTAGGGCGCCATCAGCAGGCTGCCCGCGCCGGGCAGGCTCGGCACCCGGTTGGCCGGTCCGACCCCCTCGGGCGCCTCGAACGGGTCCAGCAGGGCCACGAGCTCCTCGACGCGGTCGGCCGCGTCAGACCAGGTGTCCCGGTCGGGGTCGGCCGACACCGCGAGGTCCTGCAGGCGGCGCATGGCCTCGACGAACCGGCCGAATCCCGGCCCGGGGTCCGCGGGTTCGAACTTCGGAAAGCCGCCGTGCCGGTCGTACTCCGGGTCCTCCAGATGCGGATCTCGGGCTATCTGCTCTTCGCGCGAGCGCTCATCACTCATACCCGCGGCGCCAGCACGTCCCGGCGCACGATGGTCTGATCACGGCCCGGCCCCACGCCGATGCACGAAACATGGGCTCCGGCAAGCTCTTCGAGTCGCAGCACGTAGTCGCGGGCCTTGGCCGGCAGGTCGTCGAACTCCCGAGCCCCGGAGATGTCCTCCCACCAGCCCGGCAGTTCCTCGTAGATCGGTTCGGCGCGGGCGATGTCGCTCTGGGTCATCGGCATCTCGTTCGTGCGCTTGCCGTCCACCGTGTAACCGACGCAGACCGGCACCGTCTCCAGGCTGGACAACACGTCGAGCTTGGTCAGGAAGTAGTCGGTGATGCCGTTGACCCGGGTGGCGTAGCGGGCGATCACGGCGTCGAACCAACCGCAGCGGCGGCGGCGGCCCGTCGTGACACCCACCTCGCCGCCGGTCTTGGCCAGATACTCGCCGCTCTCGTCGAACAGCTCGGTGGGGAACGGACCCGAACCGACCCGGGTGGTGTAGGCCTTGAGAATCCCGAGCACCGTGGTGATGCGTGTCGGCCCGACGCCCGAACCCACCGCCGCGCCACCCGCGGTGGGATTGGACGACGTCACATAGGGATAGGTGCCGTGGTCGACGTCGAGCAGGGTGCCCTGCGACCCCTCGAGCAGTACTGTCTCGCCGGCTTCCAGCGCGCTGTTGAGCAGCAGCCGGGTGTCGGCGATGCGGTGGTTGAACCCCTCGGCCTGGGCCAGCAGGGTCTCCACGACCTCGTGCGGGTCCAGCGCCTTGCGGTTGTAGATCTTGACCAGCACCTGATTCTTGAAGTCCAGCGCGGCGGCCACCTTGGCGGCCAGCGAGGCCTCGTCGAGCACGTCGGCCACCCGGATCCCGATGCGGGCGATCTTGTCCTGGTAGCACGGACCGATGCCGCGACCGGTGGTGCCGATCTTCTTGCTGCCCATGTACCGCTCGGTGACCTTGTCGATGGCGACGTGGTACGGCATCAGCAGATGGGCGTCGGCGGAGATCAGTAGCCGTGAGGTGTCGACCCCACGGTCGTCCAGACCGCGCAGCTCGGTGAGTAGCACGCCCGCGTCGACGACGACGCCGTTCCCGATCACGTTGGTGACCCCGGCGGTCAGGATGCCCGAGGGGATCAGGTGCAGCGCGAAATGCTCCCCCGTCGGTAGCACCACCGTGTGCCCGGCGTTGTTACCGCCCTGGTAGCGCACCACCCACTGCACACGACCACCGAGAAGATCGGTGGCCTTCCCTTTGCCCTCGTCACCCCATTGGGCGCCGATGAGGACGATTGCCGGCATGGCGTAATCTCCCGCCTGATCTGCATAAAAACACGGTCCAGCCGGTGACCCACCCTATCGGAGCGAGCTGCCAGGAGTGTCGTTGACCAACAAGCAGATCGCGGTTTTGCGATTCGGGGGCCGCCGGACCGCCCCGGGACTGGCCGCGCTGGCCTGTCATGAGATCGCCGCCGGGGCCGACGTCGACGTCGCCATCGAGGCCGTTCGCCGGGTGGTTGTGGTCGGTGACGACGCCGATTTGGCGACGGTGCTGACCCGGCTGATACGCCTCGACCGGCTCGACATCGAGGTTGCGCACACGCCCGGACGCCTGGGGGCCCGCCGTGCGAGAAGCACCGTGGCACAACGGGTGCCGCTGATCCGTGACGACACCGGAACGGTGGTCGTCGGTAGCGCGTTGTGGCTGCCGCCGGACGGCGCCCGAGCACTGCACGGCGAGGCCGTGATCGACGACGATCTGCTGTTCGACGGGGAGGTGAGCGGGGTGCGGATCGAGCCGACGGCAGCGATGCCGGGGCTGCGCGCGACGGTGTTGGGCGGCGGGGTGGGCCCCCGCCGCTGGCGCAGTGGCCGGGCCGCCCAGCTCGGCACCATCGGCGCGCGGGTGGTGCGGGACGGGGTTCCGGCGCCGCGCGAGGTCACCCGCTCGACGTTTTATCGGCACACGACTGGGTGGCTGCGGGTCGGTTGACCGGGCTCGCCGACTCGTCCGTGCTGGTCGACAGCACCGGGTAGTTTCGTGGCGTGAACGTCCGCCCAATACGCCAGTCCTCGGTGCGCCCGAGCCCGATCTTCCTGGTCATCGTCGGTGTAACCGTGCTCGGCGGGGTCTTGGCGTGGCTGGCCGCGGCAGAGGTGCGGCCACTCGCCTACTTCGGGGTGGTCACCTTCGTCATCGCCGGCTGGCTGGTGTCGCTGTGCCTGCACGAGTTCGGCCACGCCTACACCGCCTGGCGCTTCGGCGACCACGACGTCGCCGTGCGCGGCTATCTGACGCTCAACCCGCTGAAATACTCCAGTCCGCTGCTCTCGCTGGGACTGCCGCTGCTGTTCATCGCCCTGGGCGGGATCGGCCTGCCCGGTGGTGCGGTGTACGTGCGCACCGGGTTCATGACGCCCCGCCAGCGCACCCTGGTGAACCTGGCCGGGCCCTTGGCCAACCTGGTACTCGCGGTCGCGCTGCTGCTGGCGACGCGGCTGCTCTACGACCCCGGTCACGGCGTGTTCTGGTCGGCCGTGGCCTTCCTAGCGTTCCTGCAGATCACCGCGTTGCTCTTGAACCTGCTGCCGATCCCGGGCCTGGACGGGTACGGAGCGCTGGAGCCACACCTGAGCCCGGAGACCCAGCGCGCCGTGCAGCCAGCCAAGCAGTTCGGCTTCCTGATCCTGATCGTGCTGCTGCTGGCGCCGATGGTGAACCACTGGTTCTTCTCGGTGGTCTACTGGTTCTTTGATCTGTCCGGGGTGCCGAGCTTCCTGGCGTCGATCGGCGCGCAACTGACCCGGTTCTGGTCGGCCTGGACGTGAGCCCGGCCGACAGCGGACCCCTCGAACCGCTGCTCCGCCGGACTACCGCCGCATACCCCCGTAGGTGTCATAAACATAACGGCATGTATGTGAGTGAGCAAGTGACTTAAGGCCCCACCTGGCGGTGCCGTCAGCCAGCTTGGGTGGCCAGCCAGTCGCCGAGTGCCGGATCGACCATCCGCCGCATGCCGGCCGCCGCACGGTCCCAGCGCCGCCTGGTCAGCGACTGGTCGATCTCAACGAAAGCGGGAATCAGGATCCCGCGCAGGGTGTCCATCGCGGTGTAGACGAAGTCCAGCATCGCCTCATGAAGATGACCGGGAACCGACTCCAGTACCGCCGCAGTCACCGCGCTGGTCATGATCGGCGCGAATGTGGCGACCTCGCGAGCCAACGGCGGATCGGTGCGTCCCGCCACCCAAAGTTCAACCACCGGAACGAATCCCCCGGCATGGTGGGTGTCCCAGAGCAGGTCTAGCACGGCCCCGATCGGGTCGCCGGCCGACCTCATACCTCGCCGGAAATCGGCCACCACGGTGGCGACGGTCTGGGCCGTCATGTGGTGCATGGCGGCCGTCATCAACTCGTGCTTGGAGCCGAAGTGGTGCACCTGCGCGCCACGGGTCAGCCCCGCCTCCTCGGCGATCCGTGGCGTGGTGGTGTTCGCATAGCCGTACTTCGTCAGGCACCTGACGGTCGCGTCCAGGATGCGCCCGCGGGTGGCCGCACTGCGCTCCTCCTGAGTTCGGCGCGGCGGTGATGCGGACTTCGGCACGGGCTGAACCCTACTCATCGACGGTTTTGGACTCAACTTACATTCCGGATGGTATGCAAAATTTTGAAAACGTCGGCCGGTTCGCGGTTATCCGATCGGGGACCGTGTCCCCTTGCGATATATGCGCTTCTATGCATATATTCCTGGTATGGGAGCCGGACACGACCACAGCCACGGTGACACCCGGGTGAGCCGGATGCTCATCGCGGCGGGAATCCTCACGGTCTTCTTCGCCATCGAACTCACGACCGCACTGCTGATCGGCTCGATCGCGCTACTGGCCGACGCCGGACACATGCTGACCGACCTGGTGGCCATGTTCATGGGGCTTACCGCCGTCCTGCTCGCCCGCCACGGCCCTGCCTCGGCGGCGCGCACGTACGGCTGGCATCGCGCCGAGGTGTTCACCGCCGTCGCCAACGCGGTGCTGCTGCTCGGGGTCGCCGGATTCATCCTCTACGAGGCGATCGAGCGCCTCGGCAACGCGCCGGAGATTCCCGGGGTGCCGATGATCGTGGTGGCGGTGGCCGGTCTGGTCGCCAACGCGGCCGTGGTCCTGCTGCTGCGGTCGCACTCCGAAAGCAGCCTGGCCGTCAAGGGCGCCTACATGGAGGTGGTGGCCGACACCGTGGGCAGTATCGGCGTGCTGATCGCCGGCATCGTCACGGTGACCACCCGCTGGCCCTACGCCGACGTGGTGGTGGCGGTGTTCGTCGCGCTGTGGGTGCTGCCCCGTGCCATCGGCCTGGCCCGCGCGGCGCTGCACATCCTGTCGGAGTCGTCCCCGCGCCACATCGACGTCGAGGAATTGCGTTCGGCGCTGGCCGCCGTCGACGGCGTCACCGAGGTTCACGACCTGCACGTGTGGACGCTGGTACCCGGCAAGGACATGGTGACCGCGCACCTGACCAGCTCCGGGGACTCCGACCGGGTGCTCGACGACGCCCGCGCGCTGCTGGCCGCGCGCGGTCTGGACCATTCCACCGTGCAGGTCGAGCCGCCCGGCTGCGCGGACGACTGCCCGGGTCAGACCGACTGGTGAGCGGCTAGCTCAGGCCGAGTTCGATCCGGGCCGCCGGATCGCAGTCGTCGAGCAGGTCCAGGCAGCGGGCGAATTCGTCGGTTTCCCCGATGGTGTCGGCCGCTCGAGCGAGTGCGGCGACGCAGCGGAGGAAACCTCGGTTCGGCTCGTGGCGGTACGGGACGGGACCGAACCCCTTCCACCCGTTGCGCCGCAGTTGGTCGAGCCCGCGGTGGTAGCCGGTCCGGGCGTAGGCGTAGGCGGTGATGGCCTTGTCTTCGGCCAGTGCCTCCTCCGCCAGCGCCGCCCACGCCACCGACGACGCCGGGTGCGCGGCGGCCACGATGGCCGGGTTCTCGCCGGCCTCCAGTTCCGCTTCGGCCTCGGTGTCGCCGGGCAGCAGGACGGGTTCCGGTCCGAGGAGGTCACCAAACGAGGTCATGGACTCATTGTGCCGGTGCCAGCGCGCGGCGGTGGCCCCACCCGCGCCCGACCCGATTGCGCGACTCCACCACGCGGTGTCCCGCCGGGCATCGTCGGCCGCGCCCGACCCGATTGCGCGACTCCTCCACGCGGCGTCCCGCCGCGCATCGTCGGCCGCGCTAGGGTTCATACCAACCAGACCTGTCAAGGAGAATCGCAGCACGCCATGTCGAACCCATCCGGGCCCGACCACGACGACGCAGCCGAACCCGTCGAACCCCCACGGGCCGACCCACAGTCGGCCGACGAGCCTACCGAGGCGGCCCCGGTGTCCACCGAACGCCGTTTCACCGCACCGGGATTCGATGCGGGCTCGACCCAAATCATCAACCGGCCGCCGCCGGATCCCGAGACCGAGGTCTTCGCCGCCCCCACCGAGGTTTTCGCGGCCGTCGACGCCCCGCGCGCCGCAGGCCCACAGGCCATCCCCGCCAGCGGTGAACGGACGGCGCGCCGGCGCAGCTGGGGGTGGGTGATCGTCGCCGTCCTGGTGGTCGCGGTGCTGGTGGGGCTGGCCGCCCTGGTCACGATCCTGCTGACCAACGACAACGCTCCGAAGGTCTCCCAGGAGGAGATGGTGCGCAGCACCATCCAGAATTACGACAGCGCGGTGCAGCAGGGCGACCTGGCGACGTTGCGCGGCATCACCTGCGGCCAGACCCGGGACAACTACGTCAACTACGACGAAAGCTCGTGGTCCGACACGCACGCCCGGGTGGCTGCGGCCCGGCAGTACCCGGTGGTCGCCAGCATCGACGAGGTCGTCGTCAACGGAGATCACGCCGAGGCCAACGTCACCTCGTACATGGCCTTCGATCCGGCCACCCGCTCCACCCGGAGCTTCGATCTGCAGTTCCGCGACAACCAGTGGAAGATCTGCCAGGCGTCCTAGCTCTGTGGAGGGGCACTACTTTTGCCCGGCTACGAGCGACTATCGCTCGACACCCTGTGGCGCCGGCGCGGAAAGTCGCTCAGAGCCGGGCACAACACATGTCACCCGGCAGACCGCGCCGCCCGCGTTCAGCCCGCTGAACCCGATTGCGGGCCTCACCGCGTTCAGCCCGCTGACACACTCCGGCCCGCGCTGTGCAGGTCGTTGCACGCCTCCACCACCCGCTCGGACATGCCGGCCTCGGCCTTCTTCAGGTAGCTGCGCGGGTCATAGGTCTTCTTGTTGCCGACCTCGCCGTCCACCTTCAGCACACCGTCATAGTTGGTGAACATGTGCGCGGCGACCGGCCGGGTGAAGGCGTACTGGGTGTCGGTGTCGACGTTCATCTTCACGACGCCGTACTTCAACGCATCCTCGATCTCCGACTTCAGCGATCCGGAACCGCCGTGGAACACGAAGTCGAACGGCTTCGAGCCCTCGGCCAGGCCGAGTTTGGCCGACGCGACGCGCTGACCCTCGGCCAGCACCTCGGGCTTGAGCACCACATTGCCCGGCTTGTACACCCCGTGGACGTTGCCGAAGGTCGCTGCCAGCAGGTACTTGCCGTGCTCGCCGGCACCCAGGGCGGCGATGGTCTTCTCGAAGTCCTCCGGGCTGGTATAGAGCTTCTCGTTGATCTCGGCCTCGACACCATCCTCTTCACCGCCGACGACGCCGATCTCGACCTCAAGGATGATCTTGGCGGCCGCGGCCTGCTTCAACAGTTCCTGGGCGATCGAGAGGTTCTCGTCGATCGGCACCGCCGAGCCGTCCCACATGTGCGACTGGAACAGCGGGTTGGCACCCTTGGCCACCCGCTCGGCCGAGACGGCCAGCAGCGGCCGCACATAGGTGTCCAGCTTGTCCTTGGGGCAGTGGTCGGTGTGCAGCGCGACGGTGATCGGGTACTTCTCGGCGATCACATGGGCGAACTCCGCCAGGGCCACGGCACCCGTCACCATGTCCTTGACGCCCAGACCGGACGCGAATTCCGCACCGCCGGTGGAGAACTGAATGATGCCGTCGCTGCCGGCGTCGGCGAAGCCCTTGATGGCGGCGTTGACGCTCTCGGATCCGACACAGTTGATCGCCGGAAAGGCGAACGAGTGTTCCTTGGCGCGGGCCAGCATCTCCGCGTAGACCTCTGGCGTGGCGATGGGCATGGAACTTCCTCTCCTGATGCGGCTGTCAGAAGAAGTATGGCAAAGAGCCGCGCTCGTGGCGCCGCCACCGCCAGGTAGGGTCGGGCGTCATGACCACCACCGTGATGGCCCTGCCGAGCATCTTGGACCCGATGTACTGGCTCGGCGAGGGCGGGCTGTTCGCCTCCGCGGTGCTGCCGGGCATTCTGGTCATCGTCTTCATCGAGACCGGCCTGCTGTTCCCCCTGCTGCCGGGCGATTCGTTGCTGTGCACCGGTGGCCTGCTGGCCGCCGCCCCCAGCCCGCCGGTCAACATCTGGGTGCGGGTGATCTGCGTCGCGGTGGTCGCGGTCCTGGGCGACCAGTGCGCCTACTTCATCGGCCGCCGCATCGGGCCGGCGCTGTTCGACAAAGAGGACTCGCGCTTCTTCAAGAAGCACTACGTGACCGAATCGCACGCCTTCTTCGAGAGGCACGGCCCGAAGACGATCATCCTGGCCCGCTTCGTGCCGATCGTCCGGACGTTCACCCCGGTGCTGGCCGGGGTGTCCTACATGCGCTACCCGCTGTTCCTCGGGTTCGACATCATCGGCGGCATCGCCTGGGGCGCGGGCGTGACGCTGCTGGGCTACTTCCTGGGCAACGTCCCGTTCGTCAAGAACCACCTCGAGCTGATGATCCTGCTGATCGTCGTCCTGTCGATCCTGCCCGGGGTCATCACGGTGGGCCGCAACCTGTTGGCCCGCCGCAGGCCGGCCACCGGCGACTAGACGGACACTAAACCCGTCAGGGCCAGACGCGGTTGGCCCCGGCCGGGGCCTGCGGCTGCAGTGCGGCGCCCGGAAGCGGGGTGTTCTGCAGCGCACCGAGGCACAGCCCCAACCGGCCCGGCAGGCATGGGATGTTGCCCGAACCGCCGTAGCTGTTGCTCGGCGAGTTCTCCGACCAGCAGATTCCTGTCCTGGTGTCGAGCACCTGGCCGCCCGGGCAGGTTCCTGCCGTTGCCGACGGCGCGGCGCCCATCAGCGCGAACGGCGCCAGCATCCACGTGCCGAGGCCGGCGACGACGAGCTTGGAAGCCTTGGTTCCGATTTTCATGTCGATGTTCTCCGTCGCTCGCTACGCGGTGATCTTGGTCTGCTCGTCGATGAGCTTGGCGGCGTCGATCACCACGTTTTCCTCGCTTTGACGGGCATCGGCATTGAGCTGCAGGACGAACAGCGCGTCCTTGCCGGGGATGACGATGGTCTTCTGAGCGACCACCCGGGGCACACCGTTGAAGGTGTAGGTGCCGGCGGACTGGTTCGCGTCGAAACCGCTCATCTTCACGTTCTCGGGGTCGCCGATCGGCTTGAAGTCGGGCAGGTTCTGCAGCTGACCCGGGGCGTACTGCAGGATCTTCGCCGGATCCACGTCGCCGGTCAGCTTGGAGGCGATCGCGATCATCGCGGGCGGGTCGTTCGGGTCTTCGGGTTTGTCGTAGACGATGGCGCCGTAGGCCCAGTCCGGCGTCTTGTCACCGGCCAGGCTCCAGCCGGGCGGGAACGGGAAGTCGAAGTTCGGCGTACCCGGCTCGTCCGGCTTGATCGGCGTCTCAGCGATCTTGTTCTCGGTGATGTAGTCGTTGATCGTCTTGGCCGGGCCGAAGGCCGCTGCGGACGTCGACGGTGCCGCACTCGACGATGTGGCGGCGGTTGCCGACGTCGACGTCGCGGGCTTGTCGGTCTTCGTGGCGGACGAACAGCCGACCAGCACGAGACTCACCGAAACCGTTGCCAGCCCCACCGTCGCCATGGTCGCAATGTTCTTCATCGACGATTTCCCCTTCGGTCGCACCGCTGTGCAGAGAATAGGCAGCGCACCGGTCGCTGTCTGCGCGAACCATGTCGACTGGGCCGCATTATTTGCTTTCGCAATCAAATCACAACTCGTCGCGGATCGGCAGCAAATGATGAAGGGCGGGGTCCCTTCGCCCTGCACCTGATGGGGACCACCCACGGCGGTCACACAGCAAGCGCCAAGGGCGATCCCGTGTTGACGAGTTCGTCAACTACAGCCGGGGCAGGGCGGCGAAGAGATCCCGGAGCCCCGCCAGCGAGTGGGCGGGCAGGAACACATCGCAGTACGGCAGCGCGACGGCCATCGAGCCGGCCAGCGGTTGGAAGCCGGGCGCCGCGGCGCGCGGATTGAGCCAGACCAGATGCGCCGCACGGCGTTTGAGCCGGGCCAGCGCGTGGTCGAGGACCTCCGGCGGGTCGCTGTCCCAGCCGTCCGAAGCCACCACCACCACCGCGCCACGCAACGCGCTGCCGTGCGGTGGCGCGAGCAGTTCATGGATCGAGCGGCCCAGGTGGGTTCCGCCGTAGCGGTCGACCACCTTGGCGTTGGCCCTCGCCAGTGCCACCTCGGGCGAGCGGTGCGCGAGGACCGGCGTCAGCCGGGTCAACGCGGTCGAGAAGGCGAAGACGTCCGGCCGAAAGCCTATCTGCCGCAACGCCGTTGCCCGCATCAAGTGGAGGTAGATCGCCGCGTAGGGCTGCATCGAGCGGCTGACGTCGCACACCAGCACCAGTCTGCGGCGCGGGCGACGGGGCCGAGTGCGGGCCAGTTCGACCGGCTCGAAACCGGTGGTGCGCGAGCGCCGCAGCGTAGCGCGCAGGTCAATGTGCTTACCGCCGTGGTGTGGCTCGGTCCGCATGCTGCGGCGCGTCGGCCAGTGCGCGGCGCTCTGCTCCAGCCAGGTCCCGATCAGTCGCAGGTCGTCGTCGTCGAACTTCTCGAACGGTTCCTCCGCGCGGGCCACGATGCGGCTGGGCAACACGTCGGGGATGGCGACGGCATCTTCGGCCGCAGCGCTTGCGCGCAGTGACGGCGGGCGGGGCGTCCATGGCAGGCCTTCGCTCTGCGGACCAGTGCCCTCCCGATGCCCGGACACGGGCACCGCGGCGGCCGACGCACCGCGCTGCGCCTTGAGCGACACCGGGTCCACCGGGAGCACCGCGTCGGCGAACACCGCCTCGAAGACCGCGTCGAACGCCGTGACATCCTCGGCGCGGTTGACCAGGGTCAGCCGCCCCGCCCAGTACAGCTGGGTGCGCGTCACGGGCACCAGTGTTCTCATCGCCGCGACGAACCCCGTTGGCCCGCTGGCCGATACCGCCACTCCCGCGGCACGCAGCCGCATCACCAGCGCCACTGCGAACGCGGCCAGGTCGACCCCACGCAGCAACGCCGGTGCGGTCATGCCCGATGCCGCCGCCGGAGCACCAGTATCAGCAGCAGCACCACCAGTGCCGCCACCCCGGCGATCGCGTACTTCTGGATCGCGCCGCCACCGGCCAGGTCGAGCAGGTCGATCGGTTCCGGTTCGGGAACCGCCACCACTTGCGGGGGCGCGGCGGCAGCGACCGGTGCAGCCGCGGCGGCAGCCGGCTCGGCCGCGGCGGCCGGCGCGTTACCCTCGGCCAGCTTGGCCTCCAGGGCGTCGACGAACTGGCCGAGCAACTTCTCCGACACCTGCTGGAGCATGCCGCTGCCGAACTGGGCGAGCTTGCCGACGATCTTGAGATCGGTGTCGACGGTGACCCGGGTGTGGTCGCCGGACTCGTGCAATTGCAGGGTGACCGTGGCGGCGGCGTTGCCGGTGCCACGCGCCTCCTTGCCGCGGCCGTCGATCAGCGCGCGGTGGGTGGACTCGTCCCGCTCGACGAAGTGGGCCTTGCCGCTGAACTCACTGGTGACCGGGCCGACCTTGACCTTGACCTTGCCGAGGTAGTCCTCACCCTCGTGCCCGACCAGCTGGGCACCGGGCATCAACGGGATCACCTGCTCCATATCGGTCAGGACCTCCCAGGCCCGCTCGATCGGGACACTCACGGTGAACTCGTTGGCGATCTTCATGGAATCTCCCTCATCCGGTGGCCAGTTGGGCGCGGTAATCAGTGAACGCTTCGTGAAGGGCGGTGCTGTCGTCGGGGGTCTTGCCCAGGGCGCTCAGCGCGGCCGCCGCGGCCGGGTCGACGAGATCACCCACCCCGAGCGTCACCAGCGCGGCGACCCAGTCGATCGTTTCGGCGACGCCGGGCGGCTTGTCCAGGTCGAGATCGCGGGCGCGCCCGACGAACTGGGTGGCGTGCTCGATGAGCGCCGTGGTCGCCCCGGGCACCGAGCGGCGCACGATCGCGGCGGCCCGCTCCGGGCGCGGGTAGTCGATCCAGTGGTACAGGCAGCGTCGGCGCAGCGCGTCGTGCAGATCGCGACTGCGGTTGGAGGTCAGCACCGTCACCGGTGGCACCTCCGCGACGAATGTGCCCAGTTCGGGCACCGTCACCGAGGACTCACCGAGGAACTCCAGCAGCAGCGCCTCGAATTCGTCGTCGGCACGGTCGATCTCGTCGATGAGCAGCACCGGTGGCCGGGGGCCGCGATGGCGCACGCAGGCCAGGATCGGCCGGTCCACCAGATAGGTCTCACCGTAGAGATCGGACTCCTCGATGGCGGCGCCCCGGGCCTCGGCCAGCCGGATGCTGAGCAGCTGACGTTGATAGTTCCAGTCGTAGAGCGCCTCGGCGGCCGTCAGGCCCTCGTAACACTGGAGCCTGATCAACGGTGTGTCCATCACGGCGGCAAGGGCTTTCGCCGCAGTGGTATTGCCGACACCGGGCTCGCCCTCCAGCAGCAGGGGCCGATTCAACGCGGTCGCCAGATAGAACGCCGACGCGGTGCCCTCGTCGAGCAGATAACCCTGCTCGTCGAAGCGCCGGATCACCTCACCGACATCACCGAACGTCACGGTGCCACCGCCGCCGGCAGACGCGCGTACTCGTCCCAGGTGTCCACGTCGAGAGGCACCGGCCCGTCCAGCGGCACCACCCGACGCACCTCGTCGGCGGCCCCGCCGAAGGTGACGATCAGCTGGTCGAAGCCACACCGGAGCGCCTTCTGGAGTGTCTGATCCAGCACCGTCGAATCACGATAGGGCAGAAGTTGTTTCGGTCGTCCGAGCCGGCGAGACCGCCCGGCGGCCAGCGCCACACCGGTCAACCGGGTCATGCGCCGGACCGCTCCGCCGCGAACTTCGTCCGACAGCCGGGGCAGCAGAACCAGAAGTCCTCGCCGTCGACGTGCAGATGCTGGGTGTCGGGACCGACGGTGACGGTCATTCCACAGACCGGATCCACCGCCGTCGTCACCGCGTCCTGGGCGGGCTGCGGCGCGACGGCCACTTCGCCGGTGCGGATCCCGGAGATGACCTCGGCCGCAATCGAAACCGCGATCTCACCGGGAGTCCTGGCGCCGATCGGCAATCCCACCGGGGTGTGCACGCGGGCGCGTTCACATTCCGACAGCGCCAACTCGCCGAGCACCGCGGCGCCGCGCACCCGGCTGGCCACCAGACCCACGTAACCGACGCCGGCGTCCAACGCCGAGCGGATCATCTCCGCCTCGGCACCGCCGTGGGTGGCGATCACCACCGCCGTCGCCCCCCCGCATCCACCCGCACCGGGCGAGTCACGGCGGACCTGATAGCCGAGCACGGCGCACACCCCCGCCAGCGCTTCGGCGATCGGAGTGGACCCGCAGATCCGGATCAGCGGCGGCGGGATCTGTGGGGCGAGGAAGATCTCCAGCGCACCGCCGGACAGGCAGGGATTGACCACGACACAGGCGCCGGGGGCGTCGGGGAAGTGGACGTCGCCGTCGGGCAACACCCGCAACAGCACACTCTGCCCCGCCTGCAGCGCCCCCAGCGCGGCCTTACGCACCGAGTTCTGCGCGCACTGCCCCCCGAGGAAGCCCTCGATGGTGCCGTCCGCCAACAGGATCGCCTCGTCCCCCGGCCGGGCCGAGGTCGGCTGCTGGGCGCGCACCACGGTGGCGTGCACGAACGGCCTGCGTTCGCCCAGCAGCTGCCGGACCCGGTCGGCGATGGTCACCATGTCAGTTGCGCATTCCTCAGATCGGCGGAGTGGCGCGGCCCTGCATGGCCTCCCACACCCGCGACGGGGTCAGCGGCATGTCGGCATGACGAACACCGAAGGGCGCCAACGCATCGACGACGGCGTTGACCACCGCGGGGGGCGAGCCGACCGTGGCCGACTCCCCGACACCCTTGGCACCGATCGGGTGGTGCGGGGACGGGGTCACGGTGTGCCCGGTCTCCAGATGCGGCACCTCCACCGCGGTCGGGATCAGGTAGTCCATCAGCGAGCCGCCCAGGCAGTTGCCCTCCTCGTCGAAGGCGATCATCTCCATCAGCGCCATGCCGATGCCGTCGACGATGCCGCCGTGCACCTGCCCCTCGATGATCATCGGATTGATGCGAGTGCCGCAGTCGTCGACGGCGAGGAAGCGACGCACCTTGACCACCGCGGTTCCCGGGTCGACGTCCACCACGCAGAAGTAGGCGCCGTAGGGGTAGGTCAGGTTCTCCGGGTTGTAGCAGACCTCGGCGTCGAGGCCGCCCTCGATTCCCTGGGGCAGGTCACCGGCGCCGTGCGCCCGCATGGCGATGTCCTGGATGGTGACCGATGCCGACGGGTCGCCCTTGACGTGGAAGGAGCCCTTCTCCCATTCCAGGTCGGCGACCGAGGCCTCCAGCATGCCGGAGGCGATGATCTGCGCCTTGTCGCGAATCTTGCGCGCCACCAACGCTGCTGCCGCACCCGAGACCGGGGTGGAACGGCTGCCGTAGGTGCCCAGACCGAACGGCGTCTGGTCGGTGTCGCCGTGCACGACGTCGATGTCCTCGGGCGGGATGCCGAGTTCCTCGGCGACGATCTGCGCGAACGTCGTCTCGTGGCCCTGCCCCTGGGTCTGCACCGAAAGCCGAAGCACCGCTTTGCCGGTGGGGTGGATGCGCAGCTCGCACCCGTCGGCCATGCCCAGGCCGAGGATGTCCATGTCCTTGCGGGGCCCGGCGCCGACCGCCTCGGTGAAGAACGACATGCCGATACCCATCAGCTCGCCGCGCTTACGCTTCTCGGCCTGCTCGGCGCGGAGCTTGTCGTAGCCGATCATGTCCATGGCCAGCCGCATGGTGGCTTCGTAGTCGCCGGAGTCGTACACCCAGCCGGTCTTGCTCTTGTAGGGGAACTGCTCGGGCCGCAACAGGTTTCGCAGCCGCAACTCGGCCGGGTCCATCTTGAGGTCATAGGCCAGGCAGTCGACCAGCCGTTCGACGAAATATACCGCCTCGGTGATCCGGAAGGAGCAGGCGTACGCCACCCCACCGGGCGCCTTGTTGGTGAACACGGCGGTCATGTGGCAGTACGCGGCCTCGATGTCGTAGCTGCCGGTGAACACCCCGAAGAAGCCGGCCGGGTACTTGATCGGGGCGGCGACACCGTTGAAGGCGCCGTGATCGGCCAGCACGGTGGAGCGGATCGCGAGGATCTTGCCCTCCTTGGTGGCCGCGATCTCGCCGACCATGACGTAGTCCCGCGCGAACCCGGTGGAAGTCAGGTTCTCGCTGCGGTCCTCCATCCACTTGACCGGCTTGCCCAGCACCAGCGAGGCGACGATGGCGCAGACGTATCCGGGGTAGATCGGCACCTTGTTGCCGAAGCCGCCGCCGATGTCGGGGGCGATGATGCGGATCTTGTGCTCCGGCAGCCCGGCGACCAACGCGTACACGGTGCGGTGCGCGTGCGGGGCCTGGGTGGTGCACCACAGGGTCAGCTTGCCGCTCACCGGATCGAGGTCGGCGACAGCCCCGCAGGTCTCCATCGGCGCGGGATGCACTCGGGGATAGACGATCTCCTGCTTGACGACGACGTCGGCCTTGGCGAACACGGCGTCGGTGGCGGCCTCGTCACCGGTCTCCCAGTCGAAGCAGTGGTTGTCGGCCTTGCCCTCGAGGTCGGTGCGGATCACCGGTGCCGAGGGGTCCAGTGCCGTGCGTACGTCGATCACCGGATCGATTGGCTCGTAGTCGACGTCGATGAGTTCGAGGGCATCTCGCGCGGAGTACCGGTCCTCGGCGACGACGAACGCCACCTCCTGGCCCTGGAAACGCACCTTATCGGTGGCCAGCACGGCCTGGACGTCGTTGGACAGGGTCGGCATCCAGGCGAGGCCCTTCTCGGCCAGATCCGCGCCCGTGATAACGGCCTTGACCTTCGGGTGGGCCTGGGCGGCGGTGGTGTCGATGCCGTTGATCTTGGCGTGCGCGTAGGGCGACCGCAGGATCGCCAGGTGCAACATGCCCGGCAACTGGACGTCGTCGACGTAGTTGCCGCGGCCGCGGATGAAGCGGGGATCCTCCTTGCGGAGCATCCGGCCGTAGCCGCATGGCTTCTTGTCGTTGTCGGCGGTGTCCTCGGGCCGCTGCTCGACGCCCCCGGCGGGCAGCCGGGATTCGGCAGTTGTCACGCCTGCACCTCCTCGTTCGCATGCTTGGCCGCCCACTGGATCGAGCGGACGATCGTGGTGTAGCCGGTGCAGCGGCAGATCTGCCCGGAGATGGCCTCGCGGATCTCGTCCTCGGTGGGATCGGGGTTCTCGTCGAGCAGCGCCCGGGCGGTGATCATCATGCCCGGCGTGCAGAACCCGCACTGCAGGCCGTGGCACTGCATGAAGCCCTCCTGCACCGGGTCGAGCGTGGCGCCGTCGGCCAGGCCCTCGACGGTGCGGATGTCATGCCCGGAGGCCATCGCGGCCAGCATGGTGCACGACTTGACCGGCTGGCCGTCGACCGACACCACGCAGGTGCCGCAGTTGGAGGTGTCGCAGCCCCAGTGGGTTCCGGTGAGCCGCAATTGGTCCCGCAGGAAGTGCACCAGCAGCATCCGGGGTTCGACGTCGGCGCTGACCTGCTCGCCGTTGACGGTCATGGTGACGTGCATCAGTTGCCCTTCGGGTCAGGAATGTAGCGCACCCGCTCGACTGAGGTGCGCAGGGTCCGGATGGTCAGCTCGGAGGCGAGGTGCCGCTTGTAGTCGGCGGTACCCCGCTGGTCGGTGACGGGTTCGCAGGCCGCGGCGGCCAACCGGCCGGCCTGAGCGAGGGTCTCCTCGGTGGGCGGGGAGCCGACCAGGGCCTCGGCGACCGCGGCGAGGGCCTCGGAGTCGGCGTTGACCGCGGTCAGCCCGACCCGGGCGGCGGCGATCTGGTCACCGTCGAGGGTCACCGAAGCGCCTGCGGCGGCCACCGCCCAGTCCCCAACCCGCCGCTCGACCTTCGCGTACGCGCTGGAGGTGTTGTGGCGCAGCGGGATCCGCACCTCGATGAGCATCTCGTTGTGCGCGAGCGCGGTCTCATAGGGTCCGAGCAGGAAGTCGTCGATGGCGATCTCGCGCTGACCCGCGGGCCCGCGGGCCACCACCACCGCGCCGAGCACCTCGCACACCGTGGAGAGGTCCTCGGCCGGGTCGGCCTGGCACAGTGACCCGCCGACGGTGCCGCGGTTACGCACCACCGGGTCGGCGATCACCCGCTCGGCGTCAGCGAAGATCGGGCACACCTGGGCCAGGGCGGCGTCCTCGAGCACCTCTCGGTGCCGGGTCATGGCGCCGAGGCGGGCCAGGGTCGGCTCCACCGTGATGTAGCCCAGCTCGCCGGCCAGGTCATTGATGTCGATCAGGTACTCGGGGTTGGCGATGCGCAGCTTCATCATGGGCAGCAGGCTGTGGCCGCCGGCGACGATGAACGCCCCCTCCCCCAGTCTGTCCAGCAGCCCGACCGCGTGGTCGACGCTGGTGGCGCGCTCGTATTCAAAGGGACCGGGTACTTGCATGTGACGGACCTCACATCGATGGCGGGGAACTAAGTGTGGGTTCCCCGATTCCGGGCCGTCAATAGCGACTTAAGTGATCGCTTAACTCCCCTGGCGGCGAGGCGCTACCGTCGTCGTCGTGGTGAATCCGGCCGCCGATGTCCGACAGCGGACGCCCGCCGCCGCCCCACTGCCTGGCGATGATCTCCGCGGCGATGGACACCGCCGTCTCCTCGGGGGTACGCGCCCCCAGGTCGAGCCCGACCGGACTGGACAACCGGCTCAGCTCCGCCTCGGACAACCCGGCCTCGCGCAGCCGCGACAGCCGGTCGTGGTGGGTGCGCCGGGAGCCCATCGCGCCGACGTAGCCGACGTCGAGGCGCAGTGCGACCTCCAGCAGTGGCACGTCGAACTTGGCGTCGTGGGTCAGCACACAGATGACGGTGCGGCCGTCGATGGCGCCGGCCTCGGCCTGCGCGGCCAGATAGCGGTGCGGCCACTCGACCACCACTTCGTCGGCGGACGGGAAGCGCGCCGAGGTGGCGAACACCGGCCGGGCATCGCACACGGTGACCCGGTAACCCAGGAACGAGCCCTGCTGGGCCACCGCCGCCGCGAAGTCGATGGCGCCGAAGACCAGCATTCGCGGTCTGGGGGCGTGGCTGGCGACGAACACCTCCATCCCCTCGCCGCGGCGCTGACCGTCCGGCCCGTAGGTGAGGACCTCACTGCGGCCCGCCGCCAGCAGGCCGCGGGCGTCATCGGTCACCGCGGCGTCGGCTCGATCCGAGCCCAGCGTGCCCGCGGCGGTGTCGGGGCCGATGATCCGCCGACGACCTATCCGCTGCGGGTCGGGATGGGCGATCACGGTCGCGACGGCAACCGGCCGGTGCCCGGCGATGTCGCCGATCACCGCGTCGAGCTCGGGGTAGGTGCCCTGCGACACCGGCTCGATGAAGATGTCCAGGATTCCACCGCACGTCAGCCCGACAGCGAAGGCATCGTCGTCGCTGACGCCGTAACGCTCCAACCGGGCGACGCCGGTCCGGGCCACTTCGGTGGCCGACTCGTAGACCGCGCCCTCGACACAGCCCCCGGACACCGAACCCGCGACCGAGCCGTCCGGCGCCACCACCATGGCGGCGCCGGGTTGGCGCGGCGCCGAGGAGAACGTGCGCACGACGGTGCCGACACCGGCCGTCCCGCCGGCGTTCCAGACCGCGGCCAATTCCGCGAGCACGTCCTGCACGGCATCAAAAGTAGGCTCATTTCGTGACACCGGCGCAGCTTCGGGCCTTCTCGGCGGTGGTGCGGTTGGGTTCGGTGCACGCCGCCGCCGAAGAGCTGGGCGTCTCGGATGCCGGCATCTCCGCGCACGTGGCGCAGCTCCGCAAGGAACTCGACGACCCACTGTTCAGCCGCACCAGGGCCGGGCTGGCCTTCACGCCGGGCGGGCTGCGGCTGGCCAGCCGCGCCATCGAGATCCTGGGTCTGCAGCAGCAGACTGCCATCGAGGTCACCGAAGCGGCGCGCGGTC
Organism: uncultured Mycobacterium sp.; assembly: GCA_964535335.1. GTDB lineage: Bacteria > Actinomycetota > Actinomycetes > Mycobacteriales > Mycobacteriaceae > Mycobacterium. The sequence goes on from CAZHUU010000016.1 coordinate 41,741, forward strand.
GGCGGCTGCTGCGGATCGCCGCGTCGAGTGCGTTCGCCGAGCACGCCGCGCCCGGTCTGATCGAGCTGTTCTCCTCGCGGGCCGACGACCTGTCGGTCGAGTTGAGCGTGCACCCGACGAGCCGGTTCCGCGACCTGATCGAATCCCGGGCGGTGGATCTCGCGCTGGGTCCGGCCATCCCGGACGCCGGTGCGGACATCGTCGTGCGGCCGTTCCTGAAATACCAGATCATCACCGTGGCCGCGCCGTCGAGCCCGCTGGCTACCGGCACCCCGACACCGGCGCTGCTGCGTGAACAACAGTGGATGCTGGGCCCGTCGGCGGGCAGCGTCGACGGCGAGATCGCCACGCTGATGCGGACTCTCGCTATTCCGGAAACCTCGCAGCGCATCTTCCAGAGCGACGCCGCGGCATTGGAGGAGGTGCCGCGTATGGGTGGGGTGAGCCTGGCCGTCGGGTTCGCCGTCGCCAAGGACCTATCGGCGGGTCGCCTGGTGCACGTCAAGGGCGCGCGGCTCCAGGTGTCGGGTGAATGGTGCGCATCGACACTACCGGGTTCGGCGCGCCAGCCCGCCGTCACCGAGCTGCTGAACTTCATCACCACGCCGCGCTGCACCCAGGCGATGATTCGCGGCACCGGAGTGGGCGTCACCCGGTTCCGGCCCAAAGTTCATGTCACACTGTGGAGTTGAGGGCCAGTGTTTCGGCCGCGAGCAGACGCAGAATCGCACGATCGGAACCGCGTTCGTGCGATTCTGCGTCTGCTCGACCCATACGGCTCTACCGTCCGCGGCCGGCCTCCAGGGCGCGGATCAGGCTGGCGGAATCCCACGGCCCCTTGTGCCGGAGGCCGTTGACGAAGAACGTCGGTGTGGCGTTGAGGTCCATCACCTCGGCGTCCTGGGCATCGTCCTCGACGCGGTGCAGCACTCGCGGCGAATGCAGGTCCTCGTCGAAGCGGACGATGTCGCAACCGGCCTGATCAGCGTAGCGGTAGATGTCCTGCCATTCCAGGTGGTCCTGGAACCGGAACATCAGCGGCGCCATGTCGAAGAACTTGCCCTGCAGGGCAGCGGCCTCGCTGGCGCGGGCGGCGTCGGTGGCACGCGGATGGACCCGCTCGAGCGGGAAATGCCGCCACACATAGCGCAATTCGTCGCCGAAGTGGGCGCGGACCTCGTCGATCGATCCGGTGGCCCGGCTGCAGAACGGGCACTCGAAGTCGCCGTACTCCACCAGCGTCAGCGGTGCGTCCGCCGGGCCGCGGATGTGGTCGCGATCGGGCTCGATCGGCCGGACCAGCTTCAGCCCCACCGCAACCGGCGGGCTGAGCCGGTCGGTGATGCGGAAGAACGCCCACCCCAGCGCGAAGGCGATGACCGAAGCGGCCAGCACGCCGACGCGGGCGAGGTCGGCCGAGCGCGGATCGTCGATCGCCAGGTCGACGATGAACAGCGAGATGGTGAACCCGATTCCGGACAACAGCGCACCGCCGGCGACCCGGCGCAGCGTCAGGCCCGGCGAGAGCCGCCCCAGTCCGGTGCGCTGCACCAGCCAGGTGGCCCCGGTGATGCCGATCAGCTTGCCCGCCACCAGACCGACCACCACACCCCAGGTCAGCGGCGAGCGGGCGGCCTCGGCGATGGTGGAACGGTCCAGGTGCACACCGGCATTGGCCAGCGCGAAGATCGGCAGGACACCGAAGGACACGTACGGGCTGAAGGCCGTCAGCAGACGCTCGTTGATGGAGATGGAGTCGCGCAGGCTGCGCGTGGCGGCCCGGGCGTATTCGGAGTTCGGCGACTGCCGGAACGCCCGGATGACCTCCACCGCTGCCTCCACCCGTTGGCGTTCCGGGGTGAACACCGGGATCAGTACAGCCACCGCCACCCCGGCGAGGGTGGGGTGGATTCCGCCGGCGAACAGTGACAACCACAGGCCCACGCCCAGAAGCGAATACGCCGGGCCACGCCCCCCGGCGGGTAGATATCGCACGGCCAGCAGCGCGAGCAGCAGCACTATCGCAACGAGCAGTGGCGCCAGCCGGATCCGTTCGGAGTAGAACACCGCGATTGCGATCAGCGCACCGATGTCGTCGACCACCGCCAGGGTCAGCAGGAAGGTGCGCAGCCGCGCCGGGTACTCCGGCGCGATGATCGCCAGCGCACCGACCAGGAACGCGGTGTCGGTCGAGATCACCACACCCCAGGCCCGCGCATCATCCCCGGATGGGTTGAACAGCAGGAAGATCAGCGCGGGCAGCGTCAACCCCGCGATCGCGGCGATCACCGGGACCGCGGCGCGGGACCGCTCGGTCAGCTCGCCAATGGTGAACTGCGCCTTGACCTCCAGTCCGACGATGAAGAAGAAGAACGCCATCAGCCCGTCGTTGACGATCTCCTTGACCGTCAACTCGACATGCAGGTCGCCGAAGCGCAACCCGACCGGGGTGCCCCAGAACTGCGAATAGGTTTCCGCCCATGGTGAATTCGCCCACAGGATCGCCACCACGGTGAACGCCAGCAGCAGCGCGGCCGCGGCGTTCTCGCCGAAACGCTTTGCGGTCGGGTCGCGGCCCAGTCGGCTCTTGCTCACCCGGTCTGCGTCACCGTGTGCGCGGCCTCCATCAGCATCCAGCCCGACACCTGCACGGAGAGATCCCGTTCGGGGATCCCCGAGGAGTTGACGGCGCCCTGCACGAACTTCGCCGCCGCCCCACCCGCGGCCGGGATCTCAGCGGTGCGGTCCCAGAACGCGGCGAACAACGGCAGCCCGTCAACGGTCTGCCGGTTGTCCCAGGCGGCCTGCGCCGAGCTCAGCACCAGCCTGCGGGCGGTATCCCGCGCGGCCGCGTCCCCGGCGGCCGTACCCGGCAGGTCGGTGGCCACCAGCGCCAGGTAGCGCGCGGTGATCCCGGCGAACAGACCGCCGTCGCCGCCACCGGCTCCGGTGAGCACTCCGCCGGGCGCCATGTGGGTCTCGACGGCGGCAACCAGGCGGCGCACCCGGGCCGGGTGCCGATCGTCGGTGGTGCGAACCGCGAGTTCGGTCTCCAGGCCGAGCACCACCCCCTGGCAGTAGGTGTAGAGCGCGCGGACCAGCGATCCTGCCTTGATGCCGTCGAGCACCAGATGAGTGTCCGGGTCGATCAGCGTCTCGTCGATCCAGTCCGCCATCTGCTGCGCCCGGCGCAACCGATCGCCGTTGCGCGCCAGGAAGATCCCGGCCGGGCCGTTGGCCGGCGCGTTGAAGAACTGGTCCTGCTTACGCCACGGGATGCCGCCCCCGTCCTCGGGGACCCACGAGCTGACCAACTGATGGCTCAGCGACGTCAGCGCCCGTGGCCGTTCGACGCCGGCCAGCCGCCCGGCCCGTTCCAGCGCCAGCGCCAGCCACGCCATGTCGTCGTAGTACCTGTTGGTCCAGCGGCCGTTGTTGCGGATCCGGTGACCGCGGATCTGCCTGCTGATCCTCGTCAACCGCGCTGGTTGCGGATCGCGCAGCTGGGCATCGACCAGACAGTCCAGCAGGTGCGCCTGCCACCAGTAGTGCCAGGTGCCGAACGCGCGGTCCCGGCGGGTGGGCGGCCAGCCGACGACCCCGAGCTGCGTGCCGGGCACTTGCCAGAGCCGACGCAGGTGTCGTTTGGCGATGGCCGCCTCGGCGCTGGCCGCTCGATTCGCCCACAACTGGTCCATGGCCTCCAATCCTGCCCTACCAGGCGCGAGACGGATCGGCCCATCGGCGGATCCAGGCGTGCATGGCGATCCCCGCCGCGACCGCGGCGTTGATGCTGCGGGTCGAGCCGAACTGGGCGATCGACACCGTCAGCGCCGCGCCCGCGGCGGCCGCCGCGGAGATACCGGGGCCCTCCTGGCCGAAGATCAACAGGCACTCGCGGGGCAGCGCGGTGTCCTCCAGCCGCACCGCGCCGGGCACGTTGTCGACGGCCACCACGGTCAGCCCGGCCGTGGTGGCGTAGTCGAGCAGTTCCTCGGTGGTGTCGTGGTGCACAAGGTGCTGATAGCGGTCGGTGACCATGGCCCCGCGGCGGTTCCAGCGCCGTCGGCCGACGATGTGCACGGTATCGACGGCGAAGGCGTTCGCGGTGCGAACCACCGCGCCGATGTTGGCGTCGTTGCCGAAGTTCTCGATGGCGATGTGCAGCGGGTGGCGCCGGGTGTCGATGTCGGCGATGATCGCCTCGCGGGTCCAATACCGATAGGCGTCAACGACATTGCGGGTGTCCCCATCGCGCATCAGGTCGCGGTCGTAGCGCGGGTCGGTGGGCGGCGGGCCCTGCCATGGGCCGACGCCGGGCGCGCCGGTGTTCCACTCGGTGGGCCCCGGATTCTCTGGCTCAGTCACGGTTCACCCCCACCGCGGCGCGGGTGCCGACCACCGACACCGTGGCACGCGGGTCCCGACTCGGCCGCCCGCACATCGCACGCACGGCCCTCACTGTAGGTTCTCCGCGCCACCGGCCGACCGCCCCGACGGCGACCGGACGCTGGCCGGGCCGGACCCGATGTTTGCCATCAGCCACATCGATTCCGGCGCGGCGGCGGCTTTGCCGTCGAAGTCGCCCGCTTGGGGCGGCCTCGACTGAGGTACCGATCTTTGCGACAATTGCAATTGTTGGCATCAAGACAGGTGGGCACCGTGGGCGGCGACGCGGCGGTGGCACCCGATCGGCGGGGGATCATGAAGGTTGCGGTGCGGGACGCCGCGGGCGATACGCGCTCGAGTGCCGCCGGGGACATCCGCCGGTGAGCGAACAACCCGACGGCCTGCAGCGCCGGCTGGACAACCTGGTCACCTCGGTGGCCACCCGGTTGATGACCGCCGACGCCGCCACCTCGGCGGCCATCAGCCAAGAGGTGCTGGCGGAACTGGTGAACCACTTCGAGGTCGACGTCAGTTTCCTGCGGCACAACGATCACGGCATCCGCGCCACCAAGCTGATCGCGGAATGGCCGCCACGGCCCGGGATCCCGGATCCCGACCCGCTGGGCGTCGTCTACTTCGCCGACGCCGACCCGATCTTCGCCGCTGCCGAGCACGCCAAGGAACCCGTCTTCTTCCGCCCCGAACCGGCGGCCCCCGATGACTATCAGCGCCGGGTGGAGGAAGGCCGCGGCATCGCGCTCCCGTCGCTGGCCTCGGTACCGTTGCTGTCCGGTGCGGTGACGACGGGTGCCCTGGGATTCATCAAGTACGGGATCAGGGACTGGTCGGCCGAAGAACTGAACGCGCTGAAGGCGATCGCATCGCTGTTCGCCCAGGTTCAGGCGCGAGTGGAAGCCGAGGACCAGCTGCGGTTCCTGGCCGACCACGACGACCTGACCGGGCTGTCGAACCGACGGGCGCTGATGGCCCACCTCGACGAACGCCTGGAGGCCGGCCAACCGGGGCCGGTGGCGGCGCTGTTCTTGGATCTGGACCGGCTCAAGGCGATCAACGACTACCTCGGCCACCACGCCGGGGACTGGTTCATCCGGGTGTTCGCCGACCGGCTGCGCGAGGAGACCGACGACTCCGATGTGATCGCCCGCCTCGGCGGCGACGAGTTCATCGTGATTCCCGGTGCTCCGATACCCGCCGAGGCCGCTGAGCAACTCGCCCACCGGTTGCAGTCGGCGCTTCGCGAACGGGTCGCCATCGACGGTGAGTTGCTCACCCGCACAGTCAGTATCGGCGTGGCGTTCGGCCGGCCCGGGGTGGACGCCACATCGGACCTGATGCGCCGCACCGATCAGGCCGTGCTCAACGCCAAGAACGCCGGCGGCAACACGGTGGCGGTGTTCACCGGCGAGATGTCGCTGCGCAGCGAGTTCCGCAACGACATCGAACTGCACCTGCAGAACGTCGTCGACTCCGGGGCGCTGTTCCTGAACTACCTGCCCGAGGTGGACATGCGGACCGGACGGATCCTGGCCACCGAGGCACTGGTGCGTTGGGAACACCCAACCCGCGGACTGCTGCTACCCGACTCGTTCATCAACGTCGCCGAATCCATCAATCTCGCAGGCGAATTGGGGCGCTGGGTGATGCGCACGGCGTGCGCCGACTTCAGCGGATGGCAGCGCAGCGGCATCGCTACCGATGCGGTGCTGCGGATCAACGTCTCCCCGGTGCAACTGGTCTCGGCGGGCTTCGTCGACATGGTCGCCGAGACCATCGACGAGTTCGGGATCGACGGGCGGTCGGTCTGCCTGGAGATCACCGAAAGCGTTGTGGTGCAAGATATCGAGACCACCCGCATCACCCTGGCTGGACTCAAGAAGGCCGGTGTGCAGATCGCCATCGACGACTTCGGCACCGGCTACAGCGTGTTGACCCACCTGAAGTCGCTGCCGGTGGACAACCTCAAGATCGACCGCGGGTTCATCCGCGACCTCGGTACCAATCCGGGTGACCAGGCGATCGTGCGAGCGGTGATCGCCTTGGCCGAAGCCTTCAATCTGGAGTTGGTGGCCGAAGGCGTCGAATCGACCGACGCGGCAAGGGTCTTGCTCGAACATGGCTGCCACCGGGCCCAGGGCTATCTGTTATCCCGTCCGATCACCGGCGAGGTGATGGCCGAACTCCTGGCGAAAGGGTCTCTGGCGCTGCCCTTTTAATCCGGATTGAGCAGCACAACCCGGGCGAACCTGCCCGCCGCGCAGGCCACGATCGCCACCTCGCCGACAGCCTCCCCCAGCTCCGGTTGGTCCGGCCACTCCGAGGCAGCTGGTGCCGATCGGGTCGACAACGCCACCCCGGAGGTGGCACGCAACAGCGTCAGCCCAGAGGGCCCGACCAACTCGGCACCGGCGACCCGCCCGTATTCGAAGATCAGCCGCTGCACGGCGCAGTCGGCTCCGCGCGCGACGCCGCGCTCATCCGCGCGGTCGTCGAGCCACGCCGTCAGTGCCGGACCGGGCCGATCCGTCCCGGCCCGGAACGCGCCGATCGACGCGGCCTGAACGGTGTCCCCGTCCTCGGTGCGCAGCGCGGTCCGCCCGGCATCGGGCACCTCGGTGTAGAGCACCCCGAACGGGGAGGCGACGCAGCGCAGCGCGAAGTCGCGCAGCCGCGCACCGACGAACGGTTCGATCAGGGCGCGGGGATCGGTACGGGCCGGCGCGGGTTCGGCGCGGATCACCGACACCTCCAGATCGCGGGCGCCCGGGGTGACCGGCCCGAGATCCTCGGTCATCGAGTCCAGGTAGGCGCGGGTTTCGGCATCGGAGACGTCGGCGAGTGCCGCGTCCACCAGTCGCACATCGGCGTCCAGACCGGCGCAGAACACCGCGTGCGCCAGCACCCCGACCCCGGAGCCGACGCAGAGCACATCGACCTCATCGTCCCAGTGCAATTCCGATGCCCAAGGGTTGAGGCCTGCCGGATTTTGCACATCGGGAACCCTACCCACCGTTCCGCGGTTCCGATGCCGGCCGGACCGGGTGCAGTATTGTCCGTCCCGGTGACCGACCCTAGCGATACCCCCGCGGATTCGACGCGAGCGCAGATCATCCGCGCCGCGGCGCATCAGTTCGCCGTCAATGCCTACAGTTCGGTGAGTCTGGATGACATCGTCGCCGCGGCCGGGGTCACCAAGGGTGCGCTGTATTTCCACTTCCCGTCCAAGCGTGCGCTGGCCGAGGCCCTCATCGACGAGCGGGCCAAGTCGTCGGAGGCCGCGGTGATCGACCTGATCAACCGCAGGATGTCCGGGCTGGAGACCCTGATCGACACGATCTACCTCGTGGCGGCCCAGGAATTCGGTACCGAGTTGGGCCGGGCCAGTGTGAACCTGCTGGACTCCTCCGGGCGGATCGAAGGTAAGGCGGCACGTCGGCTCAATCAATGGGTGGCAGGCATGACGCCGGTGGTGCAGCGAGCCATCGACGAGGGAGACCTTTTGCCCAACCTGGATGCCGCAGACGTCGCCCGGCTGATCATCACGCTGTACGCCGGGACCCGGTCCACCACCGATCTGACCGATACCGAGCAGTTTCTGCCCCACATGGCGAAGAGCTGGAATTTGATTCTTCCAGCAATCGTGAACCCCGAGCGGCTCGCATACCTCACCGAGTTCATCCGCCGCCGGACCGCCCACGTCCAGCGGGACTGGAGCCGGATCGAATCCGACCCGTTCTGATCACCGCGGGTTAGGCTTTCCCGGGGGCCACAGGAAGGGTGCAGCCGATATGGCCCGCCAGGCACGCGGCGAGGTGACCCGGCAGAAAATCATGGACGCCGCCGTCGACCTCTTCAGCGAAGTCGGCTACGCGTCCACCGGCTTGGGCGAGATCATCGAGCGCGCCGAGATCACCAAGGGTGCGCTGTACTACCACTTCGATTCCCGGGAAGCGCTCGCCGCGACCATCATCGAAGAGGCCACCAACCGGGTCATCGGCGCGTTCCGGGACATCGCCCAGTCCTCGTCGCCGGCGCTGGAGAACATGATCCACGGCTCGTTCGTCGTGCTCGGCATGATCGCCCACGACAAGATGGCGCGCATCGGACGCCAACTGGCCCGTGCCCTGGGACAGTTCACCCCGGTCGGCGCCCACACCTACGCGGACTGGACGACGGTGGTCGACGACCAGGCCGTCCGAGCCGCCGAGGAAGGCGACCTCACACCCGGCCTGGACCCGCATGTGGTCGGCGAGACGATCATCGCCACCCTGCTGGGCATCGAGCAGTTGTCCACCGCGATCTCCGCAGGCACCGACATGATCCCGCGGCTCACTCACGCGTGGGAACTGCTACTGCCCGGCATCGCCAACGAGTCGGGACTGACGTACTTTCAACAGTTCCTGGCCCGCGAAGCGATGCGCTACGACAAGTCCGGTGTCGACACCGACTGACCCAGCTCAGCCGAGGCCCAGGTCGGCCAATCCCAGCAGGCTGCGGTAAGGCACCCCGGCGGCTTCGATGGCCTCGGCGGCACCGGTGGCCCGGTCCACCACCGTCGCAACTCCTACCACGGTGCCGCCCGCCTCGCGCACCGCTTCCACAGCCGTCAACGCCGAGCTGCCCGTCGTGCTGGTGTCCTCGACCACCAGAACCCGCTTTCCAGTCACCTCGGTGCCTTCGATAAGTCGTTGCAGCCCATGGGTTTTGACCGACTTGCGCACGACGAACGCGTCAATGGGCCGGCCCGGGGCGTGCATGATCGCGGTGGCCACCGGATCGGCGCCAAGGGTCAGCCCACCGACCGCCGAGTAGATCCAGTCGTCGGTGAGCTCGCGCATCAGCCGCCCGATCAGCGGCGCCGCCCGGTGATGGAGAGTGGCACGGCGCAGATCGACGTAGTAGTCGGCCTCCTTGCCCGACGACAACGTGACCTTCCCGAACACCACCGAGAGCTGACGGACCAGGTCGGCCAACTCGGTGCGGTCGGCGGCGTTGAGCTCAGGTGCGGTCACGGCCATTTCCGAATCCCTTGGTGAGCGCGCGGACCAGTCCGCGCGGAATGAGGCGTCCCCCGGTGGTCAGCACCTTGTACTGCAGCCCGGGAACGCTGATGACTTTGCCCTTCGCCACGTCGGCCAGGCTCTCGGCAACCACGTCGTCGACGTCGAGCCACATGACGCCCGGCACCGACTTCATGTCCATGCCGGCGCGTTCGTGGAACTCGGTGTGGACGAAGCCGGGGCAGACGGCGTGGATGCTCACGCCGGTGCCGGCCAAGCCGTTGGCCAGACCCTCGCTGAACGACACCACCCAGGCCTTCGAGGCGGAGTAGGTGGATCCGCGGCCGGACAGCAGGCCGGCGACGCTGGCGATGTTGATCACGGTGCCCGAGCCGGCGGCCAGCATGGGCGGCAGCGCCGCCCGGGTCAGATGCAGCACCGCCGTGACGTTGACGTCGAGCTGAGCCTGCAGCAGTGCCGGGTCGGCGGTCCAGAACTCGCCGGAGGTGCCGAACCCGGCGTTGTTGACCAGCACCTGCACCCCGGCGCTCAGCCGGTCGGCCACCCTGGCGCGATCGTCGGCCGTGACGAGATCGGCGGCCAGCACCTCGACGTCGATGCCGTTGGCCGCGCGGAGCTCGGCGGCGAGATCTTCGAGCCGGTCGACGTTGCGGGCCACCAGAACCAGGTTGTAGCCGTCACGGGCGTAGCGGCGGGCAAAGCCGGCGCCGAGACCTGAGGTGGGGCCGGTGATGAGGGCGACGGGACGGGACACGCCGAGACCCTATCGGAGTTCAGCGTTGGTAGTTAGGGGCCTGGGTGGTGTTGCGCGGCTGCTGGGGCCGCAGCGGGGGCGGCGCCTCCGCTCGGCCGGTGGGTAGTTCGCGGCGCCCGGCCGGGGTCAGCGGCCGACCCGGTGCGGCGTTGCGCCTGCCGGAAGACTGCGGCAGGGCGGCCTGGGTGGGCAGCGGCGGGAGCACCCGCAGCAGGTCGTTGAACTGGCGCACGGTGCGCAGGCCCTCGTCCCACTGCGCGCGAGTGGACGAGATCGGCATGGACACCAGGGTCCAGTTCTGCTCGTTCCACATCACCTCGGCGCAGTCGGGCGCGGTATGGGCGAAGGTGACCATCCGGCGGTCACAGGCCCGGCGGGCGGCGTCCAGGTTGGTGGAGTACACCATTCGCGGACCGATGGCCCCGAGCAGCCAGATGTCGCTCTCCCGCGGCTCCTTGACACCCTTGAGCCGCAGATCCATCACCACGTTCGTGCCGACCTTGCGGTGCAGGGCGATGACGGTGGCGACGTCCTCGAGATCGAAGACATAGACCGCTTCACCGCGGATCTGGCCCAGCACCACGTTGCGGGCGGTGACATCGCCGACGGTGGACATGACGCCGCGCTTCCAGCGGTCGATGATCTCGGTGGACTCGGGCTCGTAGTCGAAGCCGTGCGAACGCGCCCAGGACTTGCGGCGGCGGCCGAGGCCGCGGCGCCGCCCGATGTCGACATAAAGCAACACCGCCGCACCCACGAAACAGAGTGCAGACAGCGTGAACCAGAACGGGACCATTGCGCCTAGCCTATCTGCTCACCCGGGCTTAACGAGAATGCCACCAGGTCACAACCAGATCACACCTCGTCAATATCGAACTCACGCGAGCAGACGCAAAAGGCTCCCGACACGCCTTGGCGCGGGAGCCTTTGCGTCTGCTCATCCCAACCTGACGGTCTTCGCGCAAGCGCTCATCCCAACCTGACGGTCTTCGCGCAAGCGCTCATCCCAGGATCAGCGACTCGCCGTCCGGGGAGACGTTGACCGGCACGGTGTCACCGTCGTGCACCTCACCGGCGAGCAGCAGCTTGGCGAGCTGATCGCCGATGGCCTGCTGCACCAGCCGCCGCAGTGGCCGGGCGCCGTAGACCGGGTCGAACCCGCGGTCGGCGAGCCACTTCTTGGCGGGCAGCGACACCTCCAGCTCCAGGCGACGCTGGGCGAGCCGCTTCTTGAGCTGCTCCAACTGGATGTCGACGATCTGCACCAGCTCGTCGGGCTTGAGGCCCTCGAAGATCAGCACGTCGTCGAGGCGGTTGATGAACTCCGGCTTGAAGGCCGACCGAACCGCCGCCATCACCTGCTCCTCGGTGCCGCCCGAGCCCAGGTTGGAGGTCAGGATGAGGATGGTGTTGCGGAAGTCCACCGTGCGGCCCTGACCGTCGGTCAGCCGGCCGTCGTCGAGCACCTGCAGCAGCACGTTGAACACGTCCGGGTGGGCCTTCTCGACCTCGTCGAACAGCACCACCGTGTACGGGCGTCGGCGCACCGCCTCGGTCAGCTGGCCGCCCTGGTCGTAGCCGATGTAGCCGGGAGGGGCACCGACCAGGCGGGCGACGGAGTGCTTCTCGCCGTACTCGCTCATATCGATGCGGACCATCGCCCGCTCGTCGTCGAACAGGAACTCCGCCAGCGCCTTGGCCAGCTCGGTCTTGCCG
>CAZHUU010000017.1:0-51808 GCA_964535335.1 uncultured Mycobacterium sp.
CGTTCAGCTTCTCGCTGGGGATGTTGAGGTCCTTCTGGAACTTCAGCACCACCGACGCGAACGCCTCGTTCAGCTCGAACAGGTCGATGTCGTCGACGGTCAGCCCGGCACGGTCAAGTGCCTTGAGCGTGGCGGGGGTGGGCCCGGTCAGCATGATGGTCGGGTCGGCACCGGTGGTCGCGGTGGCCACGATCCGGGCGCGCGGGGTCAGACCCTGCGCCTTGCCTGCCTTCTCCGAGCCGACGAGCACCAGCGCGGCGCCGTCGACGATGCCCGAGCTGTTGCCGCCGGTGTGGACGTGGTTGATCTTCTCGATCCAGTGATACTTCTGCAGCGCCACATCGTCGAAGCCGGCCATCGCGGCCAGGGCCTCGAAGGCGGGCTTGAGCTTGAGCAGCCCCTCCTTGGTGGTGTCGGGGCGCATGTGCTCGTCGTGGTCGAGGATGAGCAGGCCGTTCTGGTCGCGCACCGGAACCACGCTCTTGGCGAAGTAGCCACCCGACCACGCCTCGGCGGCGCGCTCCTGGGATTGCAGCGCGTAGGCGTCGACGTCGTCGCGGGAGAAGCCCTCGATGGTGGCGATCAGGTCGGCGCCGATGCCCTGCGGGGCGATGTAGGCGTCGTAGGAGGTGGCCGGGTCGGCCATCATGGCGCCGCCGTCGGAGCCCATCGGCACCCGGCTCATCGACTCCACGCCACCGGCGATCACCATGTCGTCCCAGCCGGAGCGCACCTTCTGGGCGGCGGTGTTGACCGCTTCCAGGCCGGAGGCGCAGAACCGGTTGAGCTGCACGCCGCCGACGGTGTCGGGCATCTTGGCCGCGATCACCGCGGTGCGCGCGATGTCGCCGCCCTGGTCACCGACCGGGGAGACACAGCCCAGGATCACGTCGCTGATCATGTTCTCGTCCAGGTCGGGATTGCGCCGACGCAGTTCGTCGATCAGACCGACGACCAGGTTGAGCGGCTTGACCTCGGTCAGCGCGCCACCCCGCTGCTTGCCGCGAGGCGTGCGGATGGCCTCGTAGATGAAGGCTTCTTCGGACATGGTTCATCCCCTTCTGTCCTTTTTCGGATTGTTCGCGTCCGGCTCCTGGAGCCTAGTCCCGTAGTACTGCACCCTAACAGCAGCCTCGGCCAACCTGTTGGTTGGGAGCCTGCGCTGCCGCGATGCTCGCCGTGGCGAAATCCCCCATCCCCGCCGAGCAGACGCACAATCGCACAACATCGACCCCCCAGAGGCGATTCCGCGTCTGCTCGCGCATGATGCGAACCATGACGGTCAACCGCCTGCAGCCGTTCGCGGTGAACATCTTCGCCGCGATGTCGGCATTGGCCGCCCGCCTCGACGCGGTCAACCTGGGCCAGGGCTTCCCCGACGAGGACGGCCCGCCGGCCATGCTGGAGGCCGCGCAGCAGGCCATCGCCCACGGCGTCAACCAGTACCCGCCGGGGCCGGGCATCCTGGCGTTGCGGCAGGCGATCGCCGCGCAACGCCAGCGTCGGTACGGCCAGGAGTTCGACCCGGAGACCGAGGTGCTGGTCACCGTGGGAGCTTCGGAGGCCATCGCGTCCGCGGTGCTCGGCCTGGTGGAACCGGGATCGGAGGTGATCCTGATCGAGCCGGCGTTCGACACCTACGCCCCCGTCATCGCGATGGCCGGCTCAAACCGCGTTCCGGTGCCGTTGGTGCCCGACGGTCGCGGCTTCGCCCTCGACGTCGACGCGCTGCGGGCCGCCGTGACCCCGCGCACCAGGGCGATGATCGTCAACTCTCCGCACAACCCGACCGGCATGGTGCTCTCCGAGAAGGACCTGCGGGCGCTGGCCGAGTTCGCGGTGGCCGCCGACCTGCTGGTGATCAGCGACGAGGTGTACGAGCACCTGGTCTACGACGGCGGGCAGCATCTGCCGCTGGCGACCTACCCCGGCATGGCCGAGCGGACGGTGACAATCTCGAGTGCGGCGAAGATGTTCAACTGCACCGGTTGGAAGATCGGCTGGGCGTGCGGCACCCCGGAGCTGATCGCCGGGGTGCGCGCCGCCAAGCAGTACCTCAGCTATGTGGGCGGCGCACCGTTCCAGCCCGCGGTGGCCTACGCGCTGGAGGCCGAAGCGGCGTGGGTGACGGGGCTGCGGGATTCCCTGCAGGCCAAGCGCGACAAGCTGGCCGCGGCTTTGACCGAGCTGGGCTTCGGGGTGCATGACAGCGCGGGCACCTACTTCCTGTGCGCCGATCCCCGACCGCTGGGTTTCTCCGACAGCACCTCGTTCTGCGCCGAACTGCCCGCGAAGGCCGGGGTGGCGGCGATCCCGATGTCGGCGTTCTGCGATCCGACGACGAACCACGCCGGGGCGTGGAATCACCTGGTGCGCTTCGCATTCTGCAAACGCGACGAGACACTCGCCGAGGCGATCAGGCGTCTGGCTGTGCTCCGCGCATGACGTGTTGCCGCAGGCCCTCGGTGGCGGCCTGCAGCACCGTCTGCTTGGCGCGCTTGATCAGGAACTCCGGCAGCGGCGCCGACGGCTCCATGGTGATGTCGAAACGCAGCCGGGTCTTGCCGGCCTCGGGCCGCACGGTGTACTCGACGTGCTGGGCGTGCTGCCGAGGTGTGCGTTCGGCGTCCCACACCACCCAGTCCCGGCCCCAGTGGTACTCCAGCAGTTCATGGTCGACGAGGCCCATCAGCTTGACGGTGACCGCCACGTGGTGTGGACGCCCGTCGTCGTAGCGGTCGATGACGCGCGCGTGCTTGTGCACCGACGACCACGTCGGCACCGCCTCGACGTCGGCCAGTGCGTCGAGGACGACGTCCGGCGCAGCATCGATCACGATCTCCCGCGACGCCCGCACGGCCACATGGCCAATCTAGCGACGGCGATCCCGTCCCGGTCGCCTTTGGTGAATCTGCGTTACTACCAACCGATTTCGTCGAGCGGCGTGGCATTTTGCGGCGGCGTGCCGATCGGCCCCGCGGCGCTGCGGGAGAACCGCGGCGCCGGCGCCGCCTGCGGTGTTCCCCCGACGTCGACGATGGTGCCCCGCGCGCGCAGGTGCTCGTTCGACTGGGCCTCGGTCCAGGTCAGGACCGGCGTGACGCACGCGTCAGTGCCGGTGAAGATCGCGGTCCATTCGGCGCGGGTTTTACCCGCGAAACGTTCGGCGAAGATCCGCTCCAGCTCCCGGTGGCTATCGGTGTCGGACTGCGCCGGGACGTCGTCGGCCGACAGGCCCAGCCCGACCAACAGTGCGGCGAAGAACTGCGGCTCGATCGACCCGACAGCCATGTACCCACCGTCGGCCGTCTGGTAGGTGCGGTAATACGGGGAACTGCCGTCCAGCAGGAACGACTCGCGTTCGTCGGCGAGCATGCCGGTGGACTTCAGCGTCCACATCGCCTGGGCGAGCACGCTGACGCCGTCGACCATCGCCGCGTCCACCACCTGGCCCCGACCGGACTTCTCCCGCTCGTAGAGCGCCGCAACGATACCGAGCAACACCAGCATGGACCCGCCGCCGAAGTCGGCGACCAGGTTCAGCGGCACGACCGGTCGCCGGTCGCGGAAGCCGATGGCGTTCAGTGCGCCGGTCTGCGACAGATAGTTGATGTCGTGGCCGGCCGTCGAGGCCAACGGCCCGTCCTGGCCCCATCCGGTCATCCGGGCGAAGATCAGCCGCGGATTGAGCGCCGCGCACTCGTCGGGCCCGATGCCGAGGCGCTCGCAGGTGCCGGGCCGGAAGCAGTCCAGCAGCACGTCGGCGCGGGCGACCAGATCGAGCAGCGCCTGCCGCTGCGACTTCATGTCGAGGTCGACCACGCGCTTGCCTCGGTGGAACAGGTCGATGTTCTCCGCGGGCACCCGCAGGCCGCCGCTGGGACGACGCACGCGCACCACGTCGGCGCCGAGGTCGGCCAGCACCATGGCGGCGTGCGGCCCCGGCCCGATACCGCCGAGTTCGACGACCCGGACACCGGCCAGCGGTCCGGTATTCGTCACGCCCACAAGCGGACTCAGCCGCCCTTCTTGACCTTGAGGACCTGCTTGCGCAGGCCGTCGGTCGCGCTCTCGGTACCGCCCTTGATCGCCCGCTTGAGGATGAAGCCCGGCAGCGGCACCGAGGTGTCGACGGTGATCTCGAAGTGCACCTTGGTCTTGGCGCCCTGCGGGGTGAGGGTGTACTTGGCCTCCTGCGAGCGCAGTTGGCCGGCTTTGATCAACGTCCACCCGGCGGTGTTGTCCCCCCAGCTGTACTCGACGATCTGGTCGTCGGTGAGCCCGGCCGCCTTGATCTTGATCTTGACCCGCCGCGGCCGTCCGTCGTCGTAGGTGTCGACCACCTCGGTGCTCTGGTACTGCGGCGACCAGCTCGGTGCGGACTCGACGTCGGCGATGACGTCGAGGATCTCCTCGGGTGTCGCCTCGATGACCACTTCACGGGAATCTTTGACTGCCATGGCGCGACCCTAGTTGCTGCCCGCCGATCCCACGCGAGATCCGCAAGAGGGCTGCGCGTCGGCCCGAATCACGACCCTGGTGTCGATCTCGCTGCCCTAAGGCGCGGCGTTACGGGGACGGCACCAGCATCGACTGCCAGGTCTGGTTCCCCGGGTGGGCGAGGTCGGCCTCGGTGTAGCGCTTTCCGTCCGGCGCGACGTAGCCACCCGTGGCCGGGTCGTACGGCACGAAGGCCACCGGCGGACCGGCGCCGCCCGCTTGCCGCGGGTCGGTGCCCGGCGGGTACTGCGGCACCCCCTGGCCGGTGAACGTGGCGTTCGGGTCGCCCTTCCAGTTGAAGCCGTCGTTCAGCGGCACGTAGTTCTCGTCGCTCTCGCACATCTCCACCGTCGGCGCCCGCTTGCCCGGCTTGGTCTCGCACGGGATGTTGCGCACGCCCCGCACGTTCATGTCCGAGTCCTGTGGGATCCGGCAGTACAGGTCGCCGGCGGGGCGCTCGGGGTAGTCCACCTCCGATGCCGACCGCTGCTGGCGCACCGGCAGGAACCCGGTGTTGCACGGTGGTGGCAGGTTCAGGTTGAGGTTGAAGTCCAGATAGATGCCGCGGTAGGCCTGTTTGACGCCGGAGTCCGCGACCGCGATCGCCTGCATGACGGCCGTGCCCTGCGGGAACAGCACCAGCAGCTGTTCCAGATCGGCGCGGTAGGTCACCGCGATGTCGCCCAGGCTCACCAGGTTGGCCAACAGCACAGGCAGGGTCGGCGCGAACCGATCGAACAGCGCCCTGCCCTCGTCCAGCCCGGACCCGCCGACCGTGAGCAGATCGGCGACCGCCGCGTCCTGCGCCTTGAACTGTCCGGTGATCGCGGCCATGTGCGCCGCCCACGCGCCGATCGAGTCCGAGGTTCGCACTTGGGAATCCAGCACCGGCGGGGACTGGTCGATCAGCTCGGTCAGCGGGCCGACGGTCTTGCCGCCCTCGATCGCCAGAGCCGTCGAACCATCGACGATGCGGGCCAGTTCGGGGCCGAGCCCGCCGACCGCGATAGCCGCCTCGTCGACGACGGCGCGCAGGTTGTCGTGCGGGATCGCCTGCAGCGCGGCGTTGGTGGCGTCGAGCAGCTTGCCGATGTCCGGCGGGGTCCGCACCTCGGCCGCCGGGATCACATCACCGTCGCGAAGCTTGGGCCCGGCGCCGGATTTCGGGGTCAGCTCCAGGAACTGCTCACCGACCGCCGAGCGGCTGTGCACCGAGGCCTGCACCGGGGTTGGAATCGTTGTGCCCGAATCGAGTTCGAGCACGGCACGCACACCGTCGCGGGTCACGTCGATCGAGTCGACGCGTCCCACCTCGGTGCCGCGGTAGCTCACCACCGAGGTCGGGTACAGGCCGCCGGAGGTCGGCAGGTCGACGGTCACCGTGTAGCGCCCGATGCCCAACAGTGCGGGCACGTCGATGAAGCCGAACGCCATGATGCTCACCGAGACCACGGTGATCACGCTCAGGATCGCCAGCTGGATCCACACCGGGCGGGGCAGGCGCAGCATCTCAGTACCCCCCGAAGTGGTAGGGGGCGATCAACGGGTTGCCCGCGGTGTAAGGGCTCGGCATCTGGCCGATGGTGCGGCCCCACTGCAGCTCCAGCTCGGTGAGGTTGCCCTCCCAGCGGGTGCCGGTGAACAGACCGCTGTCGATGCGGCTCAGGGTGAGGTCGATGACCAGGGTGATGTTCGCGAAGTCGCCCCGGAACCAGTTGGGGATGGTGCTTTTCACCCACGGATAGGTGGACAGGAAGTCCAGTCCCCGGGTCAGCGCCGGACCGGCGTCGGCCAGCTCGCGCAGCACCGGCGCGATGTTGCGCAGGTTGTCGACGAGTGCATCCTTGGTCTGGTGCACGGTGTCGGCGGCGATGGCGCTGAACTTTCCGAGGGCGTCGATCGCGTCGGCCAGCTTGGTGCGCGAGTCGGCCAGCACCGCCAACGCCTGCGGAATGGTGGTCAGTGCCTTGTCGACGGCCTGGTCCTTGGCGGCGACCTGTCCGGCCAGTGAGTTCAGTTTCTCGGTGGCGGTGATGATGTCGTCGGTCTGGACGTTGAGTTGTGCGATGAAGGTATCGAGCTGCACCAGAAGGCTTTTCATGTCATCTTCACGGCCGCTCAGCGCGGTGGCGAAGGCCTGGTTGATCTCCTGGAGCTGACCCAGTCCGCCGCCGTTGAGCAGCACCGACACCGAGGCCAGCGTCTGTTCGGTGGTCGGGTAGGCGGCCGACCGCGACAGCGGGATCACCGCGCCGTTCGTCAACTCACCCTGCGGTGGTTCGTCAGTGGGCGGGGCCAGTTCGATGTGCTGGGATCCCAGCAGGCTGGTCTGGCCGACCTTGGCGGTGCTGTTCGCGGGCAGGTGCACGTCACCGTCGATGCGCATGGTCACCAGCGCGTGCCAGTCCCGCACCTCGATCCTGGTGACGTTGCCGACGTTGACGTCGGCCACGCGCACCTGGGTGTTCTGCTGGATGGTGACCACGTCGGGCAGTTCGGCCTGGACGGTGTAGGACCCCTTGCCGGTGCCGGTGACGCCCGGCAGGCTCAGCGAATTCAGGCCCCGCCACTGGCAGCCCGAAACGGCGGTCAGGCACGCGAGGGCGAGCACGCCCGCCGTCAGTCGCTTCACGGTGAACTCGCCGGGATCATCATGCCTTCCAGCCCCGCATTGGGATCGGTGGGCGTGGCCGGCGGCGCCTCGGCGGGCAGTGCGGACGCGGTTCCGGCGGCCGGTGCCGCGACGGCAGGTGGCAGGTGCGGGTTGAGCCGGTCCTCGCTGTAGGTGATCTCGTTGGGGCGCGCCACCGTTCCGACGAACGGGTTGCCCCCCAGGGGCGGGTAGTTGTACTGACGGTTCTTGATGATCGGCGCCAGGTACTGCGTGCACAGCTTCGAGGACTGCTCCCACCCCTCCCGGGAGGCGGCCTGGATTGAGCTGCAGAGGAATTGGACCGTGTCGGCGAAGTTGACCGGGGCGAGGATGCCGGTGATGGCGCTCTGCGCGGGTTGGTAGATGTTGGTGAAGTTGGAGAACACCGACGGCGCGATGTGCAGGGACTGCTTGACGTCGCCGCGGCTGTCGTTCAGGGCGGTGGTGATCGCGTTGAGGTGGTCGAAGGTCGTTCCCAGTCCTTCCCGGTTCTCGGCGAGGAAGGTCCGCAGGTCGCCCACCGCCCCGTCGAGGCCGCGGGTGGCGTCGGCGACCTCGTTGGGCGTGTTGGACAGCACACCGCTGATATCGGCCAGGTTGGTGTTGAACGAGGCCAGCAGGTCGCTGCTCGACGACAGCGCCGACACCAGCAGTTGCAGGTTGCGCACGGTGTCGAAGATGTCTCCTGCGTGGTCGCCCAGCGCGGAGCTGGCCTGGGAGAGTTTGATGACGGTTTCGCGCGCGGTGTCGCCCTGGCCGCGCAGGTTGGCCGCGGCGGTGTTGATGAACTCGCCGAGAGCGCTCGGGCCGCCCGGTTGGCTGGGCTGCAGCGAACCGGTGAGCTTCTCCAGCTGGCGGCGCAGGTCGTCCCACTCGACGGGCACCGCCGTGCGTTCGATCGGAATGGTCGCTCCGTCAGCCAGTTTCGCACCGCCGGAGTACGCCGGTATCAACTGCACAGCCCGCGCGGTGACCAGGGACGGCGACAGGATCGCCGCCTTCACATCGGCGGGCACCGGGTACTTGCGGTCGACGGTGAAGGTGACGCGCGCCGCGTTGGGCTGCGGTTCGATCTTCTCGATCGTGCCGACGGAGACACCGAGGATGCGCACCTCGTCACCGGTGTAGAGGCCATTGGTGTTGGCGAAGTAGGCGACGAAGGTGTTGCGCGCGGCGCGATGCCACCATGGGGTGGCCACCACGCTGATAGCCACGGCGAGGATGCTCAGCAGGCTGATCGCGGTGGCGATCCGCGTTGCCCGGCGGTGTCTGGTCACCATCGTCAGCTCCCCCCGGCCGACGGCACCGGTGCCACCGGCGGGATGGACGGCGGCGGCAATTCACCCGGTGCGGGCCCCGGCGCCGGCGGCCCCGGCGGCGGACCACCGGGCGGCGGTGCGGGCAGCGGCTCCCGGTAGGGGTAACGCGGATCGCCGGGATTGCCGGTGATGGCATCGGGCAGCGTCAGATTCGGCTCGCCACCCTGCCCGGTGCGCGGGTAGGGCACCGGCAGCGGCGGGGTTGCGGGCTGGCCGACACCGGGGTCGACGAGTTCGGCGGGCACCTTCACGTTGGGGTCCAGGCCGAGATCGGAGAACGCGGCGTCGATGAACGGCTGGGAGAACTGGCCGGGAGCGAGGTTGACCACCGAGGCCTTGAAGAACGGTCCCGAGCCGAGCACCTCGCCGAACGACATCGCGTAGCGCCGCAGCAGGTACAGGGTGCGCTGCAACTCCTTCTTGCGGTTGTCCAGGATGGCCAGCACCCCGTTGAGCTTGTCGACGGCGGGCTTGAGTTGAGTGCGGTTCTCGACAACCAGGCCGGTGATCTGCTGCGAGACCGCGCTCAGGTTGCCCATCAGCGCGTCCACCGAGTTACGCTGCGCGACAAGCTCGGCCAGCAGCGCGTTCGCGTTGGCGACCAGCTGGGCGATCTGGTCGCTGCGCTTGGCCAGCACTCCGGTCACCTTGTTGGCGTCGGCCAGCAGATCCCGCAGCTTCGCGTCCCTTGCGTTGAGGGTGTCGGAGAACCGGGCCACCCCCTGCAGGGCGAGCTTCAGTTGGGGCGGCGTTTCGGAGAAGGTGTCGGCCAGCGTGGTCAGTGCCGACGACAGCTGCGCGGTGTCGAGACCGCTGATCGTCGTCGTCAGGTCACCGAGCGCATCGGTCAGGTCGTAGGGCGAGCGGGTGCGTTCCAACGGGATGGGGCCGTTCAGCGTGCCGTCCCCGCGTGGAGTCAGTTCCAGATACTTTGTGCCGAGAACGGTTTCGGTTTTGATGGCCGCCTCGGTGCGGTCGCCGAGCTCGACGCCGTCACGCACCGTGAAGTCGACGAGCACCTTGGTGCCCTCGAGGCTGATGTTCGAGATCCGCCCCACGCCCAGTCCGGACACCCGCACGTCGCTGCCGGGCTTGATCCCGGCCGCCTCGGCGAAATACGCGGAGTGGTCGGAGGTCCCCTTGATGAACGGAATCTTGTCGTAGGAGAACACGGCGACCACCAGTGCGACGATGATGGCGACGCCGACGAGGCCGACGGTCAGCTTGTTGCGCTCGGCCAGCGGCGTGAATCGGGGTCGCCTGAGAGTGATTCGCGTCATTTCGGTGTGCACCGCCCGGTGTCTTGTTGGGCGAGTTTGACGAACACGGGCTGGCCACCCTTTCCATTGACCTTCAGGATCGCGTCGCACAGGTAGAAGCCGAAGTAGTCGCCGTACAGGCCGTTTCGGGCCAGCACCTGATAGGCGTCCGGCAGGGTTCGCACCAGGTCGTCGACGTAGTCGTGGTCGGCCATCACCTGAGCGGCGAACCGGTCGGTCTGGGTCACGGTCTCCTTGATCGGCTCGCGGGCGGCACTCAGCAGGTCCGCGACGGATCCGGCGGCGGCGTTGAGGTAGGCCAGCCCGGTGCCGATGTCGCTGCGGCGGTCGGCCAGGCCCTGCACGAGTTGGGACAGGTTGTCCAGGCCCGCACCGAACTGGTCGTCGCGGGCGGCGAAGGTGCCGAGCACGGTGTTGAGGTTGGCGATGACCTCACCGATCAACTGGTCGCGGCCGGCCAGCGCCGTGGTCAACGCCGAGGTCTGCGCCAGCACCGAGGAGATGGTGCCACCCTGGCCCTGGAACACCCGCAGCAGCTGACCCGACAGGGCGTTGACCTGATCGGGGTCCAGTGCCCGGAAGAGCGGCCGGAAGCCGCCGATCAGGGCGTCGACGTCGAGGGCGGGCGCGGTGTGATCCAGCGGAATGGTCTGGCCCGGAAGCAGTCTGCGCACCGATCCGGCACCCTGCTCGAGTGACAGGTAGCGGTCACCGATGAGGTTCTCGTAGCGCACCACCGCCCTGGTGCCCTGGGTGAGCTGCAGGCCCTTGTCGATCGCGAAGTCGACGGTGACGGTGCCGTCCTTGTGCAGCTTCATGTCATTGACCTTGCCGACCTCCACACCGGCGATGCGCACGAAGTTGCCGCCCTTGAGCCCCGAGACGTTGGAGAAGACCGCGCTGTACGAGGCGCGCGAGTCGAATCGGAACTGCCCGAACACCGTGATGAGGATGAACATGAAGATCAGGCACATCACGGTGAACAGCGCCACCCGGGTGGCTGCGCGAATGGTCCTCGATCTCACGGCTGCCCTCCCGGCGGGGGCGGGTACAGCGGTGTGCCGTCCGGTGCGTATTCCGGTGCGCCGTAGGCCGGTCCGCCGGGGTATGGCGGCGGCGGGCCCGGCGCTGGGCCGCCCGGGTAGCGGATCCGCGGCTCCTCCGGCACCCCCTTGGTGGCCGGGAAGTAGTTGGCGAAGCCGGGGAACCCGATGCCGGGGTTGGGCCGGACGTCGAGGCCGGTGCCGAAGCCGGTGTCGGTGACGAGGTATTTCACCGGGAAGTTCTTGCTGGCGTCCGGCAGCGAGCCGCAGCTGGGCTTGCCGCCGGGTCCGCCGGTGGCGTTGGTGATCGGCAGGTTGTCGGGATAGCGGTATGGGTCATCGCCCGCCAGCAGCGCCGCATCCATGATGACCGATTTGCCGTTGCCGCCCAGGGCATCCCGGCCGCCGTGTTCGAGGAACCACTGGGCACCCTGGAACAGGCAGGTGTAGGTCGGCGAGTACTTGAGGAACAGGGCGGTGGTCGGGTCGAGGATGTTCATCGCCCGGACCAGGGCGGGCTGGTTGGTGCCGATGGTGTTGATGCCGGACTGGGCGAACCCAACCGCGGACAGCAGCAGACCGTCCAGCGCCCCGGCGTTGGCGGTGATAGTCGTGCTGGTGGTGGTGAACGAGCCCAGGATCGACAGGATGTCCTGTGCCGCATCGGAATAGGCCTGGGCGGTCTGCCCGAACAGCTGCCAGTCCCGATGGGTGGTGGGCATCCGCGGGTTCACCGCCAGCAGAACGTCGTTGGCCGCGGTGATCGCCTGTCCCATCTGCTCGCCCTTGCCGCGGACCGCATCGGCCAGTGCGGTGAACACCGCGTTGAGCTTCGCCGGGTCGACCGAGCGCACCAGCGACTGCAGGTTCTCGAAGACGGTGTTGACCTCGACGGTGACGTTGCGCGAGCGCAGCACCGCACCGGGCGCCAGGTGTCCGACCGGGCCGCCGGATTCCCCCGAGGGCACCACCAGGTCGACGTACTTGGCACCGAATGCGGTGCTGGATCTGATCTCGGCCTCGACGTTGCTCGGCAGGTATGCGAACGGCCCCGGGTCGATCTTGAGTTTCAGGGCGGACAGGTTGGTGCCGCCGGCGTGGTCGGCCCCGATCGAGGTGACCTCACCGATCTGTACACCGCGCAGTTTGACCTTGGCACCGTTCTCCATCACCAGGCCGGCCCGGTCCGAAACCACTGTCAGCGGAACGGTTTTGCGCAGCGAACCGGAGAACAACAGCGCGGTCAGCGTGGTGATCGCCGCGATCACGAGGAACAGCACGGGCGCCCACCAGATCGGGTCGATCTTCTCGCGCCGGGATGAGTTGGTCACGCCTCACCCCGAGAGGTGGAAATTGCCGGACTGTCCGTACACGGACAGCGTGATGGTCAGCAGGATGAAGACACCCGCCGTGATCGAGGTGCGCACCGCGCGACCGACGGCCTCGCCGACGCCGGCCGGTCCGCCGGTGGCGGTGTAGCCGTAATAGGTGTGGATCGCCATCACGACCGCGGCCATCGCGAGCGCCTCGATGAACGACCACATCAGGTCGCTGGGGTGCAGGAAGGTGGTGAAGTAGTGGTCGTAGACGCCACGGGACTGCCCGTAGATGATCGTGGTGCCGAACCGGGTGGCCAGGAACGACATCAGCACGGCCACGGTGTAGATCGGGATGACCGCCAGGACGCCGGCCACGATCCGGGTCGAGGCCAGGTAGGTGACGGCGCGGATGCCCATCACCTCTAGGGCGTCGATCTCCTCGTTGATCCGCATGGCGCCGAGTTGCGCGGTCGCGCCGGCCCCGATGGTCGCGGCCAGGGCCACCCCCGCGGTTGCCGGCGCAATGAACCGGACGTTGAGAAATGCGCCGAGAAACCCGGTGAGCGCCTCGATACCGACGTTGGACAGGGTGTTGTAGCCCTGCACGGCGATCAGCGCGCCGGTGGACAGCGTGAGGAAACCGACGATCACGACGGTGCCGCCGATGACGGCCAGCGCACCGGTGCCCATACCCATCACGGCGATCAGCCGAAGCACCTCGGTGGGATAACGGCGCACGGCGTCGGCGGTGGCGGCCAGCGCGTTGCCGTAGAAGGCGGTCTGGTCGCCGAGCCGCCGGGTCGAGTCGATTACTCTCTCCGCGGGGGAACGCTGATCTGCCGTTTCGATTTTCGTCTCGCTCCGGTCGAGCGCGATCCCGCTTCGCTTCTCGCGCTGACTCATGACGCGATCCCGCTTCGCTTCTCGCTCACGGCGCCACCTTGACGCCGAATGCGGTGGCCAGGATGTTGATCAGAAACAGCGCCATGAACGCGAACACCACGGTCTCGTTGACGGCGTTGCCCACCGCCGTCGGACCGCCCCCGACGGAAAGGCCCTTGTAGCAGGCGATCAGGCCGGCCGAGAGACCGAACAGCAGGGCCTTGACCAACGACACGATGACTTGTGGCAACCCGGTCAGCAGGGTCATTCCGGCAACGAATGCGCCCGGGGTCACGTGCTGGACGAACACCACGAAGAAGTAGCTTCCGGCGAGCCCGACGACGGCGACCACCGAGTACAGCATCAGGTCGCGGCGAGCACCCGGGGCACCACCAGCGCCTGGATCGGGTTGACGCCGATGACCTTCATCGCGTCGATCTCCTCACGGATCGTGCGGGCGCCGAGATCGGCGCACATCGCCGTGGAACCCGCGCCGGAGACCACGATCGCGGTCACCACCGGGCCGACCTGGGTGACCGAGGCCAGCGCCGCACCGGCCCCGGACAGGTCCCCGGCGCCGACCTCGAGCAGCACGATGTTGAGGGTGAACACGATGAGGACGGTGTAGGGAATCGAGAGCACCAGGGTCGGCACGATCGAAACCCGGGCCACGAACCAGATCTGGTCCAGCAGCTCCCGCCAGGCGAACGGGCGGCGGAACATCGCGGCGAAGGTCTCACCGACGAGCACGATGAAATCGCCGACCGCCAGCACGGGTTTCGACCAGGCGGTCGCCGTCACGGTCGACCGTCGAGTGGTTGCGGCACCGGCCTACCCCGCTCGCCGAGAGCCGTGCACGCGCGAGCATCTCGCCGCGATACCCACATGCAGTCCTCTCGTCGTCACGCTTGGGCCGGACGTTAAGAGAGTGCTGGTTGGCTGTCAACGCGAGCGGTGGGACGAACGGCGTCGTCAATAGCAGGTATCGGCTGGTTGCGCCAACGCTTTTGGTTTCACTCAAATTGATTCAATCGGGGCGAGTTAAAGTCTTGATCAGGCCCGATCCCAGAGTCGCTAGGCTGGCGACATGACCGAACCGGTCGATCCCGCCGTACCGCCGAGCGGCACCGGATGCGTCGAATGCGACGCCGCCGGCGGGTGGTGGGTGCACCTCCGGCGCTGCGCGGCGTGCGGTCACATCGGTTGCTGCGACGACTCCCCCATGCGCCATGCCGCCGCGCACTGGCGCGGCAGCGGGCATCCGGTCATCCGCTCGTTCGAGCCGGGCGAGGACTGGTTCTGGGACTACCGGAACAACCGCTATTACAAAGGCCCGGAACTCACACCGCCCGCGAGCCGGCCATTGGACGAAACCGTTCCCGGCCCGCGCGGCCGGGTGCCCGATGACTGGGCGGAGATCCTGCGCAACCGCGCGGACTGAACCTGTTCCTCGTCGCCGCCCTGACGGCGCAGGCACACCACGGCGTCGACGCCGTCGCGGGTGCCCGGTTCGCCGAACACCTCGTCGTCGATCACCACCCGCTTCTTACGCAGCACCGAGGATCCGCACGCGACGAAGGGCACCGGCGCGCCCACGTGCTGCTGCGAAACCCGCACCGAATCGGCGAAGTGCAGTCCGATCTCGCCCAGCTCGAAGAGCACGAGGTAGCGAATGGTGAACAGCCAACTGGCATCCGATCGCTGCTCGCCGCGGACGATCAACGTGTCGTCGGCGATCCGGGCCATCCATCGATGGTGCGCCGACCGACCGGCGATGCGTGGGAGCACACGCCGACGTCAGCTCGAAAGTCCGGCCCGCTGCATCTCGTTG
The DNA here is from genome assembly GCA_964535335.1 of uncultured Mycobacterium sp. Taxonomy (GTDB): domain Bacteria; phylum Actinomycetota; class Actinomycetes; order Mycobacteriales; family Mycobacteriaceae; genus Mycobacterium. Next base: position 14,828 of record CAZHUU010000017.1, read on the forward strand.
CCGAATTCCACGGCCATCTTCTCGGCGAAGGCGGTGACCGCACGCAGTGGCCGCAGCATGACCGTGAACTCGTCGATCAAGCCGTCCTCGCCGACATGCAGGAAGTCGCAGCCGTTGATGTCGAGGTCGCCGACCTTGGCGGTGAACACCAGCGCATGGTCGGACGATTCCGGGCCGCCGATCTCCCGCACATAGGTCAGGTCGGCGAAGACCCGCGAGACGGCCCGCAGGATCACCCCCAGGGTGTCCCGGCCGCGGTAGGGCGTATGGGCGATGGGGCTACGGAACACCACGTCCTCGGCGAACAGCGCGGGCAGGGCGTCGAAGTCGCCGGCCTCGACGGCGGCGCGGAAGGCATGCATGTGGCCAGCATGCCACGGGTGCAGAGCACAGCTAGCGGGACAGATGGCGGCAGCGCCGGCTAATCGGTGGCGATCCCCTCGCGCACGGATTGCAGCGCGGCGCTGCACAGCCGGGCCAACTCGTCGAGCGATCGGTCCGTGCCGGCCATCCACATCTCCATCGCCCCGAAGACGGCGGCGGCGATGCAGCGTGCGGTGACGATGGTATGCAGCCGTTCGTCGGGCGTGGCGGCGTCGGTGCCGCGCTCGAGTTGGTCGGCGATGGCATCGGCGAAGTCGGCCTCGACCTGGCGGGTGTGCCGGACGATGCGGCCGGGGTCGAGTTCCCGGGCGCGCAGTGCGGCGATCTGGGTGACCGCCTCGACGTCGTAGGGGAACGCGAATATCGCCGACTGCACCGACTCGATGATCGACTCCTGCGGTGAGCGCTCCTGCAACGCCGTGCGAAACCACATCAGGCCGGCGTCGTAGTCGGCGAACAGCAGGTCGTGTTTTGAGTTGAAATGCCGGTAGAAGGTGCGCAGCGACACCCCGGCATCGGCGGCGATCTGCTCGGCGGAGGTGTCCTCGACGCCCTGGGCCAAGAAGCGCACCAGCGCGGCGCGGCGCAGTGCGTCGCGGGTGCGCCCGCTGCGTGCGGTCTGGGCCGGCCGAACCATGCCGGAGAACCTACCGCACAACTTTTGTCAAAATTGACAAAACGATGGGGCGATCTCTCTAGACTTCCCGACCATGACGCTCATCGTTCACGCAGTGCTGGCAGTCATCGTCATCGGTCTGATCATGTGGTCCAACCCGGCGATCTTCCGCCGCCCGGCCAGCGGGCCCGCGTTCAGCGCGCTCGAGGTGATCTACTACCTCGTCGGCATCGCCTCGGTGGTGCTGGGCTGGTACTTCAACATCAAGTACGTCCAGCAGTACGCCGACGGAACGGGCAACGTCTTCACCGGTCACGGCAGCTGGTGGGAGTTCATCAGTCTCGGCTATGCCAACCCGGCGGCGGCCTCGGCCAGCCAGGACTACACCATCGGCAACGTGATCCTGCTGCCGTTGTTCACCATCGTCGACGGCTACCGCCGGGGGGTGCGCCGGCCCTGGCTGTACTTCGTGTCGAGCCTGTTCACCAGTTTCGCGTTCGCCTGGGCGTTCTATCTGGCCACCGTCGAACGCCAACGGCTGCACGAGAAGTCGCGTCAGGCCGTGCCCGCCTAGCCCACCGGCACCAGCGTCGGATAGTCGGTGTAGCCCTCCGGACCGGGTGAGTAGAAGGTCGCGACGTCCGGTTCGGTCAGCTCGGCGCCCGCACGCAGCCGGTCGATCAGGTCGGGATTGGCCAGGAACGCCCGGCCCACCGCGGCCGCGCTGATGACACCCCAGTCGACGAGGTTCTCCAGCTGGCAGAAGCTGGTCTCGACCTCGCGGCCGGTGTTGAGCACGAACGTACCGGGCCACAGCGCGCGAACCGTCCCGAATTCCGGGGCGTCCGGGTTGATCAGGGCGTGCAGGTAGGCCAATCCGAGGCCGCAGATGCGTTGCAGCAGAGCCTCGTACGCCGAGACGGTGTCGACCTCGTGCATGTCGCCGGCCTGATTGCCGGGTGAGATGCGCACCCCGACCCGGTCCGGGCCGATCTCGTCGGCCACCGCCTCGATCACCTCGGCCGCCAGGCGGGCGCGATTCTCCGCGGATCCGCCGTAGCGATCGGTGCGGAAGTTCGTGGAGTCGGACAGGAACTGGTGCAGCAGGTAACCGTTGGCCGAGTGGATCTCCACACCGTCGAGACCGGCGTCGACGGCGCGGCGCGCCGCGGCGCGGAACTGCGCGATGACGTCCGGGATTTCGGCCGTCTCGAGTGGCCGCGGGACGCCCAGTGGCTTCTTGCCCGACGGCGTATGCACCGACATGCGGGCGGCCACCGGTGAGGCACCCACCGGTTCGGCTCCGCTGATCTCCGGGTGTGCCATCCGGCCGACGTGCCAGATCTGCAGGAAGATCAGCCCGTCGCGGGCGTGGACGGCATCGGCAACCGCGGCCCACTTCTGCTGGTGGGCGTCGGTGTAGATGCCCGGCGTGTTGGCGTAGGCGCCGTTGCCGGCCCTCGACACCGCGGTGGCCTCGGTGATGATCAACCCGGCCGAGGCCCGCTGCGCGTAGTACTCCGCCTGCAGGTCGCTCGGCGTGCCGTCGGCGCCGGCGCGGCACCGGGTCAACGGGGCCATGAAGATCCGGTTGGCCGCGGTGCCGGCACCCAGCGGGATCGGGGTCAGCATGGCCGAGTCATCGGTGAGGGCGAAGGTCATGCCAGTCACCAGCGCACCGGCCCGTCGTTTCATTCCCGGGGCGGCGTCGGGTGTTCGTGCCATGAAGCGGGAAGGAGGGTTTCCCAGCTCCTTCCCACTCTCAATGTATAGCGCACCGGGGGGCTTGCCGCAAGACCCGGGTCATGGCACACAATGACGCGGTTGATGCGAGAAGTGCTGGTAATCAAGGACTCTCGTTGATCGCCGCGACGGCGAGACGAGGAGCAGGGGGTTCAATGTTCGACGTCATCATCGCCGGCGCCGGGCCGACCGGCCTGATGTTGGCCGCCGAGTTGCGGCTGCACGGCGCGCGCGTACTGGTGCTGGAGCGCGACGCGGAGCCGCCCGGGCAGGTCCGTGCGCTCGGTCTGCATGTGCGCAGCATCGAGCTGATGGACCAGCGCGGACTGCTGGAGCGGTTCCTGGCGCACGGCAGGCAGTACCCGGTCCGGGGCTTCGCCGGCATCGACAAGCCGCCGCCACGGTGCCTGGACACCGCCCACGCCTACATCCTCGGCATCCCGCAGACCGTCACCGAGGCCCTGCTGGCCGAGCGCGCCATCGAACTCGGCGCCGAGATCAGGCGGGGCGCCGCGGTGGTCGGCCTGACTCAGGACGACCACGCGGTGACCATCGAGTTGGCCGACGGTAGCCGACTGTCGGCGCGCTATCTCGCCGGGTGCGACGGTGGCCGCAGCACGGTGCGCAAGCTGCTCGGCGTCGGCTTTCCCGGGGAGCCGGCCACGGTCGAGACCCTGGTGGGGGAACTGGAGCTGACCGAGGACCCGGCCGAGATCGCCGGCGCCGTCGCCGAGATCCGCAAGACGCAACTGCGCTTCGGCGTCATGCCACTCGATAGCGGGCTGTCCCGCGTCGTGGTGCCGGGCGCCGAGGTGCGCGGGGACCGCGCGGTTCCACCCACGCTCGACGAGTTCCGGCAGCAGTTGCGGGCGGTCGCGGGCACCGATTTCGGGGCGCACGCGCCGCGCTGGCTCTCCCGGTTCGGCGACGCCACCCGGCTGGTCGAGCGCTACCGCGTGGGCCGGGTGCTGTTGGCCGGGGACGCCGCGCACGTCCACCCGCCGGCTGGCGGGCAGGGCCTCAACCTCGGCATCCAGGATGCGGTCAACCTGGGCTGGAAACTGGCGGCGGCGCTCGACGGCTGGGGACCCGACGGGCTGCTGGACAGCTACCACATCGAGCGGCACCCGGTGGCCGCCGCGGTACTCGACAACACCCGCGCGCAGATGGCGATGCTCTCCGCCGAACCGGGTGCGGCGGCGATGCGCCGGCTGATGTCGGAACTGATGGACTTCGACGAGGTGCACCGGCACCTGATCGAAAAGATCACCGCGATCGGGATCCGCTACGACTTCGGGCCCGGGCACGAGTTACTCGGGCGCAGGCAGCGCGACGTGCGGCTGAGGGGCGGTCGGCTCTACGAGTTGATGCGCGACGGCCGCGGGCTGCTGATCGATCAGACCGGCCGGCTCTCGGTGGCGGGCTGGGCGGATCGGGTCGACCACGTCGTCGATGTCGGTGACGAACTCCCTTTTGCGGCAATGCTGTTGCGCCCGGACGGTCACATCGCGTGGATCGGCGACGAGCAGGTCGGCCTCGCGGCGACCCTGCCCAGGTGGTTCGGCGCCGCCCGGGTGTGACGGCCGCCGTCAGGCCCCGCTGCGCACCTGGTCGAGAAGTGCGCGGACGGTGGCCTCCGGCGTCCCGGCGGGCAGCCCCACCATCACGCGGTCGATGATGCCGTCGCAGCGCCGGGCCAGCGCGGCGGCCAATGCGTCGACGGGAGCGACGACGGCGAAGGTCTCCAGGATCTCGTCGTCGATCAGCCCGGCCATGGCGTCCCACTGGCCGTCCAGGGACAGCCGGTGCAGCTCGGTCTGCAGATCACCCCAGCCGTGCAGTTCGAGCACCTTGCGATAGGCGGGCGTGGAGGCGTAGAACGCGATCTGCTTGCGGGTCCCGGCGGCGGCCGCGGCCATCTCCGCATCGTCGATCCCGGTGACGACGAACACCGGACAGAACACCTGGACATCGCTGCGGTTGCGGCCCGACGTGGCCAGGCCGCGGTGCAGCGCCGGGATCGTCACCTCGTCGAAGTAGCGCTTGGTGGTGAAGGCATGGGCGATCACCCCGTCGGTGACCTCACCGCACATCTCGGTCATCAGTTCGCCGACCGCGGCGACCAAGATCTTCGGCGTGCCGTATGGCTGCGGTTCCGGCACGAACATCGGTGTCATGAGCCGGTGGGTGTAGAAGTCACCCTCGAAGCTGAGCCTGGTTCCGTTGTGCCAGCAGTCCCAGATCGCGTGCAGCGCAAGGACGAACTCACGCATCCGCTTGACCGGTTGACTCCAGGGCATGCTGAACCGCTTTTCGATGTGCGGTTTGATCTGGGTGCCCAGCCCAAGCAGCAGCCGGCCGCGGGAGAACTCCTGCAGGTCCCAGCCGACGTTGGCCACCGTCATCGGATTGCGGGCGAAGGCCACCGCGATGCTGGTGCCCAGTTCGACCGTCGAGGTGTGCTCGGCGGCCAGGGTGAGCGGCAGAAACGGGTCGTGGCTGATTTCGGCGGTCCAGCAGCCGTCGTAGCCGAGGCGCTCGACCTCGGCCGCCGCATCGGGCACCTCGGCCAGCCGTGTGATGATCCCGCGGTCGACCTTGAGACCGCCGCCCGCGCCCATGTCGGCAGACGCTACAGTAAGCAATTCAGTAGGGTCAACGCCGTGAGGACGCCTCGATGAGCAACGCGCAGGACTGGCAGGAGACACTGCACGACCTGAGCCGCAGGCGCCAGCAGGCACATGAGATGGGCGGTGCGGAGCGGCTGGCCAAGCATCACGGCAAGGGTGAACTCGACGCCCGCGCTCGCATCGCCCGCCTGCTCGATCCCGGTACCTTCACCGAATTCGGCACCCTGGTCGGTGGTGAGATCGCCGCCGACGGGATCGTCACCGGCGCGGGACGCATCGACGGGGCGCCGGTGATGGTGGGCGCCGAGGACTTCACCACGCTGGCCGGTTCCATCGGCCCAGGCGGCAACGCCAAGCGCTACCGGCTGGCGGAACTCGCCCTGCGGCAGAAGATTCCGTTGATCATGCTGCTCGAGGGGGCAGGCTTCCGGCCGCGCGGCGAGCACTACGGACGCAGCCCCACCGACCTGATCGCGCAGGCGCAGTGTTCCGGCAAGGTCCCCACCGTGTCCGCCGTGCTGGGCCCGTCGGCGGGCCACGGCGCGCTGGTGGCGCCGGTGTGCGACTTCACCATCATGAGCAGCCGCGGTGCGATCTTCACCGCGGGGCCGCCGGTGGTGAAAGAGTCGACCGGCGAGGACATTTCGAAGGAGGACCTGGGCGGCCCGGACGTCGCGCTGCGTAGCGGGGTGATCCACAACTTCGCCGAGACCGACGAGGCCGTGCTCGACGAGATCCGCCGCTACCTGTCCTATTTCCCCTCCAGCGCCTGGTCGTATCCGCCGACGCGGCTTTATGACGACGCCGCGGAACTGCGGCCGACACCGGAGTTGCTCGACATCGTCTCGCGGGACAACCGGCGCAGCTACGACATGCGAGCCGTCCTCGACGTGGTGTTCGACGAGGCCGACTGGCTGGAGGTCCAGCCGAGGTTCGGTCCCGCGATCATCTGCGCCCTGGCCCATCTCGGCGGCCATCCGGTGGCGGTGGTGGCCAACCAGCCCACCAGGCTGGCCGGCTCCATCGATGCCGATGCCGCGGACAAGGCCGCGCACTTCATCATGGTCGCCGACTCGTTCCACCTGCCGCTCGTCTTCCTCGCCGACAACCCCGGCATGCTGCCCGGCAGCCGGTCGGAGCGCTCGGGTGTGCTGCGCAGCGGGGCCCGGATGTTCGCGGCGCAGACGGCGGCGACGACACTCAAGCTGCATCTGACGCTGCGCAAGGCGTTCGGATTCGGCTCGATGGTGATGTCGCTGTTGGGTTTCGACAGCCAGGTGGCGACGTTCGCCTACCCGGGCGCCACCATGGGCGCGATGAGCGCGGCCGCGCTGAGCAAGGCCGCGAACGCCGACGAGGACGTCACCGAGCTGCTCAAGCAGATGGAGCTCGACGCGTCCTTCCGCTCGGCGGGCAACCTCGGCTTCGACGAACTCATCGCACCGGAGGAGACCCGCAACGCGCTGCTGCTCGCGCTTCAGCGCGGTGTGTACGCCCGGCAGGAGGCGGCACAACCGGTGGCGCGAACGGTGATCACGCCGTAGTCCCCTCCGCGAGCAGACACTGAGGTCCCGCGACACGCCGCAATTGCGGGGCCGCTACGTCTGCTCGCGGTAGGCCGCCACGACCGGCTCGAGCTCGTCCGGGGTGGCGCCGTGCATGATCAGCGCGTCGGCGCCGTAGTCGAACTCCTTGCGGATCCGGTCGACGCACTGCTGCGCCGAACCGGTGGCGGAGGGCTCCAGCCAGTCATCGGGGATCAGCGTCGCGATGTGCTCGATCTGTTCGGCGGTCCCCTTGTGGTCGATGCCGCCGCCGATGGACTGCACGACCGAGTCGGCCCGGAACCGTTCCAGCACAGCGGGATCCCAGTCGTTGGTCTTCACCAGCAGGTCGCCGTAGCCCTGCAGGTAGGTCGCCAGCCGGGCGACGGTCTTCTTCAGCCGTAACTCCTCGGGCAGGTGATCGCCCACGGTGGCGAAGCATGACCACACCCGCACGTCGGCCGGGTCGCGGCCGGCCTGTTCGGCGGCGTCCTTGACGGTCTTCACACAGCGCTGCAGCGTCTCCGGCGTGAAGTAGGTGTGCAGGATGACATCATCGAACGCGCGGCCGCCGAGCTTGAGCGTATTGGGTCCGAACGCCACCAGGGCCAGCCTGATGTCCTCGCGGAAGTCCGGGTCGAGGAAGAGGATCTGGTACTTCCCGATCGGGCCGTCGTGGTTGAAGATGATCTCGCCCTGCCAGAGCCGCCGCATGACGTGGGCGAAATCCTCCATCTGCGCGGTGGTCACCGCCGGGATGCCGAAGGCCGAGTAGATGGCGCCGATCCCGCGCCCGATGCCCAGGGTGAAGCGCCCGCCGGAGAGCCGGTGCATGGTGGTGGCCCACGATCCGGTGATCAGTGGGTGGCGGGTGTTGTGATTGGTTGCCGCCGTGGCGATCTGCATCCGGTTGGTGACCGCGCATGCGGCGCCGACCAGTGAGGAGGCTTCCTTGACGTTCCAGCGTTCGGAGATGAAGGCGGTGCCGAAGCCGAGTTCCTCGCCGCGGCGTGCCTCGTCCATCAGGGTCGCGGGGCCCTCACCGCCGGCGCCCGCCAGCAGGTAGTAGCCGAGTCCATCGAGCACGGGACTCGTTCCCGTCTCGCTTCGCCCACGCCGGCCGCTCACTGCCAGACACCCTTCTTGTAGGCACAGTTCCAGACCTCGGTGATCCGGCCGTCGACCACCCGGAAGATCTCCATGCTGCCCACGGTCATCTCGGTGCCGTCCTTGAGTGTCATCGGCGTCTGGTAGACGATCGCGACGTGCTCGCCGTCGTCACCGGCGACCACCAGGTTCAGATCGAAACGGATGTCCTCGAACATCCCCCAGTGGTCGATCACCCGTCGCACGGCCTGGTCATGGGAGAGCACGTGCGCCTCCCCCACCTCGTGCCGAATCACCGTCTCGCCCATCAGCTCATCGGCCAGTGCGAAATTCCGCCGGTTCCAGACCTCCAGGTTGTACAGCTCCACGACCTCACGCGCGGTTCTGCTCATGCGAACTCCTCCAATGCATCGATGTCGTCGACGGCGGTCACCGCCCGGTCGGTGAGGGCCAGACACAACTCCCGTGACCGCTCCGGTAGGCCGTCCCATCCGATCAGGGTGATCACCGGCAGCACCATCAGGTAGGCGACCGCCAGCCGGTAGTGCCGCCAGGCCTCGTCGAACGAATAGTCCTCTGCCGCCAGGTCTTCCAGGTAGGAACGGAGCAGCCATTCGTCATGGCCGCGGCGGGCATCGACGGGAATTCCCTGGCTGACCAGGTAGGCGATATCGCTCGCGCCGGCCCCCACACAGGCGAACTGGAAGTCCACCACCTTGAGTCGGTCGCCGGCGAAGAACATGTTGTCGGCCCGGATGTCACCGTGCAGCAGCATCGACCTCTCGGTCAGGGCGTTCAGGGCCGTCGGGGCGTGGTCGGCGAACCGCTCGGCGAACCGGGCGACGGCGGGGGGTACGGGCATGCTCGTGTGCCGGCGGTAGACCTCCCAGCCGGGCGCAAAGGCCGGCACCAGCAGCTCCCGGACGGCCGGCATGTCCAGCCTGGGGAAGCGCTGCAGCACAGGGGCATTCGACGGCTCCACCGACCATCGGTGCAGACCTGCGAGTGCGGTGATCGCCAGCTGCGCCCGCTCCATGGACAGCCCGGCCAGGTGGTCGGCGTTGTCCCAGTCGCCGAGATCCTCGAGCAGCAGCACGAAGTCGACGGAATTCTCGGCCATCCGCGCGGCATAGACGCGTGGCGTCGCCATCGGGGCGCGACCGGCGACCTCGGCGTAGAACGACAGCTCGCGCCGGTAGCCACCGAGCAGTTCCATCGCACCGCGGGCCTCGGACTGCGCCGCCAGCTTGGCGATCATGGTCGGGGGCACGCCGTCGCCGGTCAGGTGCAGCCGGTACAGCAGTGCCGAGAAGCCGCTGTCCTCGGCGATGCGTTCGGCCGCCACGTCGGTGACCGTGGCACCCAGCGCATCGGTGAGCCACCCCGGATCGACCGCGTCGATACCGGACGGCACCCACGCGGCGGCTGACGTCACGGGCTGCACCTTACAACTCCCGCAGGAAACGCTCGGTTTCCGCTTCAACCGACCGGGACAACAGGTGGCCGACGTGACCGCCGTCGTGCCAGTGCAGCCGTCCGCCCCAACGCTCGTGCAGGGCCAGCGCGCTCTGCCGGTAGGCCATCTGGTCATGCCACGCCCCGACGATGAGCCGCCGCTCCGCCGGCGGCGCCGGCTCGACGGCCAGCGGATCGATCACCGACGTCAGGTCCGTCACGATGTCGGAGGCCATCGCCGTCCCCACCACATCGGCCGCCGATCCCCACCGGTGCAGGTGGCGCGCGATCATCCCGTTGAGTCCCAGGATCGGTGTGTAGAGGGCGACGGCGTCGATCCGGTCGTCGAGGCCGGCGGCCAGCGCCGCGACGGCGCTTCCCAATGACAGCCCGGCCAGCGCAATGGCGGTGGCCTGCGGTTCGATCCAGCCGATCACCGCGCGGACCTCGGACACCGCCCGGATCATGCCGGCGACGTTGGCCATCGGGTCGGTGCCGGGATACGCCGGCCAGCGGTTGCGGCGCGGGCCGTGGCCGGGCTGGACGGGCATCGCCACGTTGAAGCCGAGTTCGCGGTGGATGCGGCCGGCCCGGGCCACCAGGATGTCCGACATCCCGCCCTGGCCCGCTCCGTGTACCCACACCAGCCAGGGACGGGGGCCGTCGTTGTGGCGGAACAGCACCACCTCGGCCAGAGCCGGACCGCCGTGTCCTTCGGCGGCCAACGGCGCCGACAATTGCGGGTCGTGCTCGTAGCTCATCCGCTCATACGACAGCACCCCGGCCCGCACCGGCCGAATCCGCTTGATCTGCAGCGGTTCCGGATCCCGATGGGCGCCGCGCACGCCGAGGGCGGCCAGTTCAGCGGCCGCCGGCGCATAGTCTTCCACCGGCCGGTGCAGCTCCGGCGGGGAGGACAGCAACGTCATACCGGTCACCACCAGTTCGTCCAGGGCGACCTCGGCGGCTTGTCGGATGCCGTTGACCGACAGGGCGTCCCAGTCCGCCGACTCGCGCAGCGCGGCCAGCGAGCGGGGCAGGACTCCGCCGAGTTGGGTGGTCAGCCGATGGGCGTGGGCGGTCAGTCGCACCGGGTCACCGCACCACGAACCCGGTATAGCCGTTGGCCGCCACCTCGTCACACCGACGGCGGTATTCCGGGATGCCGGCGGTGTAGCCCATGTACATCCGCTTCTTGCCGGGCACGTTGGCCCCGTTGTACCAGGAGTTGCAGGTCGGGTGAACCAGGACGGTCGGCGCGACCAGGGAAGTCGTGTGCTCGATCCAGTCTCGCTGCGCCTCGGGCCGGGCCTCGATGGTGCGGTTGCCGCCCGCACGCAGAAAGGTGATGCAGTCACCGATCCAGTCCACGTGCTGCTCCATCGCGGCGATGAAGTTCGTCGCGGCCGAGGGGCTGCCGGGCGCCTGGATGATGAACAGGTTCGGAAAGCCCGCCACCGCCAGGCCGAGATAGGCCACCGGCCCTTCGGTGGCCCAGACGTCGCGCAGCAGCACCCCAGCCCGGCCGCGGATGTCGATGCGGGTCAGCGCCCCGGTCATCGCGTCGAAGCCGGTGGCGTAGATGATCACGTCGAGGTCGTGGTGGTCGTGTTCGGTGTCGATGCCGGTGGGCGTCACCGATCGGATCGGGTCCGTGCGCAGGTCGACCAGGGTGACGTTGTCCCGGTTGAACGTCTGGTAGTAGCCCTGGTCGATGATCGGGCGCTTGCAGCCGAACGGATGGCTGGGCACCAGGGCCGCCGCGGTCTCCGGATCGGTGACGATCCGCGCGATCGCCTCGCCGTAGAGCGCGGTGGCCATCCGGTTGGCCTCGATGTCGAAGAAGATGTCCCCCCAACTCAGCGCCCCGACGATGCCGTGCTCGTCGACCGCTCGCCGCCGGTCTTCGGCGGTGGCCGACGTGATCGGCGGGCAGCTCAGCATCTCGATCAGCACCGAGAACGCCGACAGCCGCGCCGCGCCCACCGGATGCTCACGCTGGGCGGCCCGGATCTCGCCGTAGCGCGCCTTCATGTCGTCGAGTTCACCCGACTCCAGGGCGCGTACCGACCAGGGCAGGGTGTAGGCGGGTGATCGCTGGAACGCGACGAGCTGACCCACCTCGGGTGCGATCTCCGGAATCAGCTGCACCGCGGTGGATCCGGCGCCGATGACCCCGACCCGCTTACCGGACAGGTCGACCGGCTCGTGCGGCCATCGGCTGGTGAACAGCGACGTGCCGGTGAAGCTGTCCATGCCGGGGATGTCCGGCTCTAGCGGTGCGGACAGGATGCCGGCGGCCGCGACCACGAACGGGGCGATGTAGCGCTGCCCCGACTCGGAATCCACCGTCCACTCGGCGGTGATCTCGTCGAACGCCATAGCGACCACGTTGACGCCGAAGCCGATGTCGCGGCGCAGGTCCAGCTTGTCGGCCACGAAGTTCAGGTACGCCTCGATCTCCGGCTGGGCCGGCATGGTCTCGGTCCACACCCACTCCTGCTGAATCTCATCGGAGAAGCTGTAGGAGTACTCGATGCTCTCGATATCGCAGCGAGCGCCCGGATACCGGTTGAACAGCCATGTGCCGCCGACTTTTTCGGCCTTCTCCAGGATTCGGGCGTGCAGGCCGAGCTCGCGCAGCCGGTGCAGCATGTAGAGACCGGAGAATCCGGCCCCGATGACGATCGCGTCGAAGCGTTCCGCGCTCACTCGGCGGGACCCGAGAACCGCAGCAGCGTTCGGGTGAGATGCAGCGTCTTGATCCGCCATCGACCGTCGCGCTTCTCGTAGGTCTCGTGGTAGTGGCCCGCGCCGTGCAGCCGGTTGCCGTCGGGGAAGAACAGCAGGTCCTCCATCGCCCAGATTCCGGTGGCGGTGCTCGGCGACGTCAGCGTGATCTCCGGGGTGTGACAGTGGTGCACGGTGGCGACGCCCTCGAGGGTGCCGAGCACCATCGGCACGAAATTGTCCACGCCCTCGATCGGCGGGCCGGTCTGCGGGTCGGCGCCGGCGGTGGAGACGGCGCCGTCGAGCAGGACGGTGAGGTCCGGAGCGAACAGTCCGCGCCAGCCGTCGACGTCGCGGGTGTCGAGGTAGCGGCAATAGCGCGCCTTCAGCTGCCGGATGGCCTCGAGTTCGTCCGCCGTCGATGGCACCGTGCCGCTCCTCTCGCCGTACCGGAAACATATACCGTAATACCCTTAGTATGAGGAGGGACCGCGTGAACCTGGACCGATTGGCCGCGCCCGGGCACACCGCCGTCGTCACCCAGGAATGCCAGGGCGCGGTGGTCGGACCGGACGCCGGGCTCAAAGCGCTCGCCGACGAGGCCCGCAGGCACGCCGTCCCGAACATCGCCCGGCTACTCCCCGCCGCGCGGGCGGCGGGGGTCCGGGTCGTGCACTGCCTGGTGCAGCGACGCCCGGACGGACTGGGGGCGAACCACAACGCGAAGATCTTCCGGCTCGGGGGCGACGTGGCGATCGCGCCGGGCAGTCCGGGCGCCGAACTGTTGCCCGAACTCGGGCCCGAGCCAACGGATCTGGTGCTCCACCGCTGGCACGGCATCGGTCCGATGGGTGGGACCGATCTCGACGCCGTCCTGCGCAATCTCGGAGTTTCCACGATCGTGGCCGTCGGGGTGTCGGTGAATGTGGCGATCACCAACCTTGTGATGGACGCCGTCAACGCCGGCTATCACGTCGTCCTGCCGCGCGACGCGGTGGCCGGGATTCCCGCCGACTACGCCGACGCGGTCATCGACAACACCCTGTCACTGCTGGCGACTCTCACCTCCACCGACGAACTGCTGGCTGCCTGGCGGTAGCCGCCCTGTCCGGGCCAGGCACACGTACTGTAATCTTTACAGTACGTACCGCAGCAATGGCGACGGGGAGGTCTGACGTGGATAACCCGGCACCGGAGGCACCCGTCGACGAGTCGTTCGACCTGCTGCGCGACCCATATCCCCTGTTCGCCGCGCGGCGCCGCGACTCGCCGGGCATCTTCGAGGGCTCGGTCATGGACTGGTCCAAGGCGGGCGATATGCGGCCCAAGGACATGTACGCCGCGGTGTCGTTCGACGCCGTCAACCGGGTGTTCCGGGACGGCCAGGCGTTCAATTCGGGAATCTACGACGCCACCATCGGCCTGTTCATCGGCCCGACCATGCTGGCGATGGAGGGCAAACGGCATTGGCAACATCGCAATCTGGTTTCCGCGGCGTTCAAGTCGAGATCGTTGCAGCGCTGGGAGCCGACGATCGTGCGCCCGGTGGTCGATGCGCTGATCGACGAGTTCATCGACGACGGCAGGGCGGATCTGGTCAAACAGTTCACCTTCGAGTTCCCCACCCGGGTGATCACCAAGCTGCTCGGCCTGCCCGAGGAGGACCTGCCGTGGTTCCGCCAGCGCGCGATCGAGTTGATCAGCTACCACATCCGCTACCAGCGGGCGTTCGAGGCGTCGGCGGCGCTGAAAGAGTACTTCCTACAACAGATCGAGCTGCGCCGGTCGAAGCCCACCGAGGACATCATCGGCGACCTGGTGGCCGCCGAGATCGACGGCGAGAAGCTCACCGACGAGGCGATCTACTCCTTCCTGCGGCTGCTGCTGCCGGCCGGGCTGGAGACCACCTACCGGTCCTCGGGCAATCTGATCTACCTGCTGCTCACCCACCCCGAGCAGTTCCGGGCCGTGCAGAACGACCGCGAACTCGTCGCGGCGGCCATCGAGGAGGGCCTGCGCTACGAGACCCCGCTGACCACGGTGCAGCGCTCGGCGAACTGCGACACCGAAGTGGCGGGGGTGCCGATCCCCAAGGGCTCGGTGGTCGACGTGTGCATCGGCTCGGCGAACCGCGACGAGGGGCGCTGGGAGCGCTCCGAGGAGTTCGACATCTTCCGGAAACGCCTGCCGCACATCTCGTTCGCCGCCGGTGAGCACACCTGCATGGGCCTGCACCTGGCCCGGATGGAGACCCGGGTGGCGATCGAGACGCTGCTCGACCGGATCACCGACATCCAACTGATCACCGATGACAATCCGCACATCTGGGGTCAGCCGTTCCGGTCACCGACGGAGATCCCGGTCACCTTCACCCCGGTCGGCTAGCTTGGCAGTAACTCATCAGCCTCACGGCCGTCAGGAGATGCGCAGATGATCAAGGTCATGGACGGTGTCCGCGTCCTGGAGGTCGCCCAGTTCACCTTCGTGCCGGCGGCAGGCGCCATCCTCGCCGACTGGGGCGCCGACGTCATCAAGGTCGAGCATCCGGTGCGCGGTGACACCCAGCGGGGGTTCGTCAACATGGGCGGATTCCAGCTGAACCCGGACCGGCACCCGCTGATGGAACACCCCAACCGCGGCAAGCGCAGCGTCGGCATCGACGTGTCCACCCCGGATGGTCAGCAGGTGCTCTACGAGATCGCCAAGACGGCCGATGTGTTCCTCACGAACTACCTTCCGGCGGCGCGGCAGAAGAACAAGTTCGACATCGAACACATCCGCGCCGTCAACCCGAAGATCATCTACGCGCGTGGCAGCGCCTACGGCGACAAGGGGCCGGAACGCGATGTCGGCGGCTTCGACGGCACCGCCTTCTGGACCCGCAGCGGCGTGGGCTGGGCGCTGACCCCCGCCGAGCTGGGTGGCGCGCTGTCGCAGGGCATTCCGGCCTTCGGTGACTCGATCGGCGGCATGAACATCGCGGGTGGCATCTCGGCCGCCCTGTTCCACCGGGAGCGCACCGGCGAGGCGGTGGAACTCGATGTATCCCTGCTGAGCACCGCGTGGTGGGCGGCCGGGGCCAGTGTCACCCAGGGTATGGAGACCGGTGAGACCATGCGCTCCCTGATGCCGGACTCGCTGACCCCGAGCGTCAACCCGTTCATGGGCAACTACACGACGTCCGACGGCGGCACGATCAACCTGTGCATCGTCAGCCCGACCGGCTACATCCGTGACGCCTTCGAGCATCTGGGTCTGGGTGAACTGGCCGACGACTCGCGGTTCAGCGAGGTGCTTCCGTTGATCGAGAATGCCTCGGCGGCAGCCGAACTGGTGGCCGAGGCAATCCGCGGCAAGTCGTTCGAGTACTGGCGCCGGCACCTCAAGACGATGAAGGGTCAGTGGGCGCCGTTCCAGAGCCTGGTCGATCTGACCACCGATGAGCAGGCCCTGGCCAACGACATGGTGGTCGACGTGGACGCGGCCGACGGCGGTGCGCCGTTCAAGGTGGTGCGCGGACCGGTGCAGTTCAACCACGAACCGCTGCAGACCACCCGAGCTCCACAGGCCTCCGAGCACACCGAGACCGTGCTGATGGAGCTCGGCCTGGATTGGGATCGCATCGAGGCGCTCAAGGAATCCGGTGCGATCGCCTAGCGCACCCCGCGGAAGGGAATACCGGTGATCAACGACGTCGCCATCATCGGGGTCGGTCTGCACCCGTTCGGCCGTTTCGACGGCAAGTCTGCGATGCAGATGGGGGTCGACGCGATCTTCGCGGCGGTCGCCGACGCGGGGGTGGAGTGGAACGACGTCCAGTTCGCCACCGGTGGCAGCTGGACCGTCGCCAACCCCGACGCGATCGTCGGGATGGTGGGCCTGACCGGCATCCCGTTCACCAACGTGTTCAATGCCTGCGCCACCGCCGCCAGCGCCGCGAAGGCCTGTGCGGACGGTATTCGGTTGGGCGACTACGACATCGGCATCGCGGTGGGGCTGGACAAGCACCCGCGGGGTGCCTTCACCGAGGACCCCGCGCTGGTGGGCATGCCGCGCTGGTATGCCGAGAACGGTCAATACCTGACCACCAAGTTCTTCGGGATGAAGGCGAACCGGTATCTGCACGAGCATGGCATCTCGCACGCGGCGCTGGCCAAGGTCGCGCCAAGAACTTCCGCAACGGCGCGCTGAACCCGAATGCATTTCGCCGCAAACCGATTCCCGAGGACGAGATCCTCAACTCGCCGATGCTGAACTACCCGTTGACCCAGTACATGTTCTGCGCACCCGACGAGGGCGCGGCGGCGGTGGTGATGTGCCGTGCCGACATCGCCCACCGGTACACGTCCACGCCGGTGTACGTGCGCGCGGTGGAGGTGCGAACGCGCCGGTACGGCGCCTACGAGGTGAACACCACGTTCGCCCCCGTCGTCGAGGATGCCGCCCCGACGGTGTACGCCGCGCGTGCCGCGTTCGAGAAGGCCGGCGTGGCACCGCAGGACGTCGACGTCATCCAGTTGCAGGACAACGACGCCGGCGCGGAGATCATCCACATGGCCGAGTGCGGCTTCTGCGTCGACGGTGACCAGGAGCGACTGCTGGCCGACGGCGAGACCGAGATCACCGGTTCGATGCCGATCAACACCGACGGCGGTCTGATCGCCAATGGCGAGCCGATCGGCGCATCCGGACTGCGCCAGATCCACGAGCTGGTGCGTCAACTGCGTGGCGAGGCCGGCGACCGGCAGGTGCCCGGCAATCCGCGGGTGGGCTTCGCGCAGCTCTACGGGGCACCCGGGACGGCGGCCGCGACGGTGCTCACCCGCTAGGAGCCCTTCTTCGCGGGCGGGGCGTAGGCGGGCTTGCCCAGTCCCAGCACGTACTGGGCGATCATGTTGCGGAACACCTCCAGCGTTCCGCCGTAGATCCCGGACAGCGGTGCGAAGCGGTAGATGTACTCGGCCGCTCCGTCGTCGGGCGCGCCGTCGGTGTCGACCGGGAGGGTCGAGGCCGTGCCGAGGAGATCCATCAGTTCGGGTGCGATGTCCCGCATGGTCTGCGACAGCGCCACCCGGCCAAAGATGCTCGGTGCACTCAGTGCCGCCTCCAGCCGGGCGGCGCTACGGCCCAACCGATAGGCGACCGCCCCGTCGTCCACCGCCCGGTGGCCGTCCGCATCGCGCCGTCCCACCTCGGCGGCGGCCTTGTCCACGGCCGTGGCCATGAATCCGCCCTGGTGCATCATGATCGACACATCGGCCAGCCCGTCGGATGCCGCCTCGACAGCACCGTGCTCGGCGTTCAGCGGCTCGCGCAGCACCGTCCACCCGCCGTTGACCTCGCCGAGGCGGTACCTGTCGTCGACGCGGACGTCGCTGTAGTAGACGATGTTGGTCCGGTCGCCGTCGACCGTGCGGATGCCCTGGATCTCGATGCCCGGCGAGTCGAGCGGGACGAGGAACATGGTGAGGCTCTGGTGTTTCGGCGCATCCGGGTCGGTGTTGGTGATCAGGAAGACGTACTGACAGTTGTGCGCACCGGTGGTGAACATCTTCGACCCGTTGATGATCCAGCTCGATCCATCCGCTTCCCGCACCGCGCGGGTCTTGCAGGTGGCGATGTCCGACCCGCCCTCGGGCTCGGTGTAGCCGAGGCACAGCCGGATGTGCCCGCTGAACACCCCGGGTAGCACTTCATCTTTCAGTTCGGGCGATCCGAAGCTCGCGACCGACCGGGCCACCATCGCGGTGGTCCCCCAGGTCACCCACGGGACGTGGGCCCGGCGCTTCTCCAACTCCCAGATCCGCCGACGCACGCGGGTGAAGCCGCCGTCGGCGGTCGGTTTCCATTCCTTCTCGAGGAAGCCGCGGGCGCCCAGTGCCAGGTGCACACCTTCGTGGAAGTTGTCGCCGGTCTCCCGGTCGTGCCGGATGACGTCGTCGGTGACCTGCGCGGCCAGGAAGTCGCGGACGTCGTGCAGGAAGGTCTGGTCGTCGTCGGACAGCTCGACGCGGGAGAAGTCCATACTCGTTGTCTCCTAGACTGATTCGCGGTCGGCGAGGATGTGGGCGATGCGCTTGGCGGTGGCCGCGGGATCGCCGCCGGCCAATGCCCAGCCGCGGGCGCGCACCAGGTAGGCGGTCGCGGCGGCTTCGGCCGAGATGCCGAGGCCGCCCTGGATGTGCACGGCCATGGTCGCCGCCCTGGCGGCCTCCTCGGCCATGAACACGAACGCCGACGGGGCCAGGTCGGGGCGTGCCGGTGGCTCGTTGTCGCAGAACCACGCCGCCCGCCGGGCGAGATTGCGACCGGCCTCGACGGTGATGACCATGTTGGCCAACGGGTGCGAGATGGCCTGCAGCGTGCCGATCGGCACCCCGAGGGTGTGTCTGGTTTTGGCGAACTCGGCGGCGATGGTCATCGCCTGCTCGACCAGACCGACGAGTGTGGCGGCGGTGAGAAGTCTCCACTCGTCGAGTGCGCGCTGGTATTCGGCGATCGCCGCGGAACCGGATGCGACGACGGTGCGGTTGTCCGCGATGGCTGGGTCGATCCATGCCATCGGCAGCTTGCCGAGATTGTCGACCCGCACCGGTCGGGTGCCGAACGTCAGCAGCACCACCTCGTCACCGTCGCGGACCACGATGTGGTCGGCGATCGAGCCGACCGGGATCAGGCGCCGCCCGGCGGCGGCCTGCTCCTGCGGGTCGAGGCCGACCAGGCTGGCGCCCTCGATCATGTCGGCGGAGTTCAGCGCGCCGAGTCGGGCCAGCAGGCGGGCCGCACAGACGTGATCGATCCACGGCACCGGTGCCAGTGCCCGCCCGATCTCCTCGGCCACCAGGGTGAGGTCCACCAGCGTCGCGCCGTCACCGCCCGCGGATTCGGGCAGCGCCATCGTCGTGGCGCCCATGGCGCACAGTCGTTCCCACAGATTCTTGTCGAATCCGGACGCCTCGGCCGCCCGCACCGTCTCGATCGGACAGTTCGATGTGAAGAACTGCCGGTAGGCGTTCTGCAGGTCGGTGTGATCGGCGGTGAGGCTGTAGTCGAGCCGGCGCAACTCGTAGCGATCCATTCAGCGCTCCTTGAAGAAGAAGTCGTCGGCGTTGTTGTAGAGGTAGTTGTCCAGCACCTCGGGCGGCAGGTCGAGGGCCAGCGCTTCGGGAATCACCCGGCTCATCGCGAGGACCGGCCAGTCGGAGCCGAACATCACCTTGTTCGGTCCACGGGTGCGCATGTAGTGCAGCAGGCTGTCGGGCAGTCTTTTCGGCGACCACGCCGAGGTCATCATGCGCAGGTTCTCGTACTTGATCAGCAACCGGATCGCGACATCCCACCACGGGTCGGCGCCATGGATCATGCACAGCCGCAGCTCCGGGAAGCGCACGCAGACCCGGTCGAGGTGGATCGGGTTCTGCACCTCCCCGGGGATCGGCGGCCCGGGCAACCCGGTGTTGAGGCACAGCGGCAGGTTCAGTTCGGCGCACTTGGTGTACAGCGGGTAGTAGACGGCGTCGCTCGGCGGGTACTGGGCATCCCCCCAGAAGCTGGGTCCCACTGCGGCATACACCACCGGCAGGTCGGCGACGACGGCGGTGAATTCCCGCAGCGTCGGCATCGGCGTGAGCAGGTTCAGGCCACCCATCGCCAGTGCGAAGCGGTCGGGCCGGGCTTCGGCGAACCTGCGCGCCGTGACGTGTGGCTTGGCGATGTTGTCCATCAGGATCGCCTTCTGCACCCCGTGGGTGTCCATCTCGTCGAGCAACTCGTCGAGGTGCACCGGTGCGAACATCGACGACGGGCCCTTGAAGTAGTCGTCGCGCACCTTGAGCATCCAGGTGGGCTGGTGTTCGGTCTCGCCGAAGTGGACGTTGACCAGGCCGTCGATCACGTTCCGCGTCATGGCAGTGCGGCTTTCTGTTCGGTGGCAATGGCTTTGGCCCACCGGTAGTCGGCTTTGCCATTGCCCAGCCGCTTGACCTGCGAGACGACGATGAACTCCTTGGGTGCCTTGTAGCGGGCCATCGCCTCGGTGCAGTGCGTGCGGAGATCGTCGTGGTCGACGGGGGACTCGCGGAAGGAGACGAGTGCAACGATCTCCTCGCCCCATCGCTCACTGGGCCGCCCGACCACCAGCGCGTCGGCGACGGCGGGATGGGATCGCAGCACCTCCTCGACCTCCTCCACGAACACCTTCTCGCCGCCGGTGTTGACCACCAGCGAGTCCCGGCCGAACAGGCGCAGCGTTCCGTCGGCCGCCAGTGCGCCGCGGTCACCGGAGATCACCACCCGTTGCCCACCGACCCGGGGGAAGGTCTTCCCGGTGGCTTCGGCGTCCGCGAAGTAGCCCAGCGGTATTCGCCCGGCGCGGGCGACCCAGCCGACCCGGTCCTCGCCCGGCGCCAGGAAGCGGCCGTAGTCGTCGGCGAGAACGAGCGCACCCTCACGCAGCTCGAAGGTGTCCTTTCGGTCGTCGCGCATGCTGCGACCGAATCCGACGTTGCCGGTCTCCGAGGAGCCGTAGCCGTTGATCAGGATGATGTCGGGCAGCAGCTCGAGTAGCGCCCCTTGATGTCTGGGATTCGTCGCGGCCCCTCCGGTGGCCAGCGCGTACAGCGCGGACAGGTCGTAACCGCCGTCGCGCAGTTCGGCGACCAGGGGCGCGGCGTAGGCGTCACCCACCATGGTCATCATGCCGACCCGGTGCCGTTCCGCGGTCGCCAGCACGCGCCGCGGGTCGAACTTCGTCGAGTCGTAGAGCACCACGGTCTGCCCGTTGAGGACGCCGGCGAACGCGGTCCACATTCCGGCGGCGTGCATCAGTGGCGATACCGCGAACCACGGCGGTCCGGGGGTGCCGAGCTTGGCGTGGATCTCGTCGACGGACTCGTGGTCGGCGCCGTTCATCGAGACGGTGTAGGTGTCGGCCTGCCGCCACATCACCCCTTTGGGCCGACCGGTGGTCCCGCCGGTGCAGATCATCAGGACATCGTCCGGCGACGGGGTGATGTCCTGGTCGGTATCCCCTTGGGCCAGCGCATCATCGAGGGTGATGACCCCGCGCGGGTCGGGACCGTCGCCGCCGTCGTCGACGATGATCAGCAGCCGCGCGCTGGGCAGGGGCAGGACGGCAGCGAACTTCGCGGCCAGCGAGCGGTGCACGATGACGGCGGTGGGCTTGACGTAGTCGAGCAGCTCGGCCACTTCCCCGGCGGTGTAGTGGTAGTTCACGTTGACGGGGACGGTGCGGGCCTTGAGGCAACCGATGACCGCGTCGGGATACAGGTCGTTGTGCATGATGAGCGCGACGCGGTCCTGTCCGCACTCCCAGTCCTCGAGTTCCTCGCGTTCCCGGTGGGCGCCGAGGCCCTGGGCGGCAAGGAAATTGGCCAGCCGCCGGGTGCGTTCGGCCGATTGGGCGTAGGTGCTGACGCGGTCGCCGCATATCGTCATCGGACGGTCCGGGACGGCCTCGGCGATGGCGTCGAGTACCGCACCTATGGTCCACTCGGGCATGGGCGGGATCCTCAGGCCGCCGGAGAGACCTTGACGCCGAGGAGATCCAGGGCGTTGTCGCGCATGATCTTCCGGACATCGGCAGGTCCGAAGTCGGCCAGCTCGGCGACGTAGTCGATCGGGGATTCCAGACCCTCACCGTGCGGCCAGTCCGAGCCGAACAGAATCTTCTGCACTCCGATGACGGCGGCCAACTCGGCCAGGTCGTCCTCGTAGTACGGGGCGATCCACACGTTGGTACAGAGCTGTTCGACCGGGTCGACGGCGAAGTGGCGGGGATGGTTGTTGGCGGCCTTCTTCAGCCGTTTGATCAGGCGGTGGACGAAGTACGATCCGTTCTCGATGCTGACGGCCTTGAGCGTGGGATGGCGCGTGAAGACACCGTGGACGATCATCGACGCGATCGTGTCGTGGATGGCACGGTCGTCGAGGAGCACCTGCTCCAGCGGGTCACGCGCGCCGAAGCCCTCGAATGTCGACTTACCGCCCCACATTCCGTTGATCTGCAGGTAGCCGCTGTCGCTGAGGTGGAAGCCGACCGGCACACCGGCCTCCGCCAGCCGCGCCCACACCGGGTCGTGCAGCGGGTCACCGAGTGAGCGCGGCTTGACCACACCGGGTACCGGTGCCGGCCGGACCAGGACGATCTTGGCGCCGCGGGACAGCGCGAAGTCGACCTCCGCGACGGCCGCATCGGGGTCGGCCAGCGAGATGATCGGGGCGGCGATGATCCGGTGGTCGGGTCGGTCGAAACCCCAATCCTCGTCCAGCCAGAGGTTGAATGCGTGCAGCGCGGCCATCGTCGCCTCGACGTCGTGCTTGAGGGCCTCCTCGACACCGCAGGCGAATGTCGGCAGCATGAAGACGGTCTCCAGGTTCTGCCGGTCCATCACCGCGACCCGGGCGTCCCGGTTCTGGTACTCCGGGTGATCGGCGAGGCGCTCGACCTTCATCAGTGATGACGGGTCGACACCCTCGGGGATCTCTCCGCGGAACAGCAGGTCCAGGCAGCCCGGCACGATGATCGGGTCGAAGGTCGGGTTGGGAATGAAGTGGTTGACCCGGTCACCGATCACGGCCTGGGTGTGCCGGCCGTCGTTGAACATCTGCACGCCACGGCGTTTGAACTTCTTGTCCAGGTGCCGGGTGAAGGCATCGATCGGTTCGTAGTAGTGGTTGTCCACGTCGATCGGCTTGTAGTCCAGTGCCATTGAAGTTCTCCTACGTCAGGGGCGGGAAGTGTGGGGAGCGCTTCTCGAAGAAGGCGGTGATGCCCTCGATGAAGTCCGGGCGCCGCATGGATTCGTGCATCAGCGCCTCGGCGGACTCGCTGCTCTCGGCGATCTCACGCAGCGCGTCGCCGTACACCTGCCGCTTGATCACCGCCAGCGAGTTGGGCGCACAGTTCGCGGCGATGTCCTCGGCATAGGCGATCGCGCGCGAGAGCAGGTCCTCCGGGGCCACCACCTCCTTCACCATGCCGAGTTCGGCGGCCTCCTCGGCCAGGAAGACCCGCCCGCTCAGCAACAGGTCGAGCGCCGCGCCCCAGCCGACCACCCTGGGCAGGATCCAGGAGATGCCGTACTCGGCGATGAGGCCGCGCCGGGCGAACGAGGTGGTGAGCTTGGCTCCGGCGGCGGCGAATCGGACATCGCACATCAGCGCATGGGTCAAACCGATGCCGGCGCAGGCGCCGTTGATGGCGGCGATGATCGGCTTGCTCAGCGTGGTCAGGAACAACGGGTGCCGCTCCCCGACCATCTCGGACAGGTCGGCCCGGCCCGCGCTCTCGACGGTGGCCGACCCGATGCTGGTGAGGTCGCCCATGTCCGCACCGGCGCAGAACGCCCGGCCGTTTCCGGTCAGCACGACCGCACGCACGTCCGGATCGGCTTCGGCCCGGTCCAGGCCGGCGTAGAACCCGGTGGCTATCCCGCCGCTCCAGCCGTTCATCCGGTCCGGTCGGTTGAAGGTCACGACCGCCACTCCGCTGTCGCGCACCTCGTAGAGGACCGCTTGGGCCGCATCGGAATTCGCGGCGACATCAACCCGGTCAGTCGTCAATGCTCCACCGTCTCCCAGCTCGGCCATTGATCCATACTGTACACCTATCGGTATAGCCTTCAGCAATCAGCTTCCGAGCAGGCCGAGGCACTGGTAGGCCGCCTGGATCCGGGCACGCCCGGCGGCCGGGAAGCCGGCCTGCGACCGGACCTCCGCGACACTGCGCAGACCACCGTTCGCGGTGGCGTCCGTCAGGCTGAGGGCCACGGTCCCGCCGCCGACACCGCAATACCGCTCACTGGCATCGGTAAAACCTACTATAGGGTTTACAGTAAGTGGACGATCCGACGAGAGGTGGCATCTGCAGTGGCAAAGCCGGCGACCACGGCCAAGCGCCCCCGTCGCGAACGCGGGTCGATCAACCCCGATGACATCATCACCGGCGCCTTCGAGCTTGCCGAGCAGGTGTCCATCGACAACCTGAGCATGCCCCTGCTGGGAAGGCACCTCGGGGTGGGCGTGACGAGCATCTACTGGTACTTCCGCAAGAAGGACGAGCTGCTCAACGCGATGACCGATCGGGCGTTGCGGGAGTACGTGTTCGCCACCCCGTACGTCGAGGCCGACGACTGGCGCGAGACGCTCGCCAATCACGCGCGCTCGATGCGCACGACGTTCATGGGCAACCCGATCCTGTGCGACCTGATCCTCATCCGCTCGGCGCTGAGCCCGCGGGCGGCGAAGGTCGGCGAGCAGGAGGTGGAGAAGGCGATCGACAGCCTGGTCGAAGCCGGGCTGCCCCGACGTGAAGCCTTCGACGTCTACTCGGCGGTGTCGCTGCATGTCCGGGGCTCGGTTGTGCTGCACCGGCTTTACGAGAAGAACCGGGATGCCGACCACGACGTCCACCCGCTGGAGGACACCATCCGGATCGGCGCCGCCGACGACCACAACTTCGAGTTCGGTCTGCAGTGCATCCTCGAGCGTGCCGAGCGATTGATCGCCGACGCCAGGCCGGCCGCGAAGGCGCGCAGCAAGGGCTGACGCCGCTCGCTAGACCTCGATGACGACCGCGCCGCCCTGACCGCCGCCGGCGCACATCGCCGCCACTCCGATTCCGCCACCGCGGCGGCGCAGTTCGTAGACCAGAGTGGTGACCATGCGGGCGCCGGACGCGGCGATCGGGTGGCCCAGGCTGCAGCCGCTGCCGGAGAAGTTCACCAGTTCCTCGTCCAGCCCGTAGCGGCGGCAGGCCGCGATCGGCACCGACGCGAAGGCCTCGTTGATCTCCCACAAAGCCACGTCGGACGGCTTGAGCCCGGCCCGGCCGAGCACCTTGCCGATCACCTCGACGCCGCCAAGGCCGGTGTCGCGCGGGGCAACCCCAACCGCGCCCCAGGCCTTGACCGTTGCCATCACATCGAGGTCCTTGTCCCCGGCGTAGGCCCGATCGACGACCGCCACCGCGGCGCAGGCGTCGTTGGTGCCGCTGCTGTTGCCCGCCGTGATCGAGAAGCCCTCGATCTCCGGATGCAGCACCTTGAGCGCCGCCAGCTTCTCGGCGGTGGTGTCGCGACGGGGATGCTCGTCGACGCTGAAGTCGACCACCGAGCCGTCCAGCTGCTGGATCTTCAGCGGCAGGATCTCGTCGACGAACTTGCCGGCGTCGATCGCGGCGATGGCGCGCTGATGGGACCGCGCAGCCCAGGCGTCCATCTCCTCGCGGGTGATGCCCGCCGCCTGCGCGGTGTTCCAGCCCACGGTGATCGACATGTCCTTGGTCGGGGCGTCCGGTGTCTCCACATGGGTGGGCGGCATCCACCGCTCCTCGAACTTCAGTTCCGGGCCGATGATGCGCTGGCTCATCAGCGGGGTCATCGACAGCGACTGCACACCGCCGGCGATCAGCACCCGCTCCATGCCCGAACCGATCTGCGCCGAGGCGTTGCCGATCGCGGTCAGGCTGCCCGAGCAATGCCGGTTGACCGACTGACCGGGCACGTGCTTCAGTCCGCTCGCGTCAGCCGCATAACGGGCGAGATCACCACCACCGTAATGGGATTCGGCGAAGATCATGTCGTCGATGTCGGCGGGATCGATGCCCGCCCGGCGAATCACCTCGGGGACGATCGCGGTGATCAGCGTCTCGGGCGGGGTGTTGACCAGCGTCCCCTTGAACGAGCGACCGATCGCGGTCCGGACGGCGCCGACGATGACTGGTTCGGGCATGGGTTCTCCACCTCGGGATCGACGCATCAACAGCGTTACAAAACTAGCAGATAGTGTATCGGTGCCGACACCGGGCGCTCAGTCCGGTTCGGGCACCCGGAAATGCTCGTCTCGCAGCCGGAACGCCTCCTTGGTGCCGTGCTGGGCGCGGGTCTTGACGAAGTTGAACTCCCCCGTTGCGAACTGCAGGTTGGTGCCGTAGGCGTGGAACAGGTAGCTGGCCACCTCTTCGCCCTGGTAGGCCTGGCTCTGTTCGACGAGCCGGAAGGCCTCCTTGGCGATGACGACGCCGTCGGCCGGCATCTTGGCCGCCTTCTGCGCCCAGTACCGGGCTCGCGCTGTCACCGAGTCGGCGTCACAGGTCTCGGTGAAGACGCCGAGGTGCTCAACGTCGGCAGCGGAGATGATGTCCCCGGTGAGTAGCAACCGCCGGGCGAGGACGGGCCCGAGCCGGTGGAAGAACATGTGCAGGCTGCCCAGGGCAGGACCGAGGAACCGGGTGGCGGGCATGCCGATCCGGGTGTCGCGGGCGATGACTGAGATATCGGTCATCAACGCCATCTCGAAGCCGCCCCCCAGCGCGTAACCGCTGATCTCCCCGACCGTCACCTTCGGGAACCCCATCAGATTGTGGTAGAAGCCGAATGTCTTGCGATCCACGGTCAGTCGCCGGCGCTGACTGGGCCGGCTCTTGCGTTGATCTTCTCGTGCTCCTTCGCCGTACCAGCCGTAGGCGTTGTTCATGTCCGCCCCGGTGGAGAAGACACCCTCGGCACCGCGGAGCAGCACGACGGTGATGTCATCGTCCTCGGCGACGATGTCGAGGTAGCGGGCCAGTGCCTCCCGCATGGCCGCGTCGTAGGAATTGCGCTGCGCGGGATTGTTGAGCGTGATCGTCGCGATCCGCCGGTCGGCGTCGAGTTCGAAGAGAACCCGGTTGTCGTCGGTCATGACATATTCCTCGAAATCAGCTTGGCCTCAATGGTTTTGTCCCGGCCGAAGGCCAGGGTGTTGCGGCGCGCTGCGGACAGATGGTCCTGAGCGAGCCGAACCGCCCGGTCGACGTTGCCGTCGCGGATCGCGTCGAGCAACCGCTGATGGTCGCGCAGCGCCGCCCGCATGGTCTTGTGTTGCATCGGGTCGCCTTCGTCGCCCCACACCGAGGACTCGTGTGCCGACCAGATCAGCTCCAGCGAGCCGATCAGCAGGATCATCGGCTCGTTGCCGCACCGGGACACCAACGCCTCGTGGAAGCGCCGGGCGTTGCGGACGTACTGCGCGGCTTCGTCGAACTGCTGCTCCTGTCGGTCGATCTCGGACTGCAGGTACGGCACCACCTCGGTCAGCCGATCCTGGCGCGCGGCGCACATTCCGGCGCAGATGGGCTCCAGGTGCATCAGCGCCCCGCTGACGTCGGCCGGCGTGGACGACCGGGACTGCAGCACCATGCTGATCATGTGGGCGGTGCGCTCGGCCGACGGCAGGTGGACCACCGCGCCGCCCATGTTGCCGCGGCGCACCGAGACCAGCCCGTCGACCTCGAGGATGTGGATCGCCTCGCGAAGGGCGGGTGGGCTCACCCCGAATTCGGTGAACAGGCTCCCCTGCGACGGCAGGATGTCGCCTTCCTTGAGTCGTCCGGACAGGATGTCGTCGCGAAGCCGGGCCGCGACGATATCGGCCACGCGGGGCTGACGAATCCGGGGTGCGGCCACCGGCTAGGCCCTTCGCCGGTGCGCGAAGCGGTTCGGGGACAGGCTCTCCGGGGGCAGGGCCAGCGCGGACACCTCGCCGGTGCACAGCAACTCACCGTCGAGGATCAGGCTGGCCGTCGAGGTGATCTCCCGGTCGGATTGGGTGCGCACGATCTCGAAGCGGACGTTCGTCTCCAACGGCGTCGGCCTGCGATAGCGGACGGTCATCGAGCGGGTCTTGCCGGACCTGCCGACCGCACAGTTGTGGTGCTGGGTCACACAGTCGAACAGCACGGCGAGGAATCCCCCGTGCACCAACCCGGGCGGTCCCTCGAACACGATCGGGAACCGGACGCCGCCCGAAGCGGTCTCGGGATCCAGCCGGTCGAACCGGTACTCCGGAAACATCGGGTTGGCCGCGCCGATGTCGAAGGCCCGCTGCACGTACACCCGCTTGGACTCGTCGTCCGCACTCATCCTCGGCCGGTGGTCGACGGGCTGCGCGCCGGCGAGATCGCGCTCCCAGCCGGCGATCGTGGTCAGCATCTCGTCGACGGTGGGGTGTGGCTGCTCCAGCGACAGCACCATGCCGGTCACCCGGCGGATGGCCGCCGCCGCGGCCATCGTCTGCGGCAACGGCTGCTCGCCGAACCGTCGCTCCTCGCCGTCGGCCATGCGCCCCCTGTCCGGGCTATCCTTGCTATCTTGTACAAGATAGCACTACTGTATCTCTATCTATAGGGCAGCGGAAGAGCGGAGCTTTCGTGGGTGACGAGGCCCGGCCGACCGACGGTGCGGTGACGACGTCGACAGAAGGTGCCGTCCTGCGCATCACACTGAACCGGCCGTCACATCGGAACTCGTTGAGCAACAGCATGATCGACACGCTGATCGGTGTTCTGATCGCGGCGGCGAGCGATGACGGCCTGCGCGCGATTCACCTGAGCGGATCCGGCGGCGACTTCTGCGCGGGCGTGGACTGGGTGGGCGCAAACAACGGTGGCCACCGACCCCGCACCGGCGACCTGGTCCGCCGCATCCCGCACACCGCGCACCGGGTGATCGAACTCGTCCACACCCTGCACCTGCCGGTGGTGTGCACGGTGCGCGGCTGGGCCGCGGGGCTGGGCTGCAACCTGGCGCTGGCCGCCGACTTCACGGTGGCCGCCACCGATGCGGTGTTCTGGGAGCCGTTCGTTGACCGCGGGTTCAGCCCGGACTCGGGGTCGACGTGGCTGCTGCCGCGCCTGGTGGGGATGGCGCGCGCCAAGGAGATGCTGCTCCTGGGGCGGAAGGTCGACGGTGTCACCGCGGCGCAATGGGGATTGATCCACCGCAGCACCGAGGATGGCGATCTCGACGCCGCGGCGGCTGACCTGCTCGACCGGCTGGCCACCGGGCCCACCGTCGCGATCGGGCTGGCCAAACAGGCCATCAACCACAGCCAGCATGCCGCCCTCAGCCAGTCGATGACCCAGGAGCTGTTCAACCTCGAACTGGCCTGCCGGACAAGTGATTTCAAGGAGGGCCTGGCCGCGTTCCGGGGGAAGCGCGCACCCGACTTCACCGGACGATGAGACAGCACCCGGCTCCCACCGGGCAATGAGACCAAGGGGCAACGCATGACAGCAGGTGAATACCAGACCATCGGCTACGAGGTCGACGGCCATACGGCCACCATCACACTGAACCGTCCGGAGGCGCTCAATGCGCTGAGCCCCTTCATGATCACCGAACTGCGGTCGGCCTACGACGCCGCGGAGAACGACGACGATGTCTGGCTGCTGATCGTCACCGCCACCGGCCGTGCCTTCTGCACCGGCGCCGACGTCACCGAGATTCCCGAAGACGGCAAGGTGATCAACGAACGGGCCTATCTGTCCACCTACGAGCAGTGGGAGGCGCCGCAGGAGGGCACCCCGCCGTTCCGGCGGATGGCCAAACCGGTGATCGTCGCGGTCAACGGGATCTGCTGCGGGGCGGGCCTGGACTGGGTGACCACCGGCGACATCGTCATCGCCTCCGACCAGGCGACGTTCTTCGATCCGCACGTGTCCATCGGCTTGGTCGCCGGCCGGGAGATGGTGCGGCTGGCGCGGGTGCTGCCCCGCTCGGTGGCGCTTCGGATGGCCATCATGGGCCGCCACGAGCGGATGAGTGCCGAGCGCGCGTACGAACTGGGCCTGATCACCGAGATCGTGCCGCACGACCGGCTGCTCGCGCGCGCCCACGAGATCGCCGACACCGTCAACCGCAATGCGCCGTTGGCGGTCCGCGGCACCCGGCTGGCCATCATCAAGGGCCGCGACATCCCGACGCACGAAGCCGAGATGCTCGCCGAGGCCTTCCGGGAGCGCAACCTGCACACCGAGGACTCGCTCGAGGGACCGAAGGCCTTCCTGGAGAAGCGCGCACCGGACTGGAAGTGCCGATGACCGCCGCCTTCGAAACCATCCTGCTGGACTTCGACCGGACCGACCACGTCGCCACCATCACCCTGAACCGTCCGGACAAGCTCAACGCCTTCAACCGCACGATGTGCGAGGAGATGGCCGCAGCGTGGCGGATCGTCAAGCACGACACCGCGATCCATGCCGTGGTGTTGCGCGCGGCGGGCGAACGGGCGTTCAGCGCCGGACTGGACGTCAGCAGCCCGTACGGTCAGCCGCACAACGTCTGGAACCACGAGGACCCGGGCGAGCTACTCAGCCCGAAGTGGCAGAAGATGTGGAAGCCGGTGGTGTGCGCCGTGCACGGGATGTGCACCGCCGGTGCGTTCTACTTCGTCAACGAGGCCGACGTCGTGATCTGCTCCTCGGACGCCACGTTCTTCGACTCACACGTCAGCGCCGGCATGGTGTGCGCGCTCGAGCCGGTCGGCTTGATGCGCAAAATCGGCCTCGGTGAAACCCTGCGAATCGCGCTGATGGGCAACGACGAACGGGTCGGCGCCGAGACCGCGGCCCGCATCGGCCTGGTGTCCGAGGTAGTGGCTCCCGACGACCTGTGGAGCCGGGCACACGAGATCGCGGCCACCATCGCCGCGAAGCCGCCGTCGGCGACCCAGGGCACGGTGAAGGCGATCTGGGAGTCCCTCGACAAGCCGTATCGCGCGGCGATGGAGCAGAACCTGATCTACACCCGGCTGGGCAATCCGTTGGGCCGGGCGGAGCTCGCCGAGCGCGAGCACGACGGGATCCGGGCCACTCCGAAGGTGCGCTAGTGAACCATCCGATGAGCCGCCGCATCGCCACGGTCCTGGAACTGGATCCGAGCGCCCGCGCCATCGAGTACGAGCACCACTGGTACACCTGGGCCGAACTCCGCGCCGCGACCCGGACCGTCGCCGACGCGGTGGCCCCCGGAGCAGACGTCGGGATCCTGCTCCGCAACACACCGTCGCACGTGGCGGCGCTGTTGGGTGTGCTGCTCGCCGGCGGAACAGCCGTGACGATCAACCCGTCTCGTGGTGACGAGCGCACCCGGACCGACATCACGTCGCTGAACCTGCCGATGCTCATCGGCACTGCCGACGACATCGCCCAACTGGCGGTACCCGGCGATTCCACCTCCGTGGTGTCGATCGCCGATCTCCGCGCCCCGCCGGACATCCGGATGGGCCGCAGCCCGTCGCACGCGTCGACGGGGGTTGCGGTGCGGATGCTGACCAGCGGCACCACCGGGCCCCCCAAGCGGGTCGACCTGAGCTACGACATGCTGGCGGTATCGGTCGTCGGTGCGGACTTCGCGAACGCTCCCGCGCCCACCGCGATCGCGGGCAGCGTCGCCGTGGTCAACGCGCCCCTGGTCCACATCGGCGGTATCTACCGGGTGCTGCAGTGCGTCGCCGAGGCGCGCCCGTTCGTCCTGCTGCCCCGCTTCGAACTTCAGGCGTGGGCCGACGCGGTGCGCAGTTACCGACCCAAGGCGGTGTCGCTGGTGCCCGCCGCGCTGCGCGCGGTGCTGCACTCCGGTCTGGGTCCCGCCGATCTGGCCGGCATCCGTGCGGTGACCTCCGGAACGGCGCCGCTGTCCGCCGACGACGCCGACGCGTTCAGCGAGAAGTTCGGCATCCCGGTGCTGACCTCCTACGCCGCGACCGAATTCGGCGGCGGGGTCGCGGGGTGGTCACTGGCCGACCACCGCCGCTACTGGTCGGCCAAGCGCGGAAGCGTGGGCCGGGCCAGCCTGGGGGCCCGGCTGCGGGTGGTCTCCGAGGCGGGCGCGGTCCTGGGTCCGGATCAGCCGGGTCTGCTGGAGGTCAAGCCCGGCCAGTCGGGTCCGGACGCCGACTGGATGCGAACCACCGATCTGGCCCGCATCGACGGCGACGGCTTCCTGTGGATTCTCGGCCGGGCTGATCAAGCCATCATCCGCGGCGGGTTCAAGGTGCTCCCCGACGACGTCCGCGCGGCCCTGGAGTCCCATCCGGCCGTCCTCGGTGCGGCGGTGGTCGGTCGCGCCGATACCCGGTTGGGTGAGGTCCCGGTCGCGATGGTCGAACTGCGCGCGCCGGCTTCCACCGCAGAGCTCATCGAGCATCTGCGAAACCGGTTGACGGCCTACGAGATTCCGGCGCAGGTCGAGATCGTCGATGCGATCCCACGCACCCCCTCGGGCAAGGCCGACCTGACCGCCGTGCGCGAGCACTTCGCCCGGCCGGTGAGCGACCGTGCCCGCTGAGCACACCGATACCGTGGGCCGCCTGGTGGTCCGGCAGGCGGCGGCCCGCGGCGAACATCCGCTGCTGATCTGCGACCACGACCGACTGACCTACCGCGGGGCGGCGGAAGATTCGGCCGAGTTGGCGCGGAGCCTGCTCGCACTGGGCGCGGGCAAGGGCACCCACGTCGGTGTGCTGCATCCGAACGGCGCGGCATTCGTGGTGGCCGCGCTGGCCGTGGCCCGGATCGGCGCCGTGGTGGTGCCGTTCTCGACCTTCGCGACCGGCCCGGAGCTTCACGACCAGTTGGTGCACAGCGACACCGAGATCCTGCTGGCGGCGCGCGCCTTCCGCGACAACGACTATGCCGCCCGGCTGGCCGATGTCGGAGCCCCGTGGCTGCGGCACATCGTCTTCGACAACCGGATCGGCGCGCAGGCCGAGGCGGGATCGCTGTCCGCGTCGGAGGGCGATGTCGACGGCTGCGATCCGCTCGCGATCATCTACACCTCCGGATCGACCGGGATGCCCAAGGGCGCGGTGCACACCCACGAGTCTCTGCTCGCACACCAGCGCAACCTCAACGGCATTCGCGGCTTGTCGCCCGACGACCGGCTGTTCTGCAACTCACCGTTCTTCTGGATCGGTGGGTTCGCGTTCGGGCTGTTGGCCACCCTGGCGGCCGGCTCGACCCTGGTCTGCTCAACCGCCACCGATGCGGGCGAAACCCTCGATCTCCTCGAGGCCGTCCGCCCCACCGTCACGAATGGATTCGCCGCGGGCGTCGCCCACCTCGCCCGGCACGAAAGCCTCCCCGACCGGGACCTGTCGTCGATGTGTCGCGGCAACCTGTACCCGATCATGGCCCCGGGCGCCCGGCCTCGCGATCCCGAACTACGCCACAACATGCTGGGAATGACCGAGGCCGGCAGTGTCGTACTGCTCAGCGGTGACGACACCGACCAGCCCGAGCGTCGGCGCGGCTCCTTCGGGGGGCCGGCGCCTGGCTTCGAGACCCGCGTCATCGACCCCGACAGCGGCGCGACCGCCACCGTCGGCGAGCTACTGCTGCGGGGTCCCTACCTGATGCAGCACTATCACAAGCGCAGCCGGGAAGAGTGTTTCGACCCTGACGGCTGGTTCCATACCGGCGATCTGGTTCGGGTCGATGAGGACGGCTTCTTCTATTTCCTCGGCCGGCGCGGCTCGATGATCAAGACCGCCGGTGCCAACGTCTCCCCCGCCGAGGTGGAGAAGGCGATCGCCGCGGTGAGTGGCATGGTGGCGCATGTGGTCGGTGTGCCGGATCCCGAACGCGGGCAGGCGGTCGCCGCCGCGGTCGTCGTCCCGGACGGTGAAACCCCGAATCTTCGCCTACTTCGGGAGAGCCTCGCGCCGGTGCTCTCGACCTACAAGATTCCCCGG
This sequence comes from uncultured Mycobacterium sp., assembly GCA_964535335.1. GTDB lineage: Bacteria > Actinomycetota > Actinomycetes > Mycobacteriales > Mycobacteriaceae > Mycobacterium. The sequence goes on from CAZHUU010000017.1 coordinate 48,571, forward strand.
CACTTCCTTGCTGTCCGAGCTGCCGATATCCCACTGATGTCCAGCGGCAAGGTCGACGGCCGCCGCCTGGTGGAGCTGTTCGATGCCTGACACCATCGACATGCTGATCCGCAGCCGGGCAGCCCTGGGCGACAAGCTGTTCCTGATCGACACCACAGCACGAATCGGGTACGCGGAGCTCGAAGCCACAACCCGGGATCTGGCCGCCGGGTTCCTGTCCGCTGGGGTGACCAAGGGCAGCCGGGTCGGTCTGATCATGCCGAACGGTGTGCGGTGGGCGCAGATCGCCCTCGCGCTCACCCGCATCGGTGCCGTGCTGGTGCCGTTGAGCACGCTGCTGACCGGCCCGGAACTCGCCGCGCAACTCGGCGCGGCCTCGGTCCGGCACCTCGTCTCGGTGCCGGAGTTTCGGGGGCATCGCTACCTCGCCGACCTCCGGCCGCACGCCGAGAATCTCCCAGCCCTGCAGGACATTTGGCGCGACGATCGGCTTACGGCGGGTGGCGATCCCGGCGCCGTGGACGCGGTGGCCGACACCGTCGTGCCTGCCGACCCGCTGCTGGTGATGTTCACCTCCGGTAGCAGCGGAGCGCCGAAGGGGGTGATCCATTCGCATGGCAACGCGTTGGCGGCTGTGCGGGCGGGTCTGTCGGCCCGTCGCATCGATGCCGACACCCGGCTGTATGTTCCGATGCCGTTCTTCTGGGTCGGCGGATTCGGGACCGGGTTGCTCAGCGTTCTCGACGCGGGCGCGACGCTGGTGACGGAGGCGATACCGCAGCCGGAGAGCACGCTGCGACTGATGGAGCGGGAACGGGTCACGTCATTTCGCGGCTGGCCGGCCCAGGCCGAGGAGTTGGCGCGTCATGCCGCCGAACTGGGGGCCGATCTGTCGTCCCTGCGCCCCGGCAGCCTGGAAGCACTGCTGCCCGCCGGTCAGCGCTCCGCGCCGGGTGCGCGAGCCAACCTGCTGGGCATGACCGAGTCCTTCGGTCCGTACTGCGGCTACGCCATGGACACCGACATGCCGCGCTCGGCGTGGGGTTCGTGCGGACGGCCGTTCGACGGCGTAGATGTCCGGATCGTCGACCAAGATTCCGGCGAGCCGGTAACGGCCGGCACCATCGGCGAGATCCAGATCCGCGGGCCGCAGCTGATGCGCGGCGTGTGCCGGCGCAGCCGGGAGGATCTGTTCACCGTCGACGGGTTCTACCCCACCGGTGACCTGGGCCGCCTCGACGACGACGGCTTCCTGTTCTACCACGGGCGCTGCGACGACATGTTCAAGGTGAGCGGCGCGGGGATCTATCCCAGCGAGGTGGTGGCCGCGCTGCGCCAGATCGCCGGTGTGCGCGGCGCGTTCGTCACCGAGGTAAACGGACGGGTCGGTGCCGCGGTGGTGTGCGACGGGCTCACGGAAGAGCGGCTGCGGACCGAGGCGCGGCGGCTGCTGAGCACATTCAAGGTGCCCACGGTGTGGCTGCTGCTCGACTCCGATGACGACGTGCCCCGCGGTGCCACCGGCAAGCTCGATGTGGGCCGCCTGCGCGGAATGCTGGCCGACACCCTTCCCTGAAATCCGCTATCACCGGCGCCATCTGAGACCGCCGGTGATAGCGGATCCGGAGAGGCACTACGTTGCCTTCTGCGCAACCCCGTGGTTCACCAGATGCTCGATCAACGGGGTCGCGCCGGCGGCCAGGTGGTCGGACATCGCCGCGCGCGCGGCATCGGCATCGTGGGTCCGCAATGCCGCCAGGACCCGCGCGTGGTCGGCGACCGAACGCGCGGGCCAACCCTCGATGGTGGGAAACACCGACTCGGGGGCATAGCGGGTGATCTGCGACATCAACTGGGCCAGCTTCGGCGAGTCCGCGGCCACGTTGATGGCACGATGGAACTCGTGGTTGAGCCGCACCGCCCGGTCACCGTCGTCGGCGGCGTAGGCGTCGGTCAACTGATCGTGCAGCCCCGAAAGTCTTTCGAGCGCCGCGTCATCGATGTTCGCCGCCGCCCGCGCCGCCAATTCGCCGCCGACATGTGCCTGCAGATTGGAGACGTCGGTGATGTCCCGGTCGGTGAACGGCAGCACCACGAAGCCGCGCCGCGGCAACTGGTCCAACAGGCCCTCGCCACGCAGTTCGAACAGGGCTTCCCGCACCGGCGTCACGCTGATACCGAGTTCGGCGGCGAGCTGGTCGAGGCGGATGTACTCCCCGGCCGGGTAGGTGCCGTTGAAGATCCGCCTGCGAACGAAACGCGCCACGTCCTCGGCGAGCTGCGGACGCGGGGTGAATTCGGGTGCGCTCATGTCAGATCCGGTAGTCGGCCAGCAGCCGCTTGCTGATGATGTTCTTCTGGATCTCGCTGGTGCCTTCCCCGATGAGCAGGAACGGGGCATCGCGCATCAGCCGCTCGATCTCGTACTCCTTGGAGTAGCCGTACCCGCCGTGGATGCGGAAGCTCTGCTGAGTGACCTCCGAGCAGAACTCGCTGGCCAGGTACTTGGCCATGCCGGCCGCCACGTCGTTGCGCTCACCGGAGTCCTTGAGCCGGGCGGCGTTGACCATCATCAGATGCGCCGCTTCGACTTTGGTGGCCATCTCGGCGAGCTGGAAGGCGATGGCCTGGTGCTCGGCGATCGGCCTGCCGAAGGTGGCGCGCTGCTGCGCGTAGCGGACCGCGAGCTCGAACGCGCGGATGCCTACCCCGCAGGCCCTGGCCGCAACGTTGACGCGGCCGACCTCGACGCCGTCCATCATCTGGAAGAACCCCTGGCCCGGCTTGGCTCCGAGGACGTCGTCGGCGCCAGCGACGTAGCCGTCGAAGATCAGCTCGGTGGTGTCGATGCCCTTGTAGCCGAGCTTGTCGATCTTGCCGGGGATGGTCAGCCCGGGCGCGACTTCGCCGAAACCGGTGGGCTTTTCGACCAGGAAGGCGGTCAGGTTGCGGTGCGGCTTGTCCGCGCCCTCATCGGTGCGAACCAGCACCGCCACCAGGGTGGAACTGCCGCCGTTGGTCAGCCACATCTTCTGACCGTCGACGGTGTAGGTGCCGTCGCCGTTGTCGCGGGCGCGGGTGCGGATGGCGGCGACGTCGGAGCCGAGTTCGGGTTCCGACATCGAGAATGCGCCGCGGGTCTCGCCGGTGGCCATCCGCGGCAGGAAGCGCTGCTTCTGCTCGTCGGTGCCGTGCTGGCGGATCATGTACGCGACGATGAAGTGGGTGTTGATCACCC